>JAJRVY010000174.1 GCA_024277065.1 Planctomycetota bacterium
CCGGCGCTGCGCTGCCGCCGCGGCCGGTGACTCCCGCGCTGCCGGCGACGCCGGTCGCCCCGGCGCCGCCGCCGATGCCCGTGATGCCGGCCACGCCGGCCGTGCCGGTCGCCCCCGCGACGCCCGCGACGCCCGTCATGCCCGCGACGCCCGCGACGCCCGTCATGCCGGCGACTCCGGCCGCGCCGGCGCCGAAGGCCACGAGCAGCACGGAGTACAGGCCGCGTGCGCGCGCGACGAGCACGGGCAAGGGATGGTTGATCGTCGGCGTCTGCAGCATGGCGGTGGCGCTGCTCGGAGGCGTCGCGCTGATGCTCGGTACCGGCTGACCGCAATGCGCGGGATAGGATCGAGCAGAGGCAGGGGAGGTCTGGTGCGCACCCGATGACACGGCTCAACGAGACCTGCGTTCTGTCCGAGTCGGGCACCGTGGAGTTCTCCTCGGTCAGCGATCGTGCGAATCGCGTGGATCTCGCGTGGTCGCGCGACGGCGCCTCCGCGCCGGGCCCGGGCGTCGGCGGTGCACTCCTGGTGTTTCGCGCGGACGCCCTCTCGCGCCAGCTCGTCGCGCGCACCGAGGACGGCCGCCGCTTCCTCGTCGAGATTCCGCTGGACCACGTCGATCCCGAGGCGATCCCGGCCGTGTGGGGGGAGCTCCGGAACACGACGCTGGACGAGATCTGGCGCAATCGCGCCATTGCGGCGAGCTCATTCGAGCGCGCCCCCGTGTCGCTCGGACTGGACCTGCACCCGCCGCTCTTCATCTGCAACGAGAAGGGCGTCATCTTCCACGCGCCATGGCCCGGCGACGGTGCGCCGGGGCCGCTCGAGGTCTGCGACGACGCCGACGTGCTCGCCGTCGCGGGGCTCGCGCCCTACGAGCACACCCACGAGCGTTTCCTGCACAACCCCGCGGCGTCGCGGGTCGGCGCGGGTGGCACGCTCTACAGCGCCGCGTCCGACGCGCCGTCGCGCCGGGCGGGCCGCGTGCGCAGCCGCGATGCGTTCCTGATCTACCTGGCCTCGCGCGTCACGACGACTCCCGGCGAGGGGCCGCGGCGCGCCGACCTGCCCTGCGCGGGCTGCCCCGAGAGCGCGCACTGCTACCCGCCGGCGGGCGGGGCGGGGGCGGGCCGCACGGCTCTCGCCCCGCAGCGCGTGGATGCCGTCGCGTTCTATCCGTTCCGCGTCCTCGCGCGGCCCCTCGACGTGCTCTCGTTCGGCGAGCACGCCGATCTTCTCGGGGGCGCGACCTGGCGCCCGTTCCGCACGCGCCACGTGCGTCTCTGGGACCAGCCCGGCCGGGCACGCGCACGCGAGGACCTGCAGGCGACGACGTTCGCGGACGTCGGATCCACGACGCCGCTCGCGGCGTTCCGGCGCAAGGTCGCGCTGTTCGAGTCCGTGCTGCGTGCCGTGCTGCGCTTCCAGTAGAACTTCGGCCAGCCACATCTCGCGCTCGACGCCGAGACCGTCGTCGCGCTGTCGGCGGCGCCGCTTCCGGACGGCTCGTACGACGTCGATCTGCATGCCGAGCTGCGCTGCGCCCGCCTGCGCGATGACCGCACGCCGCCCCCGGGGGCGCCGGTGTGGCTGCCGCCGCCGGAGTTGCGGGGGCCGTACGCCGCCCGCGATCTGCTGGCCGCCGGCCGTCTCCCCCGCGAGCTGCGCGGCGTGCCGTCCGGCGAGTTCTCCTACGGGTCGTCGTTCCCCGCCCGCATGACCGTCGGCCGCATCTGGGGCGGCCCCGCGCCGGAGCCGACGGAGTTCGAGCTGCAGCTCGCCGCCGAGCACCTGGCCCGTGTCGAGCTCCATGCCGACGACCTCGTGAAGCTCGAGATCAAGAGCGTGGGCTGGGAGAGCCTCGTGATCTGGTGCCGGCCGGATGCCGAGCGGCCGGTGCAGGCGGGTTCGTCGGCGTTCCGCGCGCAGGCCGCCGTGCTCGACTCCGGTCAGCGGCGCGACCTCGAAGCCGCCGCCGCCGGCGGCGCGCTCTTCGCCGCCGCCACTGTCAATCGTACGTACGGCGCCTGGTACGACGTGCATGCCCTGTCGATGCTGCTCCTGCGGCTCGTGCTCGACAACGCCAATCAGAGTTTCGAGGACGTCGTGCGGGACGTCCTGCCGGCGCTGTCGGCGGTCGCTCGCTCGTCGCGCGTGCGCAAGGCGCCGGACCCCTGGGTCGCGTTCGTCGAGGGCGTGGGCAACGCCGCCGCGACGCCGCCCCTCGATCGTTTCCTGGCCAGTGGCAACGTCTGCTTCTTCGGGAGCGAGAACGGGACGGCGGGCGAGGACGTGCCCGCGGATCTGTGGGCCGAACTGCTCGCGGTGGCGCTCGCGGGCGTGTCGTCGGGGGAGTGTGTCTCGTTCGCCCCGACGACGCGTCTCGAGCGCGACCGCGCTGCGTTCACGGCGCCGGTGACGAACATGCTGGCGCGCATCGAGAGCCTCCGTGCCAGGCTGCCCGAGCAGATCGCGGAGCCACCCGTGGTGCTGGACATGGACGATGCGTGGGCCGACGAGGACGCCGCCGGCGCGCCGCCCGCCGTCGTCCTGGACGCCCTTGACGCTCCGGGCGCTACGCCCGCCGCCGGAGTTCCCGTCGCGCCGCTCGCCCCCGCGGCCGCCGTGGACGACGGTGAGGTCGTGGAACTGCGCCGCGAGGTGAAGCGGCTGAAGGACGCGCTGACGGGTCAGGCCGCCAAGCTCGCGCGTCTCGAGAGCGAGCGCGAGGACGTCGAGCGCGTGCGCGCCGAGGTCGAGGGCCGCGCGGTGCGCGATCCTCGCAACGACGGCGCCGTCGCCGCCTGGGACGCGCTGTTCACCGCGCTCGCCGGGACGTCGTCCCACGGTCTGCCGCCACCCGCGCCCGGCGATCCCGCGTTCGAACTCGTGCGCGCCGTGGCCGCCGACGGTCTCGACACGATCGCCGGTCTCCTGACGGCGGCCGCGGAGTTGGGTGGGCAGGAGTTCGCGGCCCAGCAGTCGAGCGTCGCGCGGCGCGTGCGCCGGGCGCTGGTCGGTGGCGATCCCGCCAAGCTGCGGGCGGCCGCCGGTGCGCTCGACGATGCGCGCCGTCAGCTCGGTGGGCTGATCGCGGCCCTCGTCGATGCCCATGCCGAGAGCACGCGCGAGGGCACGCGCATCGCGCTCACGACGTTGCAGATCGGGATGCAGCGCGAACTCGGCCTCGGGCGCAAGGAGAAGGCGAAGCTCGAGAAACTCATCGAGCGCATGAAAGACAGGGTGGGGGATCTCTGCGCCAAGGTCTACGATCCGACGTTCCAGAAGGCGGTCCGGAGCCACATCCGGAACGCGGCGGGAGGGGGAGGGAAGACGACATGAGTACCATCAGGATGGCGGTGAACGCGGCCCTGCTCGTGGCCGTCGTCGCGTGGTCCGCGGCGTGCGGCAGCACCAGTTGCGCGTCCGAGGGCGACCAGCTCAGCGTGACGTTGCGCGCGACGCCCGACCTGAACGACACGGGGTCGGGGCCGCAGCACGTGCGCTTCCGCGCCTGGGCCGTGCAGAACGCGCGGCAGTTCCGCGAGGTCTTCGACAGTAAGCCCGCGTCGCTCGTCAAGGACGAGCCGCGGACGCTCGAGGACAGCGGCCTCGGCAAGGCGTTCCCGACGGGTTCCGCGTGGATCACCCCCGGCAGCCGCCAGCCCTTGCGGCTCAGCGTTCCCGAGGACATCGAGTACACCCACGTCGGCGTCGTCGTCCTGTACCCGACGCCGCAGCAGATCCTCGTCGCGCTCGACTGCGACGATCGCGTCGGCTATTCATACGACGGCCCCGTGCACACCATCACCGTGGACCTGGGTCGCAACACGATTGCGCCCGGGGCCGCCGGCGAGGGCGCGTCGGAGTGAGTACGCGAGGGCGCGCGGGCCCCAAGGAGCGGCATCGCGGCCGCCGGGAAGCGACGGCATGAGCGAGAGCATGAGGGGCGTACTGTGGCGCGAGGGGTTGTTCCTGCGCCCTCACCACCTGCAGCGGCTCGCGACCGGCCTGCAGGCCACCGTCGCGCGGCTCGCGACCCATGCGCAGCCGTACGCGTGGGGCATCGTGGCGCTCGACGTGGACCCGCTGAAGCTCGAGGAGGGGGAGTTCGAGATCCGGCGCCTCGAGGTGGCGCTGCCCTCCGGCGAGGTTGCGCTGTTCGGGGACGACGAGAGCGGCAATGCGCGCGTCGAGTCCAAGGCGATTCCGCAGACGAGCGAGGGTCACCTGACCGTGTACGTCGGCGTGCGGCGGCTGCGCGAGCAGGAGCCGAACGTGGGCGAACTCGGGCGCGACGAGTTCGACCCCCCGCGGTACACGCGCACGACGGCGCGCGTCGCCGACCTGACGAGTGGCCGCAACCTGCAGGAACTCGAGCTCACCGACCTGAACGTGCGCCTGTTCTTCGAAGGTGATCGCATCGACGGCTTCGAGGTCGTCCCCGTCGCCCGGCTCGAGGCGCCCGCCGTCGGCCTGCCGCTCACCCGGCTGTCACGCAGCTATGCGCCGCCGTGTCTGCGCGTCGATGCCAGCGCTGCGCTGCACACGCTCGTGAAGGAGCTCTACGCCGAGGGTGCCAAGAAGGCCGCCGACCTCGCCAACGCGGCGACGCCCGCCGACATCGTGGCCGGACGGGCCACGCAGGCCGAGCAGATGCAGATCCTCAAGCTCTGGACGCTGCGCGGGGCGTTACCGCTCCTGCGCGAGGCGGCCGACGGCGGGCACGTGCATCCCTACACGCTGTACGTGCATCTCTGCGAGCTGCTCGGCCAGTTCGGCACGCTGTCCGAGGGCGCCGGGGCGCACAGCGTGCCGCGCTACGACCACCTCGACGTCGGTGGCTGCTACGGCCAGGTGCTGGCGGCGCTGATGCAGCTCCTGCGCACCGATCGCATCGCGTCGAACTGGAAGCGCATTCCGCTGCGTCGCATCAACCTGCCGTTCGGCGGGCTCGGCGTCGGCGCCAAGGACATCGACCCGGAGTGGCTGACCGGGCGCAACCAGTTCTACCTCGTGTTCGCGAACCCCGACCCGAGCGGCCGGCAGCTCGACTGGTACCGCAGCGGCCACGTCAAGGTCGCGGCCTTCAGCCGCATCGGGGCCGCCGTCACGCAGCGCAAGTTCGGCGTCGTCTGTGCCCCGTGCGAGAAGCCTAGTACGCTGCCGGCGCGTGACGGTGCGATGTACTACCGGCTCGACACGCAGAGCGCCGGCGCGCCGGAGACGCGCGAGGAGTGGGAGGCAATCTGCCGCGAACGCACGATCGTGGCGCATTTCCGCACCGAGGGGCTGGCGCCGGGCCAGGACGCGCCGGACCTCGGCATCGAGGCGTACGTGGTCTTCGGACGGTGACGGTGACGCGAGTCGGCGCGGCGGCGGCAGCCGGAGTGCTGCACGGACATACGGACACACGGACATGAGGCGCAGGAGGCGAGCGACGAGTCGATGAACCGCAACGCCGTGACCAGCGCCGTCGGGCCGTTCATGCTGGCCGTCTCCGCGTTCCACAGCGAGGCGACGCGCGAGTCCCTGAACCCGGACCAGATGCGCACGACGCTCGAGGGGCTGCTGGCCGAGGCCGAGCGCTCGTGCCGCGCCGCCGGCGTGGACCCCGAGCTCTTCCAGGACGTCAAGTTCGCGTGTGTCGCGCTGGCCGATGAGCTGGCCATCCACAGCGACTGGGACCACGTCGAGCACTGGCAGCGCAACCTGATGGAGTCGCGCCATTTCGGGACGACGTTCGCCGGCGCCGAGTTCATCGATCGCGCGCAGCGCATCTGGCAGCGGCTCGGGACCGCCCAGGACACGAGCGCCCGTGAGCAGCTCATGGGTGTTCTCGAGGTCTACCACACATGCCTGCGCCTGGGCTTCCAGGGGCGCTATCGCGGCATGCCCGGGCAGGAGCTCGCGTCCACCACCGACGGCCTGCTCGCCGTACTCTGGCCGGGCGGTGACGACGCCCTGCGCCACCAGCTCTGGCCGGCCGGCTACGCCGGCACCGGCAGCGGCCGCGTCGTGCGCAGCTGGCGCATGTGGTGGTGGCCCGTGCCCCTCGTGCTCGCCCTCGCCGTCGGGCTCTGGTTCTTCTTCAGCTTCCGCAACTCTGCCGACGTGGACGACCTTGTGAACAGCGTCGGGCAGCTCGACGACGGACCGGGTGCCGCGAAGGGGGGCCGCTGATGGCGAGTCCGCGCGGCCTCAAGATCCTCGTCGGCGTGGCCTGGTTCTGCCTGGCGCTGGTGCTCGGCGTCGTGGCCTTCGCCGTCGTCTACGTGATGAGCGACGGCGACGCCTCGTCGAGTCTCGACTGGGCGGCCATCGTGTTCGCCGCCGCGCTGCTCATCATGGGCATCGTCTGGCTCGTCGTGTTCCTGCGCCGCCGCGCCAAGGCCGGCGCCCTCGAGAAGACGCTCGGCGAGGGGCCCGGCGGCGGCATCGACACGAAGGGCGAGGTCGAGGCCCTGCGCAAGCGCTGGCGCGAGAGCGTCGCGACGTGGAAGTCCACCGCGGCAGGCAAGGGCGGGCGGCTCGACGACTTCCCGTGGTTCGTCATCATCGGTGCGCCGGCCAGTGGCAAGAGCACGCTCCTGCGCAAGTCCGAGATCGAGTTCCCGGTCGGCGACGCCAGCATCAAGGGGCTGCAGGGCACGCGCAACTGCGACTGGTGGTTCTCGAACATCGGCATCTTCCTGGACACAGCCGGGCGCTACGTGTCCGACGAGAGCGCCGAGGAGTGGTTCACGTTCCTCGAACTGCTGCGGCGCCTCCGCGGCGAGGCGCCGATCAACGGCGTGATCGTCACGCTGCCGGTGCCCGACCTCCTGACGAAACCGACCGACGAGCTCGAGAACGACGCACGGCGCATCCGCGCCCGCCTCGACGAGCTGATCGACATCCTGGGCGTGAACTTCCCGGTGTGGATCGTGCTCACGAAGGTCGATCTGATCCCCGGCTTCGTGGAGTTCTTCGGTGCCGCCGACGTCGGTCTGCGGCGGCAGATCATGGGCTGGACCGTCGATCACGCCGAGGGCATGCGCTTCGACCGCGCGCAGTACGACCAGCGCTTCACGGCCATGATCACGCGGCTGCGCGAGATCCGGCCCTCGATGCTCGCGAAGGCGAGTCTGCGCGAGCGCCCGGCGGCGTTCGCCTTCCCTGACGACTTCGCCGCCGCGCAGCGTCCGCTCGGCGACTCGTTGCAGTGCATCTTCGCCCCGAACGTGTACCAGGAGACGCCGTACTGCCGCGGCGTGTACGTCACCAGCGCCATCCAGCAGGGCACGCTGCTGCAACGCGCCGCGGCGAGCATCCGCGAGATGCTCGGCGTGCGGACGACCGCCGCGGAGACGCACGCGGGCAGCTCGCGCAGCTACTTCCTGCGCGACCTCGTCCACGAGCGCATCGTCGCCGACCGCTCGCTCGTGTGGACCACGACCGCCGAGATCGCGCGCGGCCGTCTCGTGCGTCTGGGGAAGGTCCTCACCGGCGTCGCCGTCGGCGTCTTCCTGGTGCTCGCCGTCCTCGCGTACGGCATGAAGAGCCACCGCCGGCTCGGTGACGTCAGGCAGGAACTGACCGCCGAGGAGACGGCGAGCGGCGTCGGCGCCACGAACCGTCTCTACGACGTGTGGGAGAGCCGTACGAGCGGCGCCTTCGAGGATCTCGGTCTGCTCCAGGAGAAGCGGCTCAAGCGCCGTCTCGGCGAGGAAGCGCGGGCGGTCTACATCGAACGCGTCCTCGCGCCACTCGTGGCGCTCCTCGAGCAGCGTCTGGCGGCGGCCGAGGCCACCAAGGGCTTCGATGCCGTCCGCACGCGGTGGGAGACGACGCAGCGCATCGTCGCGGCGCTGCGTGCCACCCGCATTCCGCTGGCCGACGGGCGCGACGGTCTCGCGGCGACCCCGTCCACGCCGCCCGGCGACGGCGCGGGCGGTGACGAGGACGACGGCGGTGACGGTCCCGGGGCGGGTGACGACGGGGGCGCCCGCGAGATCGCGAACGTCCCGCCCGGCCGCTTCCTCCCCGAGGAGGTGGAGGCCTTCGCGGCGCTGCGGGGCGAACTCGTCGCCGCCGGCGTCGCGCGCGCCCCCGTGAGCACGGAGAGCGATCCGGAGAACGCCCCGGTGCCGGAGGTGCCGGATCTGCTCCTGCTGCAGATCCACCGCTTCGGGATGGCGACCCAGATCCCGGACGACGAGGAGCTCGGCGCGTCCGCCAGGGCCACGCTCGAGGAGATGGGCGAGCGCTTCGCCGCGCTCGACGAACGCCTGGGCGCCCTGCGTCCGTTGCTCCTCGAGAAGGCCGCCGCTTGGGCGCGCACCGCGCGGCAGCAGATCGTGGCGCGCGACCGCTACCTCGAGGCCAACCGCGGGCGCGAGGACGAGTGGGTGCAGGGGTTCGTGCGCCGCTGCACCGACGTTCGCGCCATCCTCGACGGCGACGTCGAGCCGGAGGACATCGAGTCCGCCGTGCTGGAGCCATTGATCGAAGCCGCCGGCAACTTCAGCGGCGACGGCGAGAAGACCTACGACGACGCGATCCTCGCCGCCGTGCGTGGCGATCTCGACGCCGTGGTGAAGCTGCTGACCGACGATGAGCGCGCGGCGATCCCGGAGATCGGGGAGCTTCGCGGCGCTCTCTCCGCGAACGGCACGCAGGGAACGGCGGAGACGCCGGAGACGCCGGATGAGGGGGGCGCGAGTGGAGCGACGACGGAGCGCCGCGCCAAGCGCGATGCGCTGATCGGGCTGCAGAGCGAATTGCAGTCCCTCCTCGCCGCGTCGCGCAACGGGGATCTGGTTCCCACGGCGCGGTCCCGTCGCCCGACGACGCTCGCGGACGCCGTGGACGAGATCACCGCCGACGTCGAGTCGTCGCAGCGGCGCTGGCTGGAGCGCGTCGTGCCCCACCTCTGGCGGCTCGCCGGCAAGCCCGGTCCGGCGGAGTACGAGAAGGACGAGGACCGCTGGGGGATCGTCGTCGAGGAACTCGACCGCGCGTTGCGCCACGATGCGCGCTACCTGGCCTTCTTCGAGCACGAGGGCCGCGGCGGGTACGCCTACCTGGCGCGCCGCCTGATCGATGGACGCGTGCGTGACGCGGCCGCGGGGAAGGGCGCGGCGCCGTTCGGCGAGGTGTCGATCCGCGACGACGTCGAGGATCTCGCCGCGCCCGCGCTGCGCGTGCTCGACGAGGATCTCTGGCCGGCCAGCGCTCCGACCGTGCGCGACCTGGCGCTCGCGAGCTTCACGAGCGACGTGCGCAAGCTGCGCGTGGCGGCGCAGGGCTACTGGGACGGTCGCTGCGGCGAGTTGCCGGCGCCGCGTGGCGACCCGTTCCTCGTTCTCGAGGCGTGGACGAAGCGCACCGGGGACGTGAGCAAACTCGCCAACGAGATCGCCAAGACGTTCGAGGCCGCGTGGTCCGCGCCGTCGTCGCTGAACCAGGCCGGCGCCGAACAGTTGGCCCGCGTCTGGGCCACCGAGGTGACGGGACTGCGCGCGCGCTACTCCTTCTTCTGGGACGCGCTCCCGGAACTGCAGGAGCGGCTCGAGTCGTTGCAGGCACATCGCAAGCGGCCGCTCGGCACCGGCGCGCTGTCCGACTTCGAGGCGGTCGCGGCCGATCTCGGGTACGAGGCCGGGCAGCCCGCGGCGTGGCACATCGGCGACATCGTCGGCAGCGACGTTCTTCCCGCGGAGAGCGTCTCGGGGCTGCGCGCGGCCGTCGCGGAGGGCGAGCAGCGCATCGTGCAGTCGCTCGCCGGCGCGCTCGCGCGTCGCTGGGAGGGTGTTCGCATCCGCTTCGAGGGCTCGCTGCGCAACGGCGGCTCGCCGGACCCGCTCGACGAGGACTATCGAAGGCTTCGCGGACTGCTCGTGGCCGTGTTCGGCGCCGACCTGCAGTCCGTGCGCCGCTTCGAGGACGGCCGCACGCTGGTCGTTCCCGCCGACTTCCGGCAGCTCGACGCGCGGCTTCGCGATCAGGCCGGCGTCGTGCAGAGGCTGGAGCAGGGCGTCACACTGCGCTTTGCCGTGTCGCGCGTCCCCGCGTTCCGCGGGGCCGGCCAGAGCCGGCCCGTCCTGAAGATCGTGTACCGCGCGACCGGGCGCAACGACGTCGCGCAGACGTGGGAGCCGGGCGACCAGAAGACACTTGCGATCGAGTGGTCGCCGAGCTCGGCGACGTCGCTGACGTTGCTCATGGTGAGCGACGCGAGAGACGAAGACGGCGACGCTCTGCGCACGTGGTCCGGTCGCAACTGCGTGCTCGACGCGCTCTCCGAGGGTGGCGCGCGATGGAGCGGCAGCGACACCGTGACGTGGACGGCGGCGTCCGGCGACTATGATCCGGTCGTCTGCAGCGTGCGCTACGACGAGCGTGCCCGCGACGTGCGGGACGCCGCCAAGCTGCTGCTCGGCGCCGCCACGACGAGCATTCCGCGCGACTGCGCCGTGCTCGAGGGTGAGGCGCCGAAGTGACGCGCAGTCCGCTGCGCGGGAGGGAGTGAGTCATGGCACTGTTCCGGTCGGCGCGGTCCAAGCCGACGCGGCTCGGCTGCTTCGGGAAACTCCCCACCTATGGCGACTTCATCAGTCTGCACCAGGACTCGCCCGACGCGCATGCCCTCGCCGAGTGGCTGCAGGCCGCCGTCCCGACGCTGCCCTCGGGCGGCCGCACCTCCGGCGACCAGTGCCTGTGCTTCGTCTACAACCCGGACGGCGTCAAGCGCAGTCTCGTCGGCGTACTCTGGCCGAGCACGGACTCGGCCGGCCGCTCGTTCCCGTTCGCGATCTTCGTCAGCGTCCCGGGGCCCTCGCCCGTGCAGGAGAGCCCGTATCAGGCGTTCGCCGTCTCGCAGGTCTGGGGGCAGCTCTTCGAGCTGTTCGGACGTGTGCGCTCGCTGCCGTCGTACCGCGACCAGTACGCGCTGCTGCAATCGACCAGCCCCGTCGCGGTGATGGAGGCCGACGCGGCGGCCGCGACGTTCCCGAGCTGCCTCACGCGCGGCGCCCTCGCCGAGGCGGATCCCGCCCGTCTGGCGCTGCAGGTCCGCGACGTGAATCGCGTCGCCGATCAACTCGGCCAGTCGCCGCAGACGCCGCGCTTCGCCGTCTGGCTGCCGCTGCACCAGGGCTACGACCCGACCGTCGAGGCGTCGATGTGGGCGCGGATGCTCTTCGCGTGGCTCGCCGAGGAGAGCGCGATGTCGTTGTTCGTGAACGTCACGCAGGCGGCGGGGCGGCGCGGCGCGTTCTTCTGCCGCCGCGATCTCCGCCCCGAGGACCTCGGGTTCCTGCTCGGCGTGAACGACGACTACGGTCACGCGACGATCGTCGGCGGGCGCGAGGCTCCCGCGGACGCCGAGGAGGACCGCTACGTGGGCGCTTTCGTGCAGCGCTGGGCCGCGACGCCGCGTACGTGTCGCGACCTCCTGGAGCTGGGCACGAGGGCGTGGAGCGCGGCGGAACTCGAGCAGGCGCCCGGCGCCGCCGCCGCTCTCGCGGCGCTCGCCGGATCATCGGGCGCCCCGACGCCCGCTTCCGCGGCCGCGGCCGTCCCCGTCCCGTCGATGACGGAGATGGAGTTCGTCGAGGAGGAGACGGTGGCCAACGTGCGGCTGGAGGGCCTCGCGGCACTCGGCGACGACACCGGTCCGCAGGCCGTCACGCAGGCCGCGGCGGTTGCGAGCGAGGACACCGGGGCGATCACCGGGCCGATCCAGGCGGCGGACGTCGATGAGTCGTTCGCGACGACGTTCGACGGCAGCGGCGGCGGCACGGCCGTGCAGCCGCTCTGCGTCGCGGCCGATGCGCTGCGCGATCAGACCACGGCGCTTCACGCTTCGCTGCGCGCGCTGCTGCAGAGGCCGCTGTCGGCCGGCCGCATCGTGCAGTTGGCCGGAGCCGGCGGCGAACAGGGCGCGGCGGCGCGCGTGTTCGTGCCGGAGGGCGAGGGCACCGCGCGCGTGCTCGCCGGCGACGACGCCGTAGAGTCCGGGATTCGCGACTACATGAGGGCGCGCAAGGAGCTGGACGCGCTCGTGAGCTCCAACCGCGCGCTGGAAAAGCTCCTGGAACGATTGCTCGATGCGGCCTGCAAGCAGACGGCGGCCACAGCCGAGAGTTGACGCACCATCGGAGGACAGTCCGTGTCAGAAGAAGCGACTCCCAGTGACGCCGTGATCGACGTCGAGCAACTGTTGCAGCCGATCTCGGAGGAGTCGGCCGTGGGCGCGGATCCCAGCGACGACGCCGCCTCCTACGCCGCCTACTATCAGCTCAAGGACGCCCGCAACGGCGCCCGCGCCGCCGAGCGCAGCGCCGAGATCGAGGGCGAGGATCTGTGGACGGTGTCGCGCCAGCAGTGGCTGGAGGTCATCGCACAGGCACCGCCGTTCCTCGCCGAGCGTGCGAAGCACCTCGAGGTCGCGGCCTGGCTGACCGAGGCGCTCGTGCGGGAGCACGGGTTCCGCGGTCTGCGCGACGGGCTACGGTTGCTACTCGGACTCGTGAACACGTACGGGGACGACATCCATCCGCTCCCCGACGAGGACGGGCTGGAGACGCGCGTCGCGCCGGTGTCCGGACTGAACGGCGTCGGCGTCGACGGCACGCTGATCGCGCCGATCAACGCCATCCCCCTGACGCAGGGGTCGAGCGTCGGCCCCTTCTCGGCCTGGCAGTTCACGCAGGCACAGGAGATGGAGGGCGTCACCGATCCCGAGGAACGCGCGCGGCGCATCGAGGGCGGCGCGGTCACGATGGGCGAGTTCCAGACCGCCGTCGGCGAGACGGACCCGTCGTTCCTGCGGTCGCTGCGGACGGAGCTCGACGAGGCCATCGCCGCGTGGGAGGAGCTGACGGCCGCGATGGACGAGCGCTGGGGCGCCGACGCGCCGCCCACGTCGAACATCAAGAAGGCGCTCGCGCACTACCATGAGACGTTCGACTTCGCGACCCGGGACATCCTCGTCGAGGAGTCGGAGGACGGCGGCGACGAGGCGGGGGACGGTGACGGCGAGGGCTCCGGCGGCGGCTCGGGCGGGGGAGCGGCAGGCGCCATCCGCGGACGGGAAGACGCCCTCCGGGAGCTCGCCAAGGTGGCCGAGTACTTCCGCCGCGCGGAGCCTCACTCGCCTATCTCATATGCATTGCAGCGCCTCGTGCGCTGGGGTAGGATGCCGCTTCCTGAGCTCTATGCAGAACTGATCGATGATTCGACGGCGAGGGAGAGCCTGTTCAGGCTCACCGGCATCGACGCGCCACCCGGGGAAAGCGAATACTGACGGACGTCGTCCGGGCGGTCCGATGCGGCCGGGAACGCCGATCGTCCACGACGCGGAGGAAACCGATGTCAGGCAGCATCCATTACAAGTTGGGGCGCGTGCGCAAACCGCGCGTGCACATCAGTTACGAAGTCGAGACCGAAGGGGCCGCGGTGAAGAAGGAACTGCCGTTCGTCGTCGGCGTGCTCGGCGACTTCTCCGGCAACCCGACCGAGGACCTCAAACCCCTCAAGGACCGCAAGTTCGTGCAGATCGACCGGGACAACTTCGACGACATCATGTCGAAGCAGCATCCCGGTCTCTCCATGAAGGTGGACAACGTCCTCGAGGACGACGGCAGCCAGATGAAGGTGGACCTGAAGTTCAGCTCGATGGAGGACTTCGACCCCGGAAAGGTCGTGGAGCAGGTGGCGCCGCTCAAGGCGCTCATGGACACACGCAACAAGCTCCGTGACCTGCTCACGAAGGTGGATCGATCCGAGGATCTCGAGGGCATTCTCGAGAACGCGTTGCAGAGTCCCGAGGACCTCGGCAAGCTGGCCAAGGATCTCGGCGTCGAGAGCGAGGGTGGTGAGTGATGAGCAGCCAGGAACAACAGCCCGATGCCGCTTCCGCAGAAGCCGCCGAGAGCCTCAGCCTTCTGGACCAGGCCATCGGTGCCACCAAGCAGACCGAGCCGGATCACGCCAAGGATCTGCTCAAGACGCTGACCGAGCAGGCCATGAAGGGCACGGTCAAGTGGGACAAGAACCTCTCCGTCACCTTCAACAAGGCGATCACGGCCATCGACGCCGCGATCTCCAAGCAGCTCGCCGCCGTGATGCACCACCCCGACTTCCAGAAGCTCGAGGGCTCCTGGCGCGGTCTGCACTACCTCGTGATGAACAGTGAGACCGGAGCCTCGCTCAAGATCAAGTTGCTCAACGTGAAGAAGAAGGCGCTCTTCAAGGACCTCGACAAGGCCGTCGAGTTCGACCAGAGCCAACTCTTCAAGAAGCTGTACGAGAACGAGTTCGGCACGCCCGGTGGCGAGCCGTACGGCTCGCTGGTCGGTGACTACGAGTTCACCAACCACCCCGAGGACATCGAGATGCTCAGCAAGCTCTCGAATGTCGCCGCCGCCGCGTTCTGCCCGTTCCTGTCCGCCGCGTCGCCGGCACTGATGGGCTTCGAGAGCTGGACCGAGTTGATGAAGCCGCGCGACCTCGAGAAGATCTTCGAGTCCGCGGAGTACGCAAAGTGGCGCAGTTTCCGCGACTCCGAGGACTCGCGTTTCGTGTCGCTGGCGATGCCGCGCGTTCTCGCCCGGCTGCCCTACGGCGCGAACACCAAGCCCATCGACGAGTTCGGCTACGAAGAGGTCAGTCAGGGCGAGGTGCCCCACGGCGATTACTGCTGGATGAACGCCGCCTACGCGCTCGGCGCGAGGCTCACCAGCGCATTCGCCGAGTACGGCTGGTGCACCGCGATCCGCGGCGCCGAGGGTGGCGGCAAGGTCGAGGGCCTGCCGACCCACACCTTCACCAGCGACGAGGGCGACACGGGCGCGAAGTGCCCGGCCGAGATCGGGATCACCGACCGCCGCGAGGCCGAGCTCAGCAAGCTCGGGTTCATGGCTCTGTCGCACTACAAGAACACCGACTACGCCGTCTTCTTCGGCGCACAGACCACGCAGCGGCCCAAGAAGTACGACACTCCCGCCGCGTGCGCGAACGCCGAGATCTCGGCGCGCCTGCCGTACATCATGGCGACCTCGCGTTTCGCCCACTACCTCAAGGTGATGGCGCGCGACAAGATCGGGTCGTTCATGGAGGTCGGTGACTGCGAGAACTGGCTGAACCGCTGGATCACGAACTACGTCAACGGCAACGCCGACTCGGGCCCCGAGATGAAGGCCAAGTACCCGCTCGCCGAGGCGAAGGTCGTCGTGAAGGAGATCCCCGGCAGGCCCGGCTCCTATCACGCCGTCGCATGGATGCGTCCGTGGCTGCAGATGGAAGAGCTCACGGCCTCGATGCGCATGGTGGCCAACATCCCGTCGATGGGCTGATCGTGGCGACGTCTCCGGTGCTTCCGTACGGGCCGAGACTCCCGTGACGGAGACGCTGTGACCGATGCCGGCGATCCGGGTGCGAGCGGGCCGGGCGGGAGCCTCGACGGGGCTCTCGCCGGGGCTCTCGATGGGGCCATCGACGGCGCGGCGGGCGGTGTCGCCACCGCCGCGCCGCCCGCCGAGCCGCTGGAGTGCGTCTTCGCCGCTGCCTGCGGCGGCGAAGACGCCGGAGCGTTGGCGTCGTTCATCTGCTGCGACGACCCGCGGCAGGCGTTCGAGGAATGGTTAAGGCTGACGCGTGCCGCCGCGCCGCCGTCGCCCGCGGCGACGGTGTGCGGCCTGCTGCAACGCGACATCGCCGCGCTGGACCGGCGGTTGGCCGCGCAACTCGACCGCATCATCCACACGCGTGCGTTCCAGCGCCTCGAGGCGAGCTGGCGGGGGCTGCTCATGCTCGTCGAGTGCGCGGAGCGTGTGCGCGAGATGGACGCGCCGTCGATCAAGATCCGCGTCCTGAACATCCGCTGGAACGAGCTCACGAAGGACCTGTCGCGCGCGATGGAGTTCGACCACAGCCAGCTCTTCCGCAAGATCTACGAGGAGGAGTTCGGGGCGCCGGGTGGTGAGCCCTACGGCGTGCTGCTCGGGGACTACGAGGTCCGGCACCGTCCGGGCCCGGGGCACCCGACGAACGACGTCGATGCGCTGCGCTCCATGTCGCAGATCGCCGCGGCGTCGTTCGCGCCGTTCATCGTGGCCGCCGATCCGGTGCTCCTCGGAGTGGACGAGTTCAGCGAGCTGGAGATCGCGCAGCAGCTCCCGCGGACGTTCGAGCAAGTGGAGTACGTGCCGTGGAACTCGCTTCGCGGCAGCGCCGACGCGCGTTTCATCGGCATCGTCCTGCCGCGCGTGCTGATGCGCGAGCCGCACGACGGGCTGCACTCCGGACACGCGGGGTTCCCATACCGCGAAGAGGTCGGCGGCACGGACCGCTCGCGGTACCTCTGGGGCAACGCCGTGTACGCCTTCGGGTCGGTACTGATCCGCGCCTTCGCGGACTGCGGCTGGCTGGCCGACATTCGCGGCGCGCCGTCCGACGGCTGGTCGGGCGGCCTCGTCGATGCCCTGCCCGTGCACTCGTTCGGCACCGACGCTCCCGGCGTCGCGCCGAAGTACACGACCGACGTGCTGATCACGGACGACCGCGAGAAGGAGCTGGCGGACCTCGGTCTGATCGGCCTCTGTCACCTTCGCTGGACGCGTCTCGCGGCGTTCTTCAGCAACCAGTCGCTGCAGCGTCCGCAGAGGTACGACACGCCGGCGGCGACGACGAACGCGCAACTCTCCTCGATGCTCCAGTACCTGTTCTGCGTGTCGCGCTTCTCTCACTACCTCAAGGTGATGGCGCGCGATCAGGTCGGCAAGCTGACGACCGCCGCCGAGTGTGAGCGGCAACTCCAGAACTGGGTCCTGCAATACTGCACCGCGGCCGACGACCTCGGCCTCGAGACCCGCGCTCGCTACCCGCTCAGCGAGGCCAGCGTCGCCATCAAGGAGCATCCCGGCCGGCCCGGCCGTTACCTGTGCGTGATGCACCTCAAGCCCCACTTCCAACTCGACCAGATCGTCTCCGCCGTGCGGCTGGTGACGGAGCTGGCTCCCCTCCAGGTCTGACATCCCCGCGGCACCCCCTGACATCTCGTGACATCACGGAGGTATCCATGACATCCAAGGCCGGCGAGTTCTACCAGGAGGGGCGTCTCGCGGACGCTCTGGCCGCCCAGATCGACGACGTGAAGGCGCACCCGGCCAATGCCGAGATGCGTGGGTTCCTCTGTGAGCTGCTCTCGTTCTGGGCCGACCTGCAGCGCATCGACACGCACCTCGATGCGATGGGGCGGCTCGATCCCAAGACCGAGCTGGGGCTCGCCGAGTTCCGGCAGATCGTGCGCGCCGAGCAGGCGCGGCGGGAGTGCTTCCTCAGCGGCGCGCTGCCGGAGTTCGTCGGCGATCCGACGCCGACGCTGCGCGCGCATCTGCGGGCGCTCGCGCAACTCCGCGCGGGGGACACCGCCGCCGCCGCCGCGACACTCGCCGAGGCCGAGGAGGGGCGGCCGCACGTCGCGGGGACGTGCGACGGCCAGGCGTTCGACGATCTGCGCGATCTCGACGACATCTGCGCGCCGTTCTTCGAGGTGCTGACCACGACGGGGAAGTACTTCTGGATCGCCACGGAATCGGTCGTGGAGCTGGAGTTCCGGGCGCCCGTGCGCGCCCGCGATCTCATCTGGAGGCAGACGCAGATGACCGTGCGCGGCGGCCCCGACGGAGTCGTGTACGTGCCGGCGCTCTACCCTCTCTCCCACGACGCGGCCGACGAGGCGACGCAGCTCGGCCGCGCGACGGACTGGCTGGGCGGCGAGATGGAGCCCGTACGCGGGGCCGGCCAGCGGATGCTGCTCCTCGGCGACGAGGCGCGCCCCATCCTCGAGCTCTCGCGCATCGAGTTCGGCGGCGGGCCGGAGCAGGGTTGATGGCCGAGACGCGCGAGCTCGAGACGCTGCGGCCGTCGATCTTCGACCGGCTGATCGACGAGGATCCGCAGAGCCGTGGTCCGGAGCCGTCGAAGCCTCGCTCGGTGCTCGTGCGCGAACTCTGCGCGTCGGTCGCGCGCGATCTCTCGCGCCTCCTGAACACCCGCCGCCAGCGCGCGGCGATTCCGGAAGAGCTCCGCGATCTCCATCCGTACTGCCTGGAGTTCGGGCTCCGCGACTTCAGCGGCGCGGACCTCTCGTCCGCGACGGCACGCGACGAGCTGCGCGCCCACATCGAGCGCGCCATTCGCCGCAACGAGCCACGTTTCGAGCGCGCTACGGTGGAGCTCCTGAAGAACACCGACTCGACGGACCGCACGTTGCGTCTGCGCATCGATGCCCTGCTTCGCGCCGACACCGTCGTCGAGCCGATCGTCTTCGACTCGATCGTCGAGCCGGCGACCGGGGGTGTGAGTGTCGAGGGCCGTGTCCATGAGTGACGAACTCGTAGATCACTACAAGCGGGAACTGTCCTACCTGCACCACATGGGCGCGGAGTTCGCCAAGGCGAACCCCAAGATCGCCGGCCGCCTGCGCATCGGCTCCGACGTCGTGGAGGACCCGCACGTCTCGCGGTTGCTCGACGGTGTGGCCTTCCTGAACGCACGCATCCGGCGCAAGCTCGACGACGACTTCCCCGAGCTCATCACCGGACTGATGGGGTTGCTCTACCCGCACTATCTGCGGCCGATCCCGTCGATGGCGATCGTGCGCATGGCGGCCAAGTCCGATCTGTCCACCGGCTACGAGGTCGCCCGTGGGACGGAGATGCTCACGGAGCCCGTGGACGGCGAGCCCTGCCGCTTCCGCACCTGTTACGACACCACCGTCTGGCCCATCGAGGTCGAGGCCGCGGCGCTGACCGGGCAGCCGATCGTCGCACCCACCATCGAGGGCGTCGAGGGCGCCAAGTCCGCGATCCGCATCGCCCTGCGCTGCGCGGCGCCGACGATGACCTTCGCCGGGCTCGCGCCGACGTCGCTGCGCTTCTACCTGAAGGGCCAGGCGCAGCACGTGTTCGGTCTCTACGAGCTCCTGATGAACGACCTGCTCGAGGTGGTCGTCGCTCTCGGGCCGGACGATCGTGAGCCGCGGCGGCTCGGCAGGGCCGCGCTGCACGGCGTCGGCTTCGGCGAGGACGAGGCCATGCTGCCGTACCCGGCGCGCTCGTTCGTCGGGTACCGGCTGCTGACCGAGTACTTCACGTTTCCGCAGAAGTTCCTGTTCGTCGAACTCGCGGACATCCCGGCCGCCGCAGTCGCCCGGCTCGGCGAGCGGATGGAGATCTTCTTCTACCTCCGGGCGGCGAACTCCGATCTGCAGCATGCGGTGGGCGCGGACACGTTCGTCCACGGGTGCACGCCGATCGTCAATCTGTTCCCGCAGCGCGCCGAGCCCATCGATCTCTCGCACACGACGTCCGAGTACCGCGTGATCCCCGACGCGCGTCGTGCACAGGCGATGGAGGTGTACTCGATCGACGAGGTCCGCGGATCCGCCGACGACGGGAGCGAGGACTCGTACCAGCCGTTCTACGGCGTCACGCACGCCACCGCCGGCTCCGCGCAGCGCCGCTTCTGGCACGGGACGCGACGGGCCGCGGGTACCACGGAGGGCGTTCGCGACCCCGGTACCGAGGTCTATCTCTCCGTCGTGGATCTGGACTTCTCGCCGTCCTCGCAGGAGCGCACCGCGCTGGATCTGCGCACCACCTGCCTGAACCGCGATCTGCCGTCCCGGCTTCCGTTCGGCGGCGGCCAGCCGCGGCTGCGACTGGCCGCGGGCGGCGCGCCGCTGGCGAGTATCGAGTGCCTCACGTCGCCGACGCCGACGCGACGTCCGGATCTCGGCTACGGGGCGTTCTGGCGTCTGCATTCGCACCTGTCGCTCAACCACCTGTCGCTCGACGGCGACGACGCGGGCGCGGCGCTGCGCGAGATCCTGCGGCTCTACGACTTCAACGACTCGGACGAGACGGCGTCGTTGATCGAGGGACTCGCCGACGTCCGGAGCCGTCGCATCGCGGCGCGCACGCCGGGACAGTGGGGGGGCATCTGCCGCGGCACGGAGATCACGATCCAGCTCGCGCCCGAGCGCTTCACCGGGTCGGGCATGTTCCTGTTCGCGAGCGTGCTCGAGCGCTTCGTCGCGCTGTACGCGAGCATCAACTCGTTCACGCAACTGGTCGCCACCGTGAAGGGGCGGGAAGGGATGCTGCGCAGATGGGCGCCGCGCGCGGGCGACAAGACGCTTCTGTAGAGGGCCGCCTCCGGCGCGAGCCGAGCCGCTTCGAATTCGTGGCGGCCGTCCGTGCGTTGACGGCCCTCTACCACGAGCGCGCCCTGCGCGATCCGCGCTGGCGGCGCGAGCCCGTCGGCGGCGACGACACGCGACGTACCGAGGTCGTGCGCTTTCGCAGCGCTCCCTCGCTCTCGTTCCCTCCGGGAGAGATCGCGGCGTTCATGCAGCCCCGCCCCGAGGGCATCGAGCATGAGAGCGAACTGCCGCCGCCCGAGATGGTGATCTCGTTCCTCGGCCTGATCGGGCCGGTCGGCGCGCTTCCGAGCCACTACACGTCGGACGTCATCAGCCGGCTGCGCGCGCGCGACCCGGCCATGCGCGACTTCCTGGATCTGTTCCAGCATCGGACGGCATCGCTCTTCTACCGCGCATCGACGAAGTATCGCCTCGTCCATGACTTCGAGGAGAAGGCCCGCGAGCGCGACGAGCGCCGCGCGCGCGATGGCCGCGACCGCGCCGAGGAGCGGCTGGACCTCGTCACGGCGTGTCTGTATGCATTGGTGGGACTGGGGACGGATCGACTGCGCGGCCGGTCGCGCGTTCCGGACGAGGTGTTCCTCTACTACGGCGGTGCGTTCGCCCGGGCACACGCGCCCGCCGTCACGCTCGCGCGCATCATCACGGAGTACTTCGGCGTCCCGGCCGCGATCTGTCAGCTCGAGGGCGAGTGGCTGCACCTCGGTGGCGACGGCCGCACGCTCCTGCCCTCCGCGGCCGAGCCGCGCGGGCGCCACAACCGGCTCGGACAGGACGCCGTCCTCGGGCAGCAGGTGTGGGTCGTGCGCGGGAACTTCCGTATCCGCCTGGGACCGATGGACTACGCGGCGTACGTGACGTTCCTGCCGGACGGCGGGGCGCTGGGGGCGCTGGTGGATCTCGTGCGCACCTACGTCGGTCCTGACCTGGCGTTCGACATCGTGCCCGTGCTCCGCGCCGACGCCGTGCCCGAGTGCGCGCTCGACTCGTTTGCGTCGCAGCCGCTGCAACTCGGGGCGAACGTCTGGCTGCGCAGCGCGCCGTGCGAGCAGGACTTCGACGGCTGCGTCGTCGCCGCGGGCGCGGCTCCGGACGGCTCGGACGCGATCGCGTTATGAAGACACGTCCAACTTTGGGCTGGGCAACTTCGGGCCGGGCAACTTCGGGCCGGGCACCGCACAATCAGCATCTGGAAGGAGGCGCACCATGGTCGCCGTGAATCTCAAGTCGCTCGTCTCGAAGCTGAACTCGTTCACACGAGGCAGTCTGGAGGCCGCCGCCGGGCTCTGCCTGTCGCGAACCCACTACAACATCGAGATCGAGCACTGGATGCTCAAACTCATCGAGGCGCCCGGTTCGGACATCGCCGCCATCGCGCGCCACTTCGAGGTGGACGCCAGCCGGCTGACGGCGGACTTCACGCGCGCCCTGGACCGCATGAAGACCGGCAACTCGCGCCCGCCTGCGCTGGCCCCAGACGTCGTCGATCTCGCGCGTCAGGCGTGGCTCCTTGCCTCCGTGGAGTTCGGCGCGGGCGCCGTGCGCAGTGGTCACCTGCTCTTGGCGCTGCTCTCCGACGACACGTTGCGGCGCCTGGCGCACGACGCCTCGGACGAACTGAAGAAGATCACGCCGGAGACCCTGCGCCAGGAACTCCCGGCCGTGACGGCGAAGAGCGACGAGGCCGGCGACGTGCAGCCGCTCGCCGCGGGCGCGGCGCCAGGGGCGCCGGCGCGGCCCGGCGGCCCGACGAAGACGCCGTCCCTCGACCAGTTCACCGTGGACCTGACGGCGCGCGCGCGGGCGGGCGGCATCGATCCGATCCTCGGCCGTGACGCCGAGATCCGTCAGATCGTGGACATCCTCACGCGGCGTCGCCAGAACAACCCCATCCTCACCGGCGAGGCCGGTGTCGGGAAGACGGCCGTGGTCGAGGGCTTCGCGCTGCGCATCGTGCAGGGCGATCTGCCGGAGACGTTGCGCAACGTGACGTTGCGCACCCTCGACCTCGGCCTGCTGCAGGCCGGTGCGGGCATGAAGGGCGAGTTCGAGAACCGCCTCAAGTCCGTCATCAACGAGGTCAAGGCGTCGCCGACCCCGATCATCATCTTCATCGACGAGGCGCACACGATGATCGGCGCCGGTGGGCAGGCCGGTCAGGGCGATGCGGCCAACCTGCTCAAGCCCGCCCTCGCGCGCGGCGAGCTGCGCACGATCGCGGCCACGACGTGGGCCGAGTACAAGAAGTACTTCGAGCGCGATCCGGCGCTCGCCCGGCGCTTCCAGGTCGTGAAGGTCGAGGAGCCCTCGGAGAGCTCCGCGATCGAGATGATGCGCGGTCTGGCGGGGACGCTCGAGGCGCACCACCAGGTGCGCGTGCTCAACGAGGCGGTCGTGGACTCCGTGCGGCTGTCGAAGCGCTACATCTCAGGCCGGCAGTTGCCGGACAAGTCCGTGGGTGTCCTCGACACCGCGTGCGCGCGTGTCGGCATCAGCCAGACATCGACCCCCGCCGCAGTGGAGGACGGGCGCCGCCGCATCGAGCAGATCGACGTCGCCGTCTCGATCCTCGAGCGCGAGGAGACCGGGGGCACGGACCACGCCGACCGCATCGCTGCGCTCGTCGCCGAGCGCGGCGACGAGAGTGAGAGGCTCGCGGCGCTGGAGGTGCGCTGGGCGCGCGAGAAGCAGCTCTCCGATGACATCAACGAGTTGCACACGCAACTCGGCGGCGCGATCGTCGCGGCTGCCGTCGCGGCGGACACTGCGGACACTGCGGGTGACGCGGCTGCCGACGGCGGCGATGCGCGTGACGCTGCGCCCGAAGCCACCGAGCAGGCGGTGGCGCCCGCTGCGCCCGCGGAGCTGACCGACGCCGCGCGCGAGGATCTCGTGGCACGGCTCGGGGAACTCCAGGACGAGCTGGCCGAGGTACAGGGCGAGGAGCCCCTCGTGCACGTCTGCTGCGACGGAAAGGCCGTCGCTGCGGTCATCGCCGACTGGACCGGTATCCCCGTCGGACGCATGGTGGGCGACGAGATCCGCGCCGTGCTGGAGCTCTCGCAGCGTCTCGGGGAACGCGTGATCGGCCAGGACCACGCGCTCGACGCGATCGCGCAGAGCATTCGCACGTCGCGGGCGGGCCTGACCGATCCGAGTCAGCCGATCGGCGTGTTCCTGATGTGCGGTACGAGTGGCGTCGGCAAGACCGAGACCGCCGTCGCGCTCGCCGAGGAACTCTACGGCGGCGTGCAGAACATGACCGTCATCAACATGTCGGAGTTCAAGGAGGAGCACAAGGTGTCGCTCCTGATGGGCTCGCCCCCGGGCTACGTGGGCTACGGCGAGGGCGGTGTGCTGACCGAGGCCGTGCGTCGGCGCCCGTACAGCGTCGTGCTGCTGGACGAGATGGAGAAGGCCCACCCGGGCGTGCAGGACATCTTCTACCAGGTGTTCGACAAGGGCTCGCTGCGCGACGGCGAAGGCCGTGACATCGACTTCAAGAACACCGTCGTCATCATGACCTCCAACGCCGGCACCGACGCCATCATGAGTCTCTGCGCCGACCCGGACACCATGCCCGACGCCGACGGATTGGCGGAGGCGCTGCACCCCGAGCTGCTGAAGACGTTCAAGCCGGCGTTCCTCGGCCGCGTGAAGCTCGTGCCCTACTTCCCCCTCGGCGACGACGTCATGCGCAAGATCATCGAGCTGAAGCTCGGCAAGGTGGGACGGCGCGTCGCCGCCCACTACGGCGCGACGTTCGAGTACTCGCCCGAGGTGGTCTCGGCGATCGCCTCGCGGTGCACGGAGGTGGACACAGGAGCCCGCAACGTGGACCACATCCTCAAGGGCACGGTGCTGCCTGCCATGTCGGCGGAGTTCCTGGCTCGCATGGCCGAGGGCGTGGAGATCACGCGAGTCTCGGTTTCCGTCGATGACGACGGAGGATTCCGGTACTCTGTAGGCTGATGAGCACCGCGATGCGCACTGTGGTTTCGGTGCGCATCGAATGTGAACCGGGCGGCGTGACGCCCGGCCGAATGGGATACTTCTTGTGGATGGTGCAACCGGCCGACGCGTCGGTAGAGGGAGTGCAGTATGGCGATCTACCTCCAGTACGATGGCATTGAGGGCGAAGTCACCGCCAAGGGGCACGAGAAGTGGATTGAGATCCAGACCTTGTCCTGGGGCGTCGGGCGTGCGATCAGCACGCCGGTGGGCTCCTCTGCGAAGCGCGAGTCCAGCGCCCCGTCGGTCTCCGAGCTCGTGCTCACGAAGCAGACCGACAAGGCGTCGCCGAAGATCTTCGCCGAGTCCACCGTCGGGCAGGCCAAGCCGTCGGTGATCGAGTTCGTTGAGACCGGGCCGGACTTCCAGGAGGTCTTCCTGCGGTTCGAGCTGACCGACACGCTCATCTCGGGCTACTCGCTCAGCAGTGGCGGCGATCGTCCGAGTGAGAACCTGTCCCTCAACTTCACGAAGGTGGAGATGAAGTACACGCCGTACAACGAGCAGCACAAGGCGCTCAGCCCGATCCCGGCGGGTTACGACCTCAAGTAGGCGACGAAGATCTAGAGCCGCTTCGTGGCGGGCCCGGCGACCGCGACGATCGCGGTTGTCGGGTCGCCCGCTGCCTGTGCGGCCGTGCCCTTTGCCGCCTGCCGCTTGGCCGTACCTCAGCGTTTTGTGAGCCGCTTCGGCGGAGCGCGGGCGGTGATGACCGGTGCGTCGCATGAGCGGCGGAGTCGCGTACTCCGGATGCCGTGTGTCAGGCGTCGTGCGTGGGTTTGCGAGCGAGGGGCGCACTCGAGGAGGGTGTGAGTGTCGGACGTGATCCATCAGAAAGGGCGACAGCTCCAGATCACGACGCCGCTCGGAGATGATGCCCTCATCCTCACCTCGTTCGCGGGGGGAGGGGCGCTCTCCCGGCTGTTCTCGTACGAAGTCGAGATGTTCTCGCAGACGGAACTCGAGATCGCTGCGGAGAAGATCGTCGGCAAGTCCGTCGATGTCCGGATCGCCATGACGAAGGACGACGAGCCGGTCGTCTTCAACGCCCACGTGCGACGCTTCAGCGCGGGCGGTCTGGACTCTCGCGGCGCGCGCATCTACCGCGCGACGCTCGTCCCGTGGCTGTGGTTCCTGACGTGCCGGTCGAACTGTCGCATCTTCCAGGAGATGTCGCTCCCGGACATCGTCGAGGCGGTCCTGTCCGGGCACTCGTCGGACTTCAAGCTGTCACTGAAGGGCGAGTACCCCAAGCGTGAGTACTGCGTGCAGTACAACTAGACGGATTTCGCGTTCGTCTCGCGCCTGCTCGAGGAGATCGGGGTCACCTACTACTTCGAGCACTCCCCCGGGCATCACGAGATGGTGATGACGGACGACCCGAAGACCTTCGGCACGTGTGTGATGAGAACCGTGGACTTCCGGCCCGACGTCCCGGAGTTGGGCGCCATCAGTGCGTGGGCGCACCAGTACGAGTACCGCCCCGGCCGGGTCACGCACCGGGACTTCCACTTCGTGTCGCCGGCCGAACCGCACGAGGCCAGCGAACCGACACTGCTCAAGAAGATCTCGGACTCCAAGAAGCACGAGATGTTCGAGTACCCGGGCGGGTTCACGTGGACGTCCGCGACGAAGGGCGATCCTCTCGACAAGGCGGCGAAGCTGACGCACGTGCGCATGCTGGGTGAGGAGAGCGCGCATGAGGTCGTGCAGGGGGCCGGCACGTGTCTGCCGTTCATCGCCGGCTTGAAGTTCTCTCTCGGGCACCACACTGTCGGTGCCGAGGAGAAGAAGGAGTACCTGCTCACGCACGTGCAGCACGTGGCGCGTGACGCTGCGTACTTCGCCGGTTCCGGCGCGCCGTTCCAGTACTCGAACCAGTTCCGGTGCATCCCGTCCGGCGTGCGTTTCGTGCCGGACCGCGCGACGCCGCGACCGCGCATCGACGGCATCCAGACCGCCACCGTCACCGGGCCGAGCGGTGAGGAGATCTACGTAGACAAGTACGGCCGTGTCAAGGTGCAGTTCCACTGGGACCGCGAGGGCAAGCGCGACGAGAAGAGCTCGTGCTGGATCCGCGTTGCGCAGAGCAGCGCCGGCAAGCAATGGGGCGCGGTGTACCATCCGCGCATTGGCCAGGAGGTCGTGGTCCACTTCCTCGAGGGCGATCCGGACAAGCCGCTCGTCACGGGGCTGGTCTACAACGCCAACCTGATGCCGCCGTTCGATCTGCCGGGCAGCAAGAACATCTCCGGCTACAAGAGCCACTCGACCCTGAAGGGCACGGCCGACCACTTCAACGAACTCACGTTCGACGACACGAAGGGCTCGGAACTCATCCGTTTCCACGCCCAGCACGACTTTGAGCGCGTGGTCGAGAACGACGACCGCCTGAAGGTCGGGTTTGCGACGAAGGACAAGGGCTCGCAGACCATCGACGTCTTCAACAACCAGGACGTCGCGATCGGCTGCAGCGACGCCGAGGACGGCAGTCAGACCGTCAAGATCTACAAGGACCGCACGGTCGCGATCGAGACCGGCGACGATACGCTGACCATTGACGCGGGCGATCGCAAGATCACGATCGAGAAGGGCTCGCGCGTCGCGTCGATCCATCGGCACGAGAAGATCAGGGTCGAGTCGGGCGACCGCAGCGTCAACGTCGATTCCGGCGACGACAACCTGACTCTCGGCAAGGGCGGTCGCAACATCGACGTCAAAATGGGAGACGTCAACCATTCGATCGGCATGGGCAGCCGCTCCGTCTCGATCGCGATGGGCGACGACACGCTCGCGCTGGATCTGGGCAACCGCTCCACCAAGATTGCGCTCGGGAAGGACGAGACCGAGGCCATGCAGTCGATCGAGCTGAAGGTCGGGATGAGCTCGATCAAGATCGATCAGATGGGAGTGACGATCAAGGGCGTCATGGTCAAGATCGACGGCACTGCGATGCTCGAGGTGAACTCCGCGCTCACGAAGGTCTCGGGTACCGGCATGCTGATGCTCAAGGGCGGCATCGTGATGATCAACTGAGCGCCAGGGGGACCATGGGAAACCGACCCTTCGTCAAGATCACGGCGCCGACGGCCGTCGAGGTCTGCGCGCACGTCGAGCTCGACGAGCCGGCGAGCGCGATGCTGCGCCCGGAGCACACGCCGCAGGACTACGTCGCTGCCCTGACGGGCGCGCAGCACTGGCGCGCCGCCGCCCTCTTCCTGGCATTCGCGCTGCCGGCACGCGAAGCCGTGTGGTGGGGCTGCCTCTGCGCGCGATCCGTGATGACCGCCGAATCTCCGCCCATGGCGCTGGCGGCGCTGCAGTCCGCCGAAGCCTGGGCCTACGCGCCGACCGAGGAGAACCGCCGCTCCGCCGAGGCGGCCGCCATGACCGACGGCGCTCTGGAGCACGCCGCGGGCTGGGCGGCGATGAGCGCGTTCTGGAGCGGTGGCAGCCTCAGCCCCGCCGAGAATCCAGAGGTCCCACCGGAGCCGACGCTGGTGGCCAAGGCCGTCCAGGCGGCGCTCTTGATCGCCTCCGTGGGCGACCCTCCCGAGCAGGCGCCCGACCGGCTGCGGGCCTTCGTCGCGTGGGGTACGGACATCGCCGCCGGCGGCGACGGGTCGGGGTCATGAGCGACGCCCCACGGGTCGTCGCGCGCGCTGCCGCCCGCGACGACGGGCCGCGGGTGGGGAGCTGACATGCCGTTCCCCGCTTCCCGCATCGGCGACATGCACGTCTGCCCGATGTTGACGGCCCTCGTGCCGCACGTCGGCGGTCCGATCATGCCACCGGGAGTGCCCACGGTGTTGATCGGCATGCTGCCCGCGGCCGTCGTCAGCGGCATGGTGACATGCGCCGGGCCGCCTGACGTGATCGCTCTCGGGAGCTTCATGGTTCTGGTGGGCAAACTGCCCGTCGCTCACATGACGTCGATGACGGCGCACGGCGGGACCGTCGTGCTCGGATGTCCGACCGTCCTCGTCTGATCCGTCTGACCCGTCTGATCTGGTCGCGCGTCCGCCGCGGCGCAGGACCGTCAGGATGTCATGACCACGGGCCGATGAGCGGCGTATCACGCCCCGCCAGCGAGTGCAGCCGCCCCGAGCGCACGACGTTCTGTCCGCGTACCGAGACCAGCGGTACGAGACCGGCGCCGACGATGCGCTCGACGCCGCGATCCGTGAGCAGCGCCTCGGCGCAGGCGGCGAGTTCCCGCTCGCCGTCCGCGTCGATGGCGACGACGGCGGGCAGGTTGCCGCGCTCGAACGCGCGCTCCGCCGTGAGATCCCAGCCGTCTGCTGCGAAGCGTGCGGTGAGCGCCTCGGCGACGAGGAACGCGCCGCCCGCCCAGAGAAGGTGATCGTGCCGACCCGCGAGAGGTTCGCTCGGCGGCAGCTCTTCGAACGGCACGTCTTCGGTCGCGTCGGTCTCACAGCCGTACGGCAGCCGCGCGAGGAAGCGTGGCCACACCAAGGCGATGTGGCGGGCCGCGGGCATCGTGCGCAGCATGTCGAAGGCCTTGCGGCCGAGGGCGTCTCCCGCGTCGGTCCACTCCGACGGGTGCGGCGCCGTGCCGAGCGACGGACAGCCGACGATGCCGGGGCGCGCGGTCGCCGCGATGGTCGCGCCCGCCGCCTCGGCCACGCGCGCCAGCTTGCTCAGCAGTAGGACGTCGGCGGGCAGGGCATCGAAGGCGAGGTCGCTCGCGACGAACGCCCACGGCTGCCCGCCGGCGGTCTCGATGGTCTCCTCCACGAGGTGGCGATACAGCCGGGTCTCGCGCAGGTCCTTCCGTGACGTGAGATCGGCGAGCACGTCGCCCCGTGATGCGTCGATCACGTGGATCTGCAGCAGAGCGTCGGTCGCGGTGCGCCGCACGACGTCGTACAGCCCGCGCCAGGACGCCTCGAGCGCCTGGAACCGGGGGTGGTGCAGCACCTCGCGCAGCACGTCGCCGATGAGGCCCTCGACCGCGGCGACGAACTCGCCCTGCTCCCGCGTGGGCCGATCCCGGCGCACGGAGGCCATGTGCGGCGCGATGGCGTCCTGCACGATGCGCTCCGCGTCGGCGTCGGGCGACGGCGCGCCGCGCTCGGTGGCGGCGAGCGATGCCCCGAACAGGTCCTCGGCGGTGATCGCCTCCGCCGCAGGCGGGGCCGGCGGCGGTGCGTCGTCGCCGGACGGCGGCGACTCACCGAGCAGCACGGCCGTCTCGAGCGCCGCGGCCTCGAACAGCGCGGGGTTGCGCAGCCGGTCGCGGAGACCGCGCAGGTGCAACAGCGGCTCGATGCGCAGGACGAGTCGGTCCGGGTGGAAGTCGTCCAGTTCGCGGAACTGCAGGGTCAGGCGCTCGCCGTCCGGCGCCGTGAGATCGATGGTCGGCGCAAGTTGCGCGAGGAGAGCGTCGAAGTCGTCGCGATCGACGCGCTGCGGGCGGCCCGGCGCCGACGATTCGGATGCCTCGTCGCGACCGCCGCGCCCCGAGAGATCCGCCAGGATCAAGAGCCGGAACGGTGTGTCCCGGCCGACCGGCGCTTCTGATGCCGACATCGTCACGACTCCTTGCTGTTGTCCGTGCGCTTCGTGGTGCGTCGCCATTCTACAGTGTGGGCCGCGCGGGCCACCGTGTGCCCGGCCACGCTACTCGGCGAGAAGAGCTTTGCGGCCGAGGGCGTCCAGGATGCCCGGCAGCGCCTCGGCGAGCAGTTGGCGGACTTCTTCCGGGGCCGTGACGGGCTCACCGTCGCGGCGCATCGAGACGCCTTCTTCCAGCACCGTGGCGACGATCCCGTCCAGGATGGCGGCGCGGTCGCGCTTGCCGTCGAGCAACGCCGCCGTGCGGCGTTCGAGCTCGCTCACGCGTGCGACCTCGTGGCGCAGGTTCGTGAGTGGTTGGTGCTGCGCGGCGAGGTGGCGCGAGAGCGCCGGGAGAGCGGGCCTCTCGCCCGGCTGCGTGACGAAGCGGGGCGGGTGCCGGTGGAGTTCGAGCAGGCCGACCGGGAAGCAGGTCAGGACGAGATCGGCGACCTCGCGCACGAGCACGTCCTCGGAGGGCGCATCGTCCCCCAGCCGCTCGGCGGCGCCCGCGACCACGTCGGCGAACGCCACCGAGGCTGGCCAGTGCTCGTGGACGTGCACGAGCGCCGCCTTCTGGACCGGATGCACGATCGTCGCCGTGCCCTTCTCGAGGTGCCGGAACACGGCCGGTTCGGTTCCCGTCATGTCGCCGCCACCGGCCGGCAACTGCAGCGCGGAAGCGAGCCGCAGCGACTGGATGCGCGCGCCGTCGATCGTGCGATCGGGCATGAGGTCGGATGCCACGAGGAGCGTGCGACGGAACATGCGATTGCGCACGAAGTCCATGTACTGCTCGAGATGGATGATGTCCGGAGCGATCGCGTGCAGCGTCTCCGACGTCTCGGCCGAGAGGCCCGCGCCGGTCATACCCTCGAAGCCGGCCTCGCAGAGGTAGCGCAGTCCGGCGTCCCCCGCGCGCGCGACGAAGCGGTGGAAGTACAGCGGCTCGTTGAACTCCTCGAGGTGCTCGTGGAACAGGTAGCTGTCGTAGTGCGTCTGGATGATGCCGAGTTCGTCGTGGAGCAGTTGCGCGTACGCGCCGCTGTCCTTGGGAACCGCTGCGACGAGAAAGTCCAGCAGCGCGCGCGCCTGGTCGATCTTCGACCGTGGATCGGCGAACCGCGCCGCGTGGAACTTCATCATCTCGCGCATCATCGAGCGCATGTGCCAGCCAGGCAGCGTGTTGTAGCTGATGTACGCCACGCCGCTCGGCTGCATGTTCTCGCGGCAGATGGCGAGGATCTTGCGCTGCACCTCCGGGGGCACCCACGAGTAGACGCCGTGGCAGATGACGTAGTCGAACAGGCCGTCGGCCGGCCCGATGTCGAGGATGCTCCTGTGCTGCAGCGAGATGCGCTCGATGCCGGTGGCGCGCAGCGTCGCCCGGCCGTCCTCGATCTGCCGTTCCGAGAGATCGACGCCCACCAGTTCCGCGCCCGGCAGCGACTGGGCGATCGGGATCAGGTTCCCGCCGCTCGCGCAGCCGAGCTCCAGCACGCGGGCCGTCTCGGGCGCCGGGGCGTCGATGCCGAAGATCGCGGCGAGCGTGGACAGATGGTCGGGGTGCGTGTGCGCGAACGCCTGGCTGTCGTAGGGGATGCTGTCGTAGGTCGTCGCTTGCGGCTCACCGTGCGAGGCGGTCATACACGTTCTCCATCTGTCCTGCGAACGCGCGGGCGTCCATTGCGGGCGACGCCGTGAGCCGTGCCCGCATGCCGTGCCGCCGCTCCGCGAGGTCGGCAGCGACGTCGGCGGCCCCCGCGATCTCTGCGGCGAGGCGCACGTAGCCGGCGACGTCGTCCGCCACGAACTCACGCAGCCAGGCGGCAGTGAGGATCGACGCACTGATGCGGCTCGCCCAGCGGTCGCCCGTGAACGTCAGTACGGGGACGCCCTGCCACAGCGCCTCCATCGTCGTCGTGCCGCCGTTGTAGGGGAACGGATCGAGAGCCACGTCGATGCGGTCGTACGTCCCGAGGAACTCCGCGTGCGTGGCCGGGCCCTCCAGCGACAGCCGCGTGCCGTCCACGCCGCGTGCGGCGAAGGCGGCGGCGACCGCGTCGCGATTGGTGCGCGTCGCAAGACCGGCATTGCGCAGCAGCAGCCGCGCGCCCGGCGCCTCGGTCAGCATCTGCGCCCACGTGTCGAAGACCTGCGGCGTCAGCTTGTAGAGCGACGCGGGCGAGCCGAACGTGAGCGTGCCCGCCTGCGCCACCGGCGGCGGGGCGACGTCCGGCACCGCGTACTGCACGCCGAACGGCAGGTACGTGCCGTCCACGCGGATGATCTCTTCGGCGTAGTCGTCGTCCTCGTCCGGCGGGGCGACGATCCCGTCGCCGACCGACCACCCGATGCCCGGCACGGCGAGCGTGGCGTAGTTGTTGAACCAGGTCACGCCCACGGGCGCCGGATCATGTGCGAACACGCGCAGCCGCGACGGCTTGCTGTACGCGTTGAGATCGACGAGGACGTCGATGCCCGCCTCGCGGATGTGCCGGGCGAGACTCTCGTCGTCCAGCGCCTCGGTCTCGTGGAAGTGGTCGCCCTGCGCGGTTCGGAGGCTCTCGCCCACGGCGCTGCGCGGTGCGTCGGAGAAGAGATGCACCTCGACGCGTGAGCGGTCGTGCGCGTCGAGGAGCGCGCGAACGGGCTTCATCAACCGCTGCTGGGCGAAGAAGGCGGAGACGTAGCCGACGCGCAGGCGGCCGGCGCGCCGCCGCAGCCCCGCCCGCGCCGTCGTCGCAGGCGGGCACGCGGACCGCGCCCACGCCTCGCGCACGGTGCGGACGTCCTGCGCCGTCGCGGCCGGCGCGCCGGGGATGAACGTGGCAAGCGAGACGAGCGCCAGGGCGCGCACCTCTCCGTTGTCCAACTGCACGGCCCGTTCCATGCTCCGCAGCGCCGTGTCCGTCTGCCCCAGCTCGAACGCCACCTTGCCATGCTGGTAGTGCGCGTCGGCGCGTCGCGGCCGATGCTCGACGGCGTGGCCCAGGGCGCCCAGCGCGCCCGCCACGTCGCCGTGCGTCAGGAGCGCGCAACCCAGCGAGAACCACGCGTCGCCGCGGTCCGGGGCGAGCTCGACCGCGCGGCGGTAGTGCGCCGCGGCCTCGGGCAGCCGGCCGGCCACGTGGGACGCGTCCGCGAACGCCTCCTCGATCTCGGCGTTGGCGGGGGCGAGCATCAGCGCGCGCCGCAGGGCCGTGCGCGCCGCGTCGGTGTCGCCCTTGCGCGTCAACACGCGGCCGAGAGCGAGCCAGGCGTCCACCCGCGCCGCGTCGAGCTGCGTGGCGCGCCTCAGGCTCTCGATGGCCTCGTCCTCGCGTGACAGAGCGGCCAGGACGCGGCCCGCGTTGAAATGCGCGATCGCGTGCTTCGGATCGAGCCCCAGCGCGCGGCGATAGCTCGCGAGAGCGTCCTCCGTGCGGCCGAGTTCCTCGCACACCGTGCCGAGGTTGTTGTGGAATTCGCGGCGTCCGCCGTCGAGTTCGACGGCCCGTCGCGCGGCGCCCTCGGCGTCCTTCGCGCGGCCCACGGCACGCAGCGCGAGACCGCGGTTGTTGTGGACCTCGGCGACGTCGTCGCGGATCGCGAGCGCGCGGTCGAACAGCGCCAGCGCGCCCGCCGCGTCTCTCGTCCCGAGTCGCGCCACGCCTGCGAGATGCAGTGCGTCGGGATCGCTCGCGTGCGCGGCGACGAACGCGTCGAGGATCTCGCGCGCCTCGGCGTGCCGGCCGGCATTCAGGTGTGCCGTTGCGGCGTGCAGCATCTCGTGCACCGGTGACCCTCCAGGGCCGCATCGACTCCGAGGCGGCGTAGCGCTCAGGCTACCAAACCCGAGCGTTGGCTCGCTGCGCTCCACGCCCGCTCGCGGCCGGTCGTCGTCACTCCTGGTGATCGGCGGTCTGCACGATGAGCTCGGTGCGGTAGCGGTCGAAGATCGTGGACTTGGACAGCGTACCGAGGAAGTGGTCGCTCTCATCGACGACGGGCAGCACCCACGCGCCCGACTGCTGGAAGGTCTCCATCGCCTCGAGCAGCGTGGCCGCCGCGGGGATGTGGACGACGTCGCTGTCCATTACCGTGTCCACCGGTGTGACGCGGCGCACCGTCTCGTCGAAGATGATGCCGCGCAGGCTCGTGACGTCGAGCATTCCGAGCAGCTTGCCGCTCGCATCGACGACCGCGAACTGGCTGCGCCGAGTGCTCGGCAGCATGCCGGCCAGGTCGTCGAGCGTGCGGCCGCTCTAGATGCGCACCGACTCGCGGTCGAGGATTTCCTCGGCGCGCAGCTCGGCGAGGATGCGGCGGTCCGAGCCGGGTCGCATCAGCTCGCCGCGCTCGGCCAGCTCCCACGTGTAGAGCGAGTGCCGCAGGAAGGTCCGCGAGACGAGCACGGAGATGACCGCCACGAGGATCAGCGGCAGCGTGCCCTCCCAGCCGTTCGTCGTCTCGAGCGCGAGCATGATCCCGGTGAAGGGCGCCTGCATCGCGCCGGACACCAGCCCGGCCATGGCAGCGAGCGCGAAGAAGCTCGGGACGGCGAAGCCGACCTCGGGCAGCAGCGTGTGGAGCAGCGCGCCGAAGCCGTAGCCGAGTACCGACCCGAGCACGAGCGCCGGCGCGAAGATGCCGCCGGGCGCGTTGCTGCCCAGTGTGATCGTCGTCGTGAGGAGCTTCGCGCCGAGCAGCAGAAGGAGCCCCGGGCCCAGGAGAAGCTCACCTCCGAGCGCGGCGTTCACGGTGCCGTAGCCCTCGCCGATGGCCTCGGGCACGAGCAGCCCGAGCGCGCCGACGCCGAGCCCCGCGAGTCCCGCTGTCAGCCCCAGCGGGCCGCTGATGAAGCTCTTCTTGAGCGCGCGCGTGATGCGTTCACCGCGGAAGATCCCGGCCACGAGGACCACCGAGAGGAGCCCGGCAGCGGCGCCCAGCACGGCGCTCGCCGCCAGGTCGTGCGCGCCCCACGAGGGGTCGAAGCTCGTACGGAAGGCGCCCTCCGCGCCGAGCGCGAGGCGTCCGATCTCGGTGGCGACGGTGGCGGCGATGGCGATGGGCAGCAGGGCGCCGAGCGTCCACTCCGCGAGCACCACCTCCATCGTGAAGATCATGCCCGTGAGTGGTGCGTTGAAGATCGCGCCGATGCCGCCCGCGACGCCGCATCCCAGCAGCAGCACGCGCTGGCGCTCGGCCATGCGCAGACCGCCGGCGAGGTTGCTGCCGACGGCGGCGGCGCTGAACGCGATGGGGCCCTCGAGCCCCGCCGACCCGCCGGCGGCGACGTTCACGAGGCTGCCGATCAGGCGGCTGACGACGGACCGCCTGCGCATGTGGCCGCCGCGCCGCGTGACGCTTGCGAGCACCGCCGAGACGCCGTGCCCACCCGGCTCGCGGAACAGGACGCGGATGATGGCCACGCCCAGCATCGCGCCGAGCGCCGGCAGCACGAGCATGCCCCACCAGTGTTCGCGCAGTGGCTTCAGGGCTTCGAACAGCAGGTGCACACCGCTGCGCAGCGCCACGGCCACGGTCGCCGCCGCCGCGCCGACGAACGCCGCGGCGACTGCCAGCATCCACGGTTCGAGCCGCGCGCCGCGCGTGCGGAAGACGCTCGTGCGGCTCATGCGGGGTTGCTCATGCGGGCCGGCCGCGCTCGAGCTCGGCGACGAGCGCGCGCAGCTCGTCGGCGTCCATGGCGCCCCGCAGCGCCGCGACGAAGCGCGGTTGCCGGAGCACGTACGAGATCCAGGCGAGCAGCCGCAGGTGCTCCTTGGGGCTCGGGCTGAGGAGCAGCACGACCGCCGTCACCGGCGCACCGTCGAGGGCGCCCCACGCGACGGCGTTCTCGAGCATCGCGATGACGAGCACGGGGGCCGCGACGAACTCCGTCGAGGGCACGCGCGGGTGGGGCAGCGCGATGCCGTCGCCGACCGCCGTCGGCATGATCGCCTCGCGGTCACGGAGCGCGGCCAGGAGCCCCTCGCGATCCTCGGACTCGGGGAGCGGCGCGCGCTCCACCAGGTTCGTGAGCACCTCATCGGGGGTGCTCCCGCGCACCGCATGCAGCACCGCGCCGCGGAGCAGTGCGCGACAGAGCTCGCCGCCGCCCTGCCCCGGCACCCCGGCGCACGGTTCCGGGGCGACCGGCGGAGAGAGCCCGTCGCCGTGGCCGCGCCGCAGGTGCAGCCCCTGGTTGCGTGCCCAGCGCTGCAACTCGGCGGACTCGAAGCGGAACTCTCCGCTCTGCCGCCGCACGCCGAGCCGTCCCTGACGGGCCCAGCGCCGCACCGTCGCCGGGGAGACGCCCAACATGTCGGCTGCCTGCTGCAGATCGAGGGCCATCCGCGCGAGTCTATTCCTCTGCCGCGCGGAGCGGCGTAGATCGTGGGCGTCTCGGCCGGGGGCCCACGACTGCCGACGAAGTGGGCATGGGGGGGCGCGAGACACGACCGTGCGATTGCGAGCCGGCGCCCTGGGCGCCGGCGACGTGGCGGGATCTGTGGCGCCGGCCGCGGTGGCGCGTGGTCGCGCGGGCGCTACCGTGGGTGGTTGGGGTGCTGCTCGTCGGTGCGATCGCCGTCCCGAACATGCGCGGAGCCTGCGTCAACTGGAACGACGTCTCGGCGTACTGGACGCTCACGACGGTCGCGCGCAGCCAGGACGAGTTCCGCCGCAGTGGCGTGCTCGATCTGGACGGCGACGGCCGCGCGGAGTTCGGTTCGTTCCGCGAGCTCTCGGGCGCGGCGCCCGCGCGCGGCGGCGACCGTGTCCTTCGACCGCTCGTTCTCTCGGGAGCGTTCCGCACGCTCGACGCCGGGGACGCCGTGGTTCGCCCCGGGTATCGCTTCCGGATGTACGTGCCGGCTCGCGACGGTTCCTGGGTCGCCGTGGACGCGGAGCCCGGCGACGCGTCAGCGGACGGCGCGGAGCGCGCGTTCCTGTGCTACGCGGGCCCTAACGACTGGGTCACGGGCCCGCCGCAGCACTGACGCGGACGAGCGTCCACGATCAGTTGCAGCCGCCGCCCCGCCTTCGCCGCCGACGGCCGCCGGAGTCGCCCCCGCCGCGATCGTTGCGCGGGCGCTCGTCGCGGCGGCCGGGGCCGCGACCGTCGTCCCGCTGGCGCTGGTCGTCGTCGTCCCGCGACTCGCGACGCGGTGGTCGGTCGTCCACGGGGGAGCGCTTCATCGAGCGCTGGTAGTAGTCGTCGAGCAGCATGGCGAGCAGCACGGACTCGTCGCTCTCCGCGCTGAGCTCGCGCACGAGCGGCAGGAAGCGTTCGAGGCGCTCGCGCTCGAGCTGCCGCCGCTCGCGCAGCTCGGACTCGAGCAGGGCCGTGACGCGCTGGGACAGGAGGTCGGCGACCTCGTCCTCGGAGGGGACATCGCGTTCCTGCATGTCGATCTCGTACTCCTTCTCGATGCGGCGCAGCGCGACGGTTTCCATGCTGTTCTTGGAGACGAGCGTGATGGCGCGACCGCTGGCCCCCGCGCGGCCCGTGCGGCCGGCGCGGTGGATGTACGCCTCGGTCTCGTCGGGCGGCTCGTACTGGATGACGTGCGAGAGCTCGGGGATGTCGAGGCCGCGGGCGGCGACGTCGGTGGCCACGAGGATGCGCAACTTTCCGTCGCGCACGCGCTGCAGCACGCGCTCGCGCTGGCTCTGGTTCAGGTCGGCCGAGAGCTCGTCGGCGTCCCACCCGAAGCGCTGCAGCACGGTCTTGACGAACGTCACGTAGCGCTTCGTGTTGCAGAACACGATCGCGGCGACCGGGTTCTCCTTCTCGAGCACGCGCACGAGGCAGCGGTCCTTCCCGCCGGGCGGCACGGTGTGGAAGACGTGCAGCACGTCGGTCACGTGGACGTGGTCCGTCGAGAGCGAGAGCGTGACCGGATCCTGCAGGAACTCGCCCGAGAGGCGCAGCACGTGGCGCGGGAAGGTCGCCGAGAACAGGTGGCTGTTGACGTGCTCGCGCGGCATGTGGCGGCGCACGCGCTGCATGTCGGGGTAGAAGCCCATCGACAGCATGCGGTCGGCCTCGTCGAGCACGAGCATGCGGATCTCGTACAGCGAGAGTGTGCCGCGCAGCAGGTGGTCGAGCACGCGCCCGGGCGTGCCGACGACCAGGTGCGCACCGCGCTCGAAGGCCTCGAGCTGCGGCCCGTACGCCGTGCCGCCGTAGATCGCCACCGTGCGCACCCCGGAGTCGCCGGCGAGCATGTGGGCCTCGGCCTCGACCTGCTTGGCGAGCTCGCGCGTCGGCACCAGGATGAGCGCCTGGCAGGCGCGCAGCGACGGATCGACGCGATCGAGGATCGGCAGCACGAAGGCGCCGGTCTTGCCGCTGCCCGTGCGGCTCTGCGTCATGGTGTCGCGGTTCGCGAACACGTACGGGAGCGCGCGGCGCTGAACCGGCATCAACGTCGTCCACCCGGCGCGGGCGCAGGCGTCCCGGAGCTGCGGCGGCAGCTCGGCCAGCGAGGTCTCGGGCAGGTCGTCTTCGGGCGTGCGGTCGGTGTCGCTCAAGCCGGGAGCGTATCAGGGACGACGGCGGGCGGCGACGAAGGCGAGGGGCGTGGTCCTTCCAACCGTCCGGTCCAGAGTCGATAATCGCCGGTCGATGGACATGGACGAGACACAGGTGACCGGGAGTGGCGGCCGCGCAGGTCTCTCGCGGACGAGTTGGATGGCCCCGGTCCTCGTCTCCGCGCTCGCGATCGCGGCCGGATGGTGGGTACACGCGGAGGTGGACCGCGCACTCCACGTGCGCAACGCGGACGACCTGCGGGCGCTCGTCGATGCCGAGGTCGCCGTTCTACGCCACATGACGGACGGGCGGCCCGCGGACGTGGCACCGGCCGAGCTCGTCATGACGCAGAGTCACGTGCCCGCGGGCAACGTCGGGCGCAGCGGCGAGGTGCTGGTCGTCGATCGCCGCGCGCGGCTGCTCACGCGCAGCCGCTTCGCCGCGGCCCTCGAGGACGCCGGCCTCGCGTGCGGCCCCGGAGAGCTCACGCTGCGCGATCCCGGCGGGGACGTCCTCAGTGGCCACGAACTCGACATGGCGCGCGCGTCGCTGCCCCTCACGAAGGCCGCCGGGCGCGTCACCGAGGGGGGCGAGGGCGAGGACATGGACGGCTACCGCAGCTACCGCGGTACCGACGTCGTCGGCGCCTGGCGCTGGCTGGACGACCTGCAGCTCGGCGTGCTCGCCGAGATGGAGGTCACCGAGGCCGAGGCGCCGTCGCGCGTGCTGCTCCGCGCGTACCTGGCGCTCGTGGCGCTGGCGATCGTGGCCGCGGCCGGCGGGGTGTACGTCGCGCGCCGCAACGCGCACCTGCTGGCGAAGGTGCGCGAGGCCGAGAGCAAGGCGCGCACGCTCGGGCAGTACACGCTCGTCAAGAAGATCGGCGCGGGCGGCATGGGCGAGGTCTACCTGGCGCGCCACGCCATGCTGCGCAGGGCGACGGCGATCAAGCTCCTGCGTCCGGATCGCACGAGCGAGGCGGCCATCGCGCGGTTCGAGCGCGAGGTGCAGCAGACCAGCCGTCTGGCCCATCCCAACACCGTGCAGATCTACGACTTCGGGCGCACGCCGGGCGGCACGTTCTACTACGCCATGGAGTGCCTGATCGGCATCCCGCTCGACAAGTTCGTGGCCGACGTCGGGCCGCTGCCCGAGGGCCGCGTGATCTATCTGTTGCAGCAGGTCTGCGCGTCGCTCAACGAGGCGCACGGCCTCGGTCTCGTGCACCGCGACATCAAGCCGGAGAACGTCTTCGTCTGTCGTACCGGGGGCGCGTTCGACGTGGCGAAGGTGCTGGACTTCGGGCTCGTCATGGACCGCACGTCGCAGGACTCGCTGAAACTCTCGGGCGTCGGCGCGATCCTCGGCACGCCGCTCTACATGGCACCTGAGGCGTTCCTGCGGCCCGAGGAAGTGGATCACCGCACGGATCTCTACGCGCTGGGCGCCGTCGGCTACTTCCTGCTCACGGGCGTGCCGCCGTTCGAGGGCGAGTCGATCGTCGAGCTGTTCAACAAGCAGACCAAGGTGCGCCCCGTGCCGCCCTCCGAGCGCGTGGACAATCCCATCCTGCCGGACCTCGAGAAGGCCATCCTGGCGTGTCTCGAGAAGGACCCCGAGCGCCGCCCCAAGAGTGCGAACGCGTTGTCGCGCGAGCTCGAGTGGTGCCGCTCGTTCGGCGAGTGGAACCGCGACAAGGCCCGCTACTGGTGGCGCGAGCACGGCCCGCGCCTCGATCGCGACTACGGGCTCGACTCCGATGCCTGGATCGGTTCCGTGGCCGCCACGGGCACCGTCGAGATCCGCCTCGACGGACGCTGATCGCGGGCGCTAACGTGCGTGTGGAGGTCGCCATGACACCTCGACGTTCGACCTGGATCCGCGACGTGCTGCTCGTCGTCGCCGGTGCCGCCGCCGGCGCGGTTGCCGGTGCCGTCGCCTCCGCGCCCGCACCCTCCGCCACCGGCGATGCGGCGCTCGACCGGCGCATCGCCGACATCGAGCGGCGCGTGGAGCGCGCGGCGATCGAGACGCCGCGTCGGCGGCGGCACGCGGGGCAGGCGGGGCAGGCGGGGCAGGCGGCGGACGCCGCAGCCGACGACGATCTCGCGCGTCGCGCGGCGGCGGGCTTGCAGGCGGCCGCCGCCACGACCTCCGCGGACGATGGCCTCGGGGGCGGCGGCGACAGATCCCCAGGCGGCCGAGAGGCGGACGATGGGATCGTCGCCGTCTCGCCGGAGTTCGTCGCGTCGGTGCGCGCGGCGATCGACACCATTCGCCGCGAGGACGAGAGCGCGGCGCGCATCCAGAAGCTGCGCGACGCGCGCGCGAAGTACGTGCGCAATCTCGACCGGCGCCTGACTGACTACCAGGAGGTTCTGCGACTCGACGATCAGCAGCTCGAGGCGCTGCGCACGACCGCGCTCGCCGGCATGGACGAGCGGCTGCGCGCGCAGGCCGGCGGCGCCGCGGCCGAGGAACTGGCGTCGATGGAGCGCGAGCGCCAGCGCAGCATCCGCGACGTCCTCGGGGGCGCGACCTATCGCGAAATGCGCAAGCTGGAACTCGACGAGATGGCCCGCCCGACGGTCGTCTCCGTCGCGGGCAAGGCCGGTGTGAACAGCGAGCAGCGCACGCGCATCGAGAGATTGCTGGACCAGCACATCGAGAGCATCGTCGATCTCGACGTGCGCGCGCGCACCGAGGACCTCTCCGCCGAGGAACGGCAGGCGATCGAGGACCGCATGGACGCCGCGAATCGCGCCGCGTGGGACCGGCTGCGCGGCGAGATCCTCGATGCCGAGCAGCGAGAGCGCGTGCCCAAGCGCCTGCGTTGACCCCTCTCCCCGGGAATTGGCTGCGGGCGTGACGGCCCTCACTGCTCGAATCCGGTGCTCGGGTGACCATTGCGCGCGAAGTGCCCGCGACCGCCATCGAGCGTGGCGGGCAGCACGCGCGCGACGAGGACGAGGGAGAGGACGACCATGAACAACGTGAACGGCAACCGCTCTGCTCTGATCGCGGCGCTGGCTGTGGGCCTCGCTGGGGGCCTCGCCGCGTGCGGCGGCGAGACTACCCCGGCCACGGCGCCCGCGACGGGTACGGGATCCGACGTCGCGCCGGCCCCCGCGTCGAACGTTGCGCGTCTCGGCGAGGACGCCACGCTGACGGCGGGCATCCCCGGCGAGGGCGACCTGACGGTCGAGGAGATCCGCGCCTGGCTGGACGACCCACGCAACCACGAGGTGCTCGAGGTGAAGCTGCCGCTCGGCCTGCACGTCGGCGCGGGGCAGGAGAAGGGGCTCGACGCCAATCCTCTGACGCGCGCCAAGATCGAACTCGGGCGTCAGCTTTACTTCGACGGCCGGCTCTCCGCCGACGGCACGATCAGTTGCGCCACCTGCCACGCCCCGGACACTGGCTGGACCGCCAACACGAAGACCGGCGTCGGCATCCGCGATCAGACCGGGCCGCGCAACTCGCCCGTGGCCTTCAATCGCATCCTCTCCGCCTAGCAGTTCTGGGACGGCCGTGCGGCGTCGCTCGAGGAGCAGGCCGTCGGACCGATCGAGAACCCGATCGAGATGGGCAACACCCACGACGCGTGCGTCGCGACCGTCAAGGGCATCGAGGGCTACCGCATCCAGTTCGCGAAGATCTTCGGCGACGTCACCATCGACGCCATCGGGCAGGCCATCGCATCGTTCTAGCGGGCGATCGTCACCGGCCCCGCGCCGTTCGACTACTACGAGGACGCGCAGCGCTTCGCGGACGTTACCGATGAGGAACTGGCCGACGATGACGAGTACAGGGCGCAGGTCGAGGCCGCCCGCGCCGCGTACGCCGCGCACCCGATGAGCGAGTCGGCGGTCCGTGGCCGCGACCTGTTCTTCGGCAAGGCGCAGTGCACGGCCTGCCATGTCGGACCGAACCTCACGGACGAGACCTACCGCAACCTCGGCGTCGGCATGGACGCCGAGGAGCCGGACCTCGGGCGCTACGTCGTGACGAAGGCCGAGAAGGACAAGGGCGCTTTCAAGACCCCGACCGTGCGCAACGCGGAGCAGACCGCGCCCTACATGCACGACGGCAGCGTGGCCACTCTCGAAGAGGTCGTTGCGTGGTACGACAAGGGCGGCCACCCGAACCCCTGGCTCGACGACAAGGTCGTCCCGCTGAACCTCTCCGCCCAGGAGAAGACCGACCTCGTGGAGTTCATGAAGGCCTGCAGCGGCCCCTTCCCCCCGGTCGAGACCGCCCGCCTCCCCGTGGACTGACCGCCGCCGGAGACGTCACACGCTCACCCCCCACACGCTCACCGGGGCGGCGCGCGGCGGAACAGCGCGTCGAGGCGCGTCGCGCCATCGTCGCTGATGGTCACGCCCTCGAGCGTGGCGTCCTCGTAGCCGGGAACCTTGAGCGTCACGCGGTACGTGCCCGCGTCCTGGAACGGGATGCGCACCGACGTCATGTCCGGGCCCGACCACGCGGACATCGACGCCCCCTCGCCGCCGTCCGTGCGCTCGTACTCGACCTCCACGGTGGCGACGCTCACGGCCGAGCCGTCGCTCTCCAGCTTGAACGTGACGAGCAGCGTCCGTCCCTCCGAGAGCGTCAGACGCAGATCCGTCGTACCGGCGCCGATGTCGCGGGCGCGCACCGAGAGACTCGTGTTCCACCCCTCCTCGCCCGTGCCCTCCGCGACGATCGTGTGCGGTCCGTCGCCGATGTGGGGCAGGGTGAAGCGGCCCAGGGCGTCGCTGAGGGCCGTGCGGACCGTCAGGGGCCGACGCCGACGGACGGCCGACAGCTTGGCCCCCGCGACCGGCCGATCCAGGTCGTCCACGACGATCCCCGAGATGGGCAGGCCGTCCGTCAGCACGACGTCGCCGAGGTCGATCTCGCCGGCGGCGGCCGGCAGCGTGAGCGGCGCGGGCGCGGCGTGCGCCGGCGGGACGATCGACAGCACGCCGCCCTCCCAGGGCACGCCCGTGATCTCGTAGCGCCCGTCGTCGTCGGTGGTCGTCACGCCCACGCCGGGGACGCTCACCCGGACGCCGCTCACGGGCGCCGCGCCGGCCGCCACGCAGCGTCCGCGCACGACCTGGCCCCGGGCGAGCCGGAGAACGATCTCGCCGCCCTCCGTCGTGTCCGCGACCGGGACGGGGTCGCGCACGTAGCCGCGGGCGTCGGCGTAGGCGCGCGTACGTGGGTGGTCGAGCAGCCGCGCCGGGAAGAGGCCCAGATCGACGCGCCCGTCGTCGTCGGTGGTGCCGGACACGGACCGGCCGAACGGATCGTCCACCTGCACCAGGAGTGTGAACCGGGCGCCGGCGATCGGCATGGACGCTTCCGTGAGCACGCGCGCGACCGCGGGCCTGCCGGGCTCGAGCCGCAGCGTGACGTCGAGGGTCTCTCCCGGCGCGGCCGTGAGCCGGTCACCGAGCGCGGCAGCGTCGTCGGTCCACGCCCGCACCACGAACGCCCCGCCGCCTGCGAGCGAGATGGTGGCCCGCCCCTCGATGTCGGTCTCCGCCCCGCCCGGCAGTACGCCGCTGCCGCCGAACACCGGGGACGCCGCGACGTGCGCGCCTCGCACCGGCACGCCGCCCTCGCGCTGCACCGTGACGTTCACGGTCCGGCGTGGTGCTTCCGGAGCCACCCTCGGAGCGCGCGCCGCTGAGGGGGCGTCGCCGCCCGGCGGCTCGCCACGCGTGTCTGCCGGCGGCGTCGGCGCGATCACGCGCTCGCGCGGAGTCCTCGGCGCGCTCGGCGCCGGCGCGTCGTCGTCGCGCGCCGCTGCGTCGTGTCCTCCTGTGCCCGGCCCCGCGCCGTCGTCCGGTGCGAGGACCATGAAGAGCGCGACGCCGATGAGGGCGACCAGGAGCAGGAGCAGCAGCGCGAGGGGAGCACGACGGCGGACGGTGGCCATCTCCACAGCCTATCCGCGGCCGCGCGCCGGTGCCTGGAAGAGGACGCGATCCTCGAGGCGCACGGCCGTCAGCGCACGCCCCCAGGCGCACCCCGAGTCGAGCGCGATCCAGCGCTTCGACACGTGCGCGCCGAGGGCCGCCCAGTGCCCGAAGACGATGGTCGTGCGCCGCGCGCGGCGCCTCGGGAACGCGTACCAGGGCGTCAGCCGCAAGGGCGCTTCACCCGGCGGGCCGGTGAAGTCCTCGTCGGCGGCGCCGTCGCGGCGCAGGCAACGCACGCGCGTCATGTAGTTCAGAGCCGAGAGCAGCCGCAACTTGCGCGGTAGATCGTCGCTGTAGAGCGGCCACGCCGTCTTCTCGGAGTAGCGCGACAGGAGCGCGCGCGCGTCGTCGCCGCGCAGCGCGCGCTCGACCTTCCGCGCCTGCCGCTCACCGTCGCGCGCCGTCCACTCGGGCGCCAGCCCCGCGTGCACGAGCAGGAGCCCGGGCGCGGTGTGTACCAGCGGCCGCCGCCGCAGCCACGTGAGCAGAGCGTCACGATCCTTCGCGCGCAGCACGCGCGACAGCGTGTCGTTGCGTCGCGCGCGCCGCACGCCCATCCAGCGTGCGAGCAGGTGCAGATCGTGGTTGCCGAGCACCGCGACGGCGCCGTCGCCCAGCGAGCGCACGAAGCGCAGCACGCCGAGCGAGTCCGGACCGCGGTTGACGAGGTCGCCCGCGAACCACAGCCGATCGCGGTCGGCGTTGAACCCGATTCGCCGCAGCAGCCGATCCAGAACCCGGCGGCAGCCCTGCACGTCACCGATGGCGTAGGTGGACACCGGCGCAGGCTACCGGAGCCGGCATGGGCGACGGCGTCCCGCCGGACGGCGATCAACCGTGACGCTTCGCTTGTGGGGGCCGATCCGGAGGACCTCCGGGGCGGGACATGGGCCGCCCCCGTCGACGACGGGATGCAGGACATCGCGCCGATGGCGCGTGCGGAGCGCGGCAATGTCCTCGAGCCTGTTAGTTGCGCTCGAGGCTGTTAGTTGCGGCCGTCCCTGTGACGCTGCGCGGGCCCTTACGGGAGGCGGCTCCAGTCCGGTTGCCACGGCTCGAGGTTGGCGAGCGCACGGTCGTCCATGAGCTGCGCTCCGAGCGGGGCGCCCCAGCGGCGCCAGAAGGGGCGCAGGTCGCGGGCGGCGGCGTGGGAGAGGCGGCGTACGAATTCGTCGAGCTTGGCCTGGTCCGTCGTGGGGCGCTGCGCGGGGGGCAGCGCTTCCATGTCCGCGAACACGCGCCGGTAGGGCTCCCAGCCGAACGCTTCTTGGACTTGCGCGTAGGCGATGAGGGCGAGGCCCGGCTTCCTGCGCCACTGCTCGAACGGCGCGCCCTTCGCGAGGTACGGCTGCGCGTTCTTCTTCTGCTTCTCGAGCCAGGGATGCTCCCACGGCACGATGCCGAACAGCTTCTCGTGCGTGTAGAGGCTGAAGAGGTTGCAGGTGACCTCGGTCGTGCCGCGGAAGTTCCACCACGGGCGCTGCCGGTTGTGGCCGAGCTCGTGGAAGTAGCCCCAGGCACCGTTCTCGCGGCGGTCCGCGATGTCGAGGATGGGCGGCAGCGCGCGGCCCTTCTGCGGCGTCACCACGTCCATCCACGTCATGATCGGATAGCCCGCGTGCATGTAGCCGGCGCTGATCTGCACGTCGGGCACGAAGCGCTCGCGGCGGGCTGGGAGCGGCGTTCCGGCCAGCTCACAGTGGCCGGCGAGAACGGCGTCCCAGAACTCGAGGATGGGCGCCGGGTCGCGCAGATCGCGGATCACGCCGCTCGGAACCGAGAGCACGACGTTGCGCCCTTCGAGCTCGGCCCACGGTCCCGGCGCCGTGCGGATCTTCTTCCACGCCGCGGCGCTCTCGTCGTCGCCGAGCACGTAGCGCGGCGCGCGTACGGCGCCCTCGAACGTGATCGCGGTCGATGCGGCTTCGTTGCCGGGGAGCGCCTCGACGTAGAGCGGGCCGCCCCACGGCGTCGCAACCCGTGTCACGCCGTCGCCGAGATCAAGCGTGTGCGTGATCTCCGGGTCGCGCTTCCAGGC
>JAJRVY010000175.1 GCA_024277065.1 Planctomycetota bacterium
CTCGACACCCTCGACACCCTCGACACCCTCGACACCCTCGACGCATGAGGAGACACGCACCGTGGACACCTTCGACGCCATCTACCAACGCCGTTCCGTCAAGCAGTACGACCCGGGGCACGTGATGCCGGACGCGGACCTCTCGAAGATCCTCGCGGCCGCGATCCAGGCGCCGACGTCCTTCAACATGCAGAACTGGCGCTTCGTCGTGGTACGCGACCGCGAGCTGCGCGAGCAGATCCGCGCGGCCGCGAACGACCAGGCGCAGGTCACCGACGCGTCCGTGCTGATCGTCCTGACGGCCGACCTCCTGGCGTGGCAGAAGGATCCCCGGCGCTACTGGGCCCAGGCACCGGAGGCCGTGGCCGAACTGCTCGTCAACTGGATGGGGCCGTTCTACGAGGGCAGGGAGCAGCTCCAGCGCGACGAGGCGATGCGCTCCTGCGGCCTCGGCGCCCAGACGCTGATGCTGGCCGCCAAGGCTCTCGGCTACGACTCGTGCCCGATGATCGGCTTCGACGCCGAGAAGGTGGCGGAGTTCGTCCGGCTGCCCGGCGACCACGTCATCGGGCTCATGATCGCTGTCGGCAAGCGCGCCGCGGACCCGTGGGCCAAGCCCGGGCAACTGCCGCTGGCCGACGTCGTCGTGCACGATCGCTTCGCCTGATCGTCGGCGCGACCGTCGCCGAGCCATGCGCCTCGGAGAGCGCGGCCTCGCCGTCATTCGTGACTCTCGTCACGTGTGGCGCGGTTCCGGGACGAAAGACCGAGAATCCACGTATCACGGCCGGTGCTTCGAGGACCGAGCCCTTCGACGGAGCGCGATGCCGCGCTCACCGAAAGGAGTTCCCCATGACAGTTCGAAGTTCGATCGTCGTCGCCACCTGTGCCGGATTGGCCTGTCTCGCTCTGCTGTGTCCCGACCAGGCTGACGCCCGCGGTCGTTCCAGGAAGAGCGACCGCCCGGCCAGCGACATGCGCATCAAGTTGAAGGTGCGCGGCAAGCGGAAGGGCAAGCGCAAAGGCAACGGTAAGGTGCTCGCGCTCGTCAAGGTCAAGAACCGTGGTCGTCTGGATCAGCAGAACGTCGAGGTCGTGCTCCGCGACGCCGACAGCGCGACGCCGCTCTGGAGCGACGTCATCTCACTGGCTTCCGGCGAGCGCAAGAGCTTCCGCGTGAAGCTCCTTCGCGATGAGATCGGCGATGTGCTGACGGCCGAGTGCCGCGGCGACAACGACGACGACGACGAGTCGCCCGAGGACAACGAGGACAGCGAGCACCTGGCCCCCAGGAAGCCGGTCGAGCCCGCGGCCGCCGCGCGCGGTCGCGACATCTACGTGCCGCTCTGCTCCGGATGCCACGGCGCCGACGGCCGTGGCGGCACGGTGCGCGAGAACATCGCGAAGGAGCCCTGGGGCGAGTTCCTCGAGGCCTTCGACGAGGGCGAGGACGGCATGCCGCGCTTCCGCGACCTCAAGGCGCGCGACGCGCGCGACATCGTCGCGTATCTGCGTGACCCGGACTCCGTCCTGCCGCCTCCTCCGCCGCCGCCGGTGGACCCGCCTCCCGCGGGCACGACGCCGACGTACTCCCAGCAGGTAGGGCCGATCCTCGACGCCGCGTGCGCCACCTGCCACGGCGGCTCGTTCACCGCGGCGGGCATCGCGCTCAACACCTACACGTCGGCCTCGCTGAACGCCTCGGCCGCGCTCGTCTCCATCGACGCCGGACGCATGCCCCCGAGTGGCTCCATGCAGTCCTCCGACGTCGAGACGATCCGCGACTGGATCAACGGGGGCAAGCCGCAGTAGACGGTCCGTGGAGGCCGCTTGCGGCCTCGTCTCAGCGCGCCCCGTGCTCGGCTCATCCGCCGGGCGCGGGGCGCTTGCCGTCAGGGCCCGCGCAGGAATGACTTCGGGATTCGGTCGGCTGCGACGACGCGGGGCGGCGTTGCCTCTCCTCCCCGACTCGGCTCCGCAATGAGCCGCGTCGTCGAGGCGCCTTGCCCCGCACCGTGCCGCCGGTGTCGAACGTCTCCCGCACGCGGCCCGGCAGGATCGAGTAGCCGCCGGCGTGGTGGATCACCGACACGAACGCCGCGTCGGGTTCGCGCGCTCCCGGGAGTGTGTGCACGGACGTCCACGCCGGCGGGTACATCGCGCCTGCGTCGAGCGCCGCGCGCGCGGCTCGCCACACCGCATCTCCGTGGCCCAGGTCCACGCCGTACGCGTCGCGGTGGAAGCCGTCGGGCGGCGTTGCCACGTCGGCGGCGGCGAGGAGCGGGTGACTCGGCGGGCGTTGCGCGCACGACGCGACGTCGCGGGCGATCGTGCGCTCTGAAGGTCTCCGCGGCGAGAACACGATCCTCCTCCCTCTGTCACGGCGGACCGCAGGTGAGTGTAGTACCCCCGCCAGCCCAGACGATTCATGAGGCTCGCGCACTCCGCAGCAACGTTCGCGATAGAGGCCGCTCGCGCCTCGCCCGTGCTCGCTGAACCAGATCACGTCGTCGCCCGACCCCTCCACCCAGGACGACTCCTGCCGCACCAGCGTGATCGTGTCGGGACGCGTGAGGATGGGCGTGACGTACAGGACCAGGACGCGA
>JAJRVY010000176.1 GCA_024277065.1 Planctomycetota bacterium
GATGCGGCTGGTCGCAGGCAACGAGGACGGCCGGCGCACGGCGTTCGCGCGGGACGTGACGCGCGGCCTGACGCAGGTGGACAAGTGCCTGCCCGCCCGCTGGCTGCTCGACGAGGCCGGCGTCGATCTGCTGCGCAGGCTTCGCCGACAGCCCACGAGCTACATGCTCGCGGCCGAGCGCCAGATGATCGGCGAACGGGCCTACACCGTGCCGCTCTACTTCCCGCGCGTCAGGCCCCGGATCATCGAGGTCGGCGTGCTCGACACGGCGCGCACGAAGGCGCTCCTCGCTCCGCTCCTCGAGACGTTCGGCGCGCTGCGCTACACGGCCGTCGGGCCTCATCGCGAGGCGCTCGAGGAGCCCTGCCGCGAGCTCGGCAAGGCGTTCTCCGGGCTCGACGTCACGGCCGTCCTCGGACACGTCGAGGACGCCGTCCGCGAGCTTCGCAGCGACGCCGCCCCCGCACTGCTGTTCTGGCCCGGGGGCGGCCTCGGCGACCACACGCGGGCCGACTCGATCCTGATGCTGCGCGGCGTCGCGGCGGCGCTGCGCCCCAGCGACCTCCTGATCGCAACCGTGGACCTGCGCAAGGACGCACGCGTCGTGCAGCGCGTCTACCGCGACCGCCAGGGCATCACGAAGCAGCTCCACCTGCACGTCCTCGAACGCATCAACGAGGAGCTCGGCGGCCACTTCGACGTGTCCCTCTTCCGCCATCGGTTCTCGTACGACGAGGAGACCGGCGAACTGGACTCGCACCTCGTCAGCCGGCGGGCGCAGACGATCCGCATCGACGAGCTGGATCTCGACGTCCCGTTCGCGAAGGGCGAGACCATCCACACGCTCACGGTCACGAAGTTCTCGCCGCTCGAGATCGACCACGCCGCCCACGCCGCCGACCTGACCGTGCACGAGCGCTGGTACGACCGCGAAGGGCGCGTCTGCGCGAACCTCATGCGGCCGAATACGCGGTAAGGGCCCACCCCGCGCGTCGGCTACGATCCGGCGATGCGCGTGCGCATCGCCCTCCTGTTCGTGGTCACACGGCGCGGCGTGCGCGAGGTGCTCGGCCTGCTGCGCGCCAAGGACGCCGCGGTGCGGACGATCACGGCGACCCGGCGACGGCGAAGCTGCTGCCGCTCCTCGCGCACGAGCGGCGCCAGGTGCGGCTGGCCACCGTGCAGGCCCTCACGAAGCTGCGCGCGGGCGACGCCGTCAAGCCACTCATCGAACGCCTTGCGGACGAGGAGCTGCGGCGCGTCCGCAACGAGATCGCGCGAGCGCTGTTCACCACGACCGGCGGCAACCTCTACGACGACCTCGAGCAGGCGTTGCTCGACCCCGAGGTGGACACGCTGCTCCTGCTCTCGGACGGCGTGCCGGGCGCCGGCAGGTACACGTCCACGGGAGACATCCTGCGGGCCATCCGGCGTGTCAATCAGACGCGGCGCGTCGTCATCCACTGCGTCTCGCTCGGGCGCGATTCGGACCTCCTGCGCCGACTCGCCGCGGAGAACGGCGGCACCTACGTGTGGCGCTGACGCACGGCGCCGCAGCCCGGCCGCCGGCGGACCTGCCGGCGGCGCCCGGCCCCGTGTCGTCGCAGCCGACCGAATCCCGGATTTATTCCTGCGCGGGCCCTAAACGACACGCGCGGCGCTGCCGAACCGGAAGCGGGAGAGCGTCGAGCCAACTGCGCCCCGCGGGGCAGGTGGTGAGGACAGCATGAGGCGACGAGAACGAGAGTGCGGACTCACTCTGGTCGAGATCGTGATCGCGACGGCACTGCTGGCGGCCGTGCTCGCAAGCGCCGTGAAGTTGCTCGACGCGAGCAACGACCTGGCGCGGTCGATGAGCGACGAGCGGGCCGCCGCGATGCGCATCGACCGCGCACTCGGGTCCATCTCGGACGAGTTCCGACGGGGCTCGCTCGCGACCATCACGCATCTCGACGGCACGCCCTTCACCGACGGTGACACGGGCACGGGGTTCCGGCTGCAACCGATCGACGGATGGAACGGCGGGCCCGTTCTGGGCACCGAGCTGCGCTACGAGTTCTCGCTGCCCATCGGCGCCGCCGAGGGCGAACTGGTCAGGCGCGAGGGCGTCGTCGAGACGATCCTCGCGCGCGGCATCACGTCGTTCGCCGTGACGCGCACGGCCAATTCGTTCGACTTCGCCGTCACGGCGGGCGCGGGCCCCGCGAACGACCGCCGACGTCTCGCTCGCGGCTCGATCCGCGTCATGGCGAGGAACCCGTAGTGCGCGCGGCCGCGTCGGCAATCCTGCTCGCCCTGAGTGCGGCGGCGTTCGCCGGGGACGTCGTCGAGCTGGAGGGAGGTCGCGTCGTCGAGGGCAGGATCGTCCGCGAGGAGAAGGTGTGGGTGGGCGTGAAGGTCGATCACGAACTCGTGTGGCTGCGGCGGGCGGAGATCACGTCGATCCGGCGCGACGTGAAACCGGCGCCGCGGCCCGCCCCGAGGACGCAGGACGCCGAGGCGGAGACCGCGGAGGGGTCCGACACGAACGGCCCGCAACAGCGCGCGGAGCGCATGAAGCGCACGAAGCGGACGGGCGCGAGCAGCGGGCAGCTCCCCACGCCCAAGAGCGCGCGGACACCGGGAGCAGCGTCCACGGCGCGCGACGCCGAGCTCTCGGCCGAGGGCGAGGCCGTGCGGCGCGGGCTGGCGTCCACGATCCGTGATGAGCGCTTGAAGGCCGCGCAGTGGATCGTCGAGACGTGGCCGCGGTGGCGCTCGGCGATCAAGGCCACGCTCAAGCACGAGAAGAGCGAGACGGCTCGCGTCGTCGCGGTCCAGGTGCTCGATCGCGACGGCGTCGATGACGTCGCCTCGCTCCTGGAGATCGCGATGTCGGACGCCGGCGCCACGGTGCGGGCGGCGGCGCTGCGCGTCGCGCGCCACCGCAGGCACACGGGCCTCGAGAGCCGCGCCATTGCGCTGATGCGCACGGACCCGACCTGGCGCGTGCGCCAGGAAGCGATCCGCGCGCTCGAGGACATCGGCGGAGCCATGTGCCTCCCGCACGTCATGGCGGCCTGGTCGAGCGAGACCGACGAGGGCCGGCGGCGGCGCTATCGCCGGGTGATGAGCACGCTGCTCGGCGACGACTTCGGCGACGACGGGACGGCGTGGTACCACGCCGCTGCGGAGCTCGCCGGCGGCGAGCGCAAGCTGCGTGTCGGCAAGGCAGACAAGCCCGGCGAGCGCGCCGCGGAATGACGTCGGGCGGGCGCTACGACCTTGTGCAGCACGCGGCGCGACGCCGTCAGCGGGGGAGCTTCCTGCTGCGCGCCACCGAGCGCAGCGCCGAGGCGAGGCTCTTGGCCTTGATCCTGCCCTGGAGCACCTTCTTCAGCTTGCCCCCGGCGCTGTACACGACGATGGCCGGCGTCTCCTTCAGCTTCGCGGCGGCGAACGCTTCCTCGTTCCCCTCACGCTCTCGCTTGACCGCGCGGAGCTGCGCGCCGAAGTACTGCGCCGCGGCGTCCTGCATCACGACGTTCTGGAACGTCTTGGCGTCCTCGACGTCGGCGTCGGCCGACGAGTACCAGTAGACGAACGATCCGCTCTTGCCGTCGGCGGCGGCCGGCGGAGGGTCGGTGTCGGCGGCGTCCCAGTCGAAGGCCTCCGTCACGCCGGGCGTGAAACGCCCTTCCTGCACGCCGACCCACCAGCCGTAGAACGGCATCAGCTCGCGCGGCCACTTGTGGCCGAGTCCGGGCTGGACGCGCGCGAGGGCGCTGCGCACCTTGTCCCCGAGGAGCTTCGGCGTGCCCTCGGCGGCGCCGCGGTTGGGGTCCTCGCCACCGACGAGGGCGAGCGCGCCCATCTCCTTCTTGGCCCTCTTCGGCACCTTGCCGCCGTTGTAGCCGGCCGCCACCCAGCAGGCGCTGGCGAAGTGCAGATCCTCGTCGAACACGATCGAGCCCAGGTTCCAGCCGCCGTTCGAGAAACCGACGCCGTGCAGACGCCCTGCGCCCACGCGGAGCCGCGTCACGAGATCC
>JAJRVY010000177.1 GCA_024277065.1 Planctomycetota bacterium
GATCGAGTAGGCCGCGACGTCCTGCGACGCAAAACCAACCGCATACTCCAACTGCGACACGAAGTCTGCATCGACTTCGTCGATCCGAAAGACGAGCTGCATCGGTCAGTGACTCCCGTTCAGTCGGCCGTGGACGAAGACGCTGATTTCTCTGATCGTATTGAGAGGATGCATGATCAGATCGTCGTTGCTGATCTCGATCCCGTACTTGCTCTCGGAGAACTGGGTCAGATCGACGGCACCGAACGAGTCGATGTAGCCGTAGTCAAAGAGATGGACATCGTCGTCGAACACCGCATCGGATTCGCCGATCTCGAACCTGCTGCGCACGTACGTGCGCATCTCTTCCATGATCTGCGAGAGTTCCATGCGACGCTCCAATCTCCATGATAGTGCCACACCTCGACCGCCAGAACCCAACTTGCAGCCTGCCCAGCGGAGGTATCGGGCGTCCGCTGCCACCCCCTGAACCACCTCGGCTGCAATGCGCGCGCCAACCCATGCAGAGGCTGGTTGGCGGCGCACCGCGCCGCCTCCGTGTGCAGGCTACGCCGACGGGCGCGCGGAAACGCCGTCTCAGAGAGCTGGATCCGCGCAAGTGTGGGATCGGAGAGGAGTTCCCGGCAAAGTTCGGAGCCTCGGCGCGAATACATGATGGCGAGGATTCTCGACACGCGTCGGGCCGTCCGTCCTCCCCTCTCGACATCGCAGCCATGAGAGTGCCGCAGTGAGCGGCCTGGGGGATGTGGCCCAGCGCTTGCGACGGTGCCCGCCGTGCCTGAAGCCCGATCGCGCTGTGAGGATGACGAGGAGAGTTCAGACGCCGTGACGATGCAGTCGCAACTCGTTTCACTAAGTACCGTTACGCAGGATCTGCGTGTCGTCGTGCTGCTTGCCGGGCGCGTCGGGAGCAGCGCCTTCGGCGATGGCGCCCAGCGGTCCGTGCTGGACCTCCCTGTGGACTCCCAGCGCACGGTCCTCGACGTCTGGACGGAGCAGCTCGGGCGTCTCGCGCTGGCGGCTGGGTCGCCGCGGCTCCCAGTCCGCATCGCCCTCGACCACGCGGGCGTGCCGCCGACGATACACCCCGGGGGATGGTCGAGGCGCCTCGACGTGCAAGTCGTGCGCGACGCGGCCGAGTATCGGGGCACGGCTGGAGTGGTGAGAGACGTCACAGGAGACCTCGCCCCCGATGATCGGCTGCTCGTCGTGAACGCCAGCCAACTCCAGCGCGAACCTGTCGCCGACATCCTCGCGGCGCTCATGAGCATGGACGAAGGCGTCAGTCTCGTGCCGCACGGCGCCGGCGACCTTGCGGGGATGTTCCTCTTGCGCCGCGATCGGCTGTCGAGCGTGCCGGAGGTCGGGTTCGTCGATCTGAAGGAACAGACCATTCCCTCGACCGCCCAGCGCGCGCCGCTCGGGATCTCGCGACGGGGACGGGGTACGTCGCTGCCGATCCGGACGCGCGCGGAGTACATCGAAGCGCTTCGCGTGAGTCTGGCGCCTGAGCGCGGGGGCCGCGCCGTCTCGACCACGGACAACCCGTTCGCAGAGGCGTGGGCGCCGAGCTTCGCCATCGTCGAGGACGGCGCCGACGTGGCCGCAGACGCCGTGCTACAGGACTCCGTCGTCCTGCGGGGCGCGCGCGTCGAGTCCGGCGCGGTCGTCGCCCGCACGGTGGTCTGTCCGGGCGGAGTCGTCCGCCGCGGCAGCGTCGCGATCGACGCCACGGTGACGGGGTAGGTCCGGTCGTGACGGACGCGCAGGTCACCTCCAGGGCAGCCCGCCGCGGAAGGGTCTGGTGCCGCCGCGGCCTGCGGCAGTGGCACGTCGCCGTCGGCATCGCGCTCGCGGCGCTCAGCGTCCTGCTGATGCGCGACGCGTGGGCCGACATCTGGCACATCGCCGACCGGGATGCCGAGTCGAGCCAGGTGATGCTCGCTCCCGTCGTCGCCGCATGGTTGTTCTGGGTGCGTCGCGGGCGTCTGCGCCACTACTCCCCCACCGCCACGTGGGCGGGTCCGGTCTTGGTGCTCTTGGGTTGGGGCCTCTACTACCTCGGCGACCTCCATCTCTACCAGTCGCTCTGGCACCTCGGCGCCGTCGTCGTCGCCGTGGGGTGTTTCGCGTCGCTAGTCGGCGGCGGGCTTCTCCTGCGGTTTCTGCCGGCGTTCGGCGCTCTGGCGTTCCTCGTGCCGGTGCCCGGCCGCGTACGTCAGGCGATCGCGCTGCCCCTGCAGGAAGCGACGGCACGCGTCACCGCGATCGTTCTCGACACCGCGGGAGTCGGCGTCGAGCGCGTGGGGAGCGTGCTGCGCATCAACCAGCAGGACGTGATGATCGCGGAGGCGTGCAACGGACTGCGCATGGTGTTCGCGCTCGTGATCGTGTCGTACGCTTTCGCGTACGGCGTGCCGCTACGCAACGGCATCCGCGCCCTCGTCGTCCTCATCAGCCCGGTTACGGCGATCTTGTTCAACGTCCTCCGCCTCGTGCCCGTCGTCTGGGGGTTCGGCTACTTCGACGTCGAGTTGGCCAATACGCTCCACGACATCAGCGCGTGGGTGATGTTGCCGTGCTCGTTCCTTGCACTGCTCGGGCTCATGCGCGTCCTGCGCTGGGCACAGGTCCCCATCTCTCCCTACATCCTGGCCTATGGCACCTGACAGCGTCTCCCCGGCCCCACGCCGCTCCCTGGGAGGGCGCCGTCCGCTGGCGGCGGCAGCCGTGTCGCTGGTCCTCCTGGGCATCCTCGGCGTCGCCTTCCGGACGCGGCACGTGGGCGCTGAGCAGACGATCGCGTATCACGAGCGCGCACGCGAGCTGAGCGAGTCGATCCCCTTCAGCGTGGGTGACTGGGTCGGGAAGGACCAGGCCGTGCCGCCCTCGGCGATCGAGTTGCTGCACCCGAACGTGCTGCTCAGCAGGCGCTTCGAGAACATGCGGACGGGCGAGGTTGCGAGCCTGCTCTTCGTGCAGTGCTCCGACGCACGCGACCTCCGTGGGCACTATCCGCCGGCGTGCTATCCGGGACAGGGCTGGATCGACGGCCCGGCACTTGCGAGGACGTGGACCGTCGGCGGTATCGAGATCCCCGGCGTGCGCTACGTGTTCACGAAGAGCAGCGCGACGTCGAGTTCCGAGATCGTCGTGGACAACTTCATGGTGCTGCCGACCGGAGAGTTCGGACGGGACATGAGCGACGTCGATCTGGTCGTGAAGAACCGCCGCCTGCGCCAGTTCGGCGCGGCGCAGGTCCAAGTCCTCACGAGCAGCGCGATGGAGGACGACCGCCGGGACGAGGTTCTGCGGATCCTCGTCGAGCCGCTGCTCCCGATCCTGACGGCACTGAACGCAAACGACACCGAGGAAGCAAGTGACTGACTCCCACGGAACGATGGAGCTCGTCGATGCCGGCGTCTACGAGGATGTCGCAGGCTCGGCGGACCCGGCGCAGTCGCCGTTCCGTGTGGCGCGGCGACTCCTGCGCGGCCGCCTCCGGTGGGCGATCGGTCTCGCTGTTGTGCTGGCGGGGATCGGCGGCGTCGCCGGCTACAAGGTCCCCGTACCGATCTACCAGAGTCGCGCGCTGGTGGAGATCGCGCCGCAGGTGACCAAGATCCTCTACGAGAACGAGGAGAACAGCCTCCTGCCGATGTTCGAGCAGTTCGTGGCCGGACAGGCGGCTCTCGCCCAGGAACGCCGCGTTATCGACACCGTCGTGCGCACGCCGGAGTGGAAGGCGCTGGGCAAGGGCGCAACGGACGCGGACATCGTCGAATTCGAGCGCAACCTCTCCGTGGCGCGCGTGGGGCGCACGTTCTATCTGCAGATCGCCTACACGGACGAGAACCCGGTCGTCGCCCAAACGGCAGTGAACCAGGTGCTCTCCACCTACCTCGCACTCGTCAAGGAAAGCGACAAGGACGGTGGGGCCAAGCGGCGCAGCGAACTGCTGCAACTGAAACAGAGCCTCGGGGCGGAGATCAGCCAGAAGCGCCGCGAGGAACTCGTGCAGACGGGCGGTCTCGGCCCGGAGGTGCTCGCCGCGCGCCACGGCGCTCTCACGGAGGAGATCGCCGGGATCGACGGCATGATCAACGAACTCGCGATCGAGATCGCGACGCTGGAGCACGACAGCGAGGTCGCGGATGAGGAGTCGGGCGAGGTTCCCGCGGACACTGCCCCGCAGATCATCGCGGCGGACCCCCTCGAGCTCGCCCGCCGGGACGTCCTGCTGGCGCAGTTGATCCGCGACAAGGAGCAGGCGGTCCTGCGCGTCGAGGTTCTGCGCGATACGCTCGGGCTCGGTACGAGCCACCCCCAGCTCATCGCGGCCACGAGGAACGTCGAGCAGCTCCAGCGACAGATCGCCGCACGCGTCCAGGCGATCGGCGACGAGCCCGTGGCAACCGAGAACGGCGCGGTGGCGCCGGCGGCCGACCCCGTCGCGGCGATGAAGGCCGCCGTGGAGCGCCGCGAGCGCTTCATCGAACTCAGGATGGAGAAGGCGCGCGAACTCAAGAAGCAGGCCGAGGCGCAGTTGCGATTGGCGACGCTGAAACAGGAGCGCGAGATCGTCGAGGATCAGCTCGCCAGCGTGAAGGTGCGTCTCGAGGCTCTGGATCTCGAGGCCCGGATGGGTGGTCGCATCGGCAAGGTGAGTGACGCGGAACGACCGGTTGCGCCGTTCAAGGACCGCCGCATCCAGTTCGCCGTGCTCGGGGGACTCGGCGGCGTCGGGGCGGGCTTCGGGCTCGTGATCCTGATCGGGCTACTGGCAGCGCGGATGCGGCACTTCGAGGACATGCGCGGTCACGAGAAGCAGGGTCGCTTCCTCGCCCTGGTGCCCGAGGTGGCAGGGCCCGACGAGGGCGCAGACTCCGACGGCGGCGCCGAGATGAGCGACTACTGCGTGCACCACCTGCGGACGATGCTCCAGTTGCACGCGAACGGCGATTCACGCACGATCGCATTCACGAGCCCCTCTCCAGGCGCGGGCAAGACGACAGTGGGGCTCGCGGTCGGACTGTCGTTCGGCGCCGCGGGTACGCGGACGCTGATCGTGGACTGCGACCTGGTCGGGCGCGGGCTCACCTCCGCCGCTCCCTCGATCGTGCGTGAGGCCGCCAAGGCGGCGCTCGAGGCGACGGCGTCGTTCGACACGCTCGACATCGCGGCAGTCGAACACAACGCTCGCTCGCAGGTACGGCGTGCGTTCGCCAGCCGGCGTGGGCGGGCGGACGCCGCCGAGATCGATCGTCTCCTGCTGGAGGTCCGCGAAGCATCGGACCTGGGGAGTTCGCGCGCCCGCTCCACGTTCCGAGCTCTCGAGGCGGTGGCGCAGTACGAACGCCTGGGCGCAGCGGTCGGCGCACCGCGCCCCGGCATCCTCGACGTCCTGGGCGGCGCGCCGCTCGAGGAGTGCGTGCTCGACACGGGCTTCGCGAACCTCTCGATCCTCCCTGTCGGAGAGGCCACGTCGAGCGACGCTGAGTGCCTCTCGCCGGCGCACTTCGCGCGGCTCGCAGACGTCTGCAAGGAGAACTACGACACCGTCATCTTCGACACGGGGCCCGTGCTCGGAAGCCTGGAGGCGGCGTTCGTCTCCGCCGTCGCGGACGAGGTCGTGTTCGTCGTCTCCCGAGGGCAGCCAAGGCGCCTCGCGAGCGAGGCGCTCGAGCGCCTCGACCGCATCGGGGCCAAGGTCTCCGGCATCGTCTTCAACCGCGCGTCGGCCAATGACCTGCGCAGCAGCAGCTACGCCTCGCGCTCCCCCAGCATGGCAGTGGGCGCAGCGTGACGACGGCACTGGGGCCAACGTCCGCAGCGGAGCCGACGACGGCAGCCGACGAGCCGGCAACGCCAACGATCTGGGGCCTGAGCCCGCGGCAGATCCACGATCGACTGTGGGCGGCGCTCGGCATTCAGGTCGTGCGGCGTCACGAACGCTCGGAGATCGTCGCCGGCGCCGAGCTCTTTCTGCTCTGTGATGAGGGGACGTTGATCCTCTTCCGGCCGGCCCAGGTCCTCGACACACTGTACTGGCTCGCCCCCGAGCTGATGATCCTGCGCATCAAGGACACGCGCCCTCGCGGGTACCGCGAGGAAGCCGTGACGGAGGGCGACGTACTGGTCCGCTTCGAGCGCGTGTATCGCGACTCCGGGCTGCGCTCGCCGCGCGTCGCACTGACGCCGGACCGCGGGATCGCGCGACTCTGGCAGAACGCTCCCGAGGGTCGGGCGCCGTGGCGCTGGCTGCGCTCGCAGATCGCGCCCGAACGCCGGATCGCCCGCTCGGCATCGGCGCACATGTACGACGAGAGTGACCCGGCGCAGGTCATGGAGTGCGTGCACGAGGTCATGCGCAAATGGGAGCGCCCGGACGCGACGATCCGCCGCGCGGTGCGCCCGCGGCCCGAGGTGTGGGCCGACCGCAGTTCCGTCATCGATCCCGAGACGCGCATCGTGGGCCCGGTGTGGGTCGGCGCCGGTCGCGCGATCGAGAGCGGCTCCCCGATCGTCGGACCGGCCGTCCTCTGGGACGCCCCTGGCGCCCGCGCGGAACCAGACACCGTGGCCTGGCTGGACATCGAGCCCGCGTCGCTGCGCGATCCGGAACTCGCTCCGGTTCGCACGAGCCGGGTTCCCGGCAAGCGCGCGTTCGACATCGCCTTCGCACTGCTGGCGCTGGCCGTCACGCTCCCGCTGTATCCGATCGTGGCGCTGGCCATCTGGCTCGATGACGGGCGCCCGATCTTCTTCGCCCATCGCCGGCAGACGCGCGGCGGACGCGAGTTCCCGTGCCTGAAATTCCGCTCGATGAAGAAGCAGGCCGATGTGGGGAAAGAGGACCTCGCCGAGGAGAATCAAGCGGACGGGCCGCAGTTCTTCATCGCCGAGGATCCCCGTATCACGCGCGTCGGCCGCATCATCCGCAAGCTCCAGATCGACGAGCTCCCGCAGTTCGTGAACGTGCTGCTCGGCCACATGTCCGTCGTCGGTCCGCGTCCGAGCCCGCACGCCGAGAACCAGTACTGTCCGGCGTGGCGCGAGGCCCGGCTCAGCGTGCGGCCGGGCGTCACCGGTCTCTGGCAGGTGAGTCGCACGCGGGAGGCTGGGCTCGACTTCCAGGAGTGGATCCGCTTCGACCTGGAATACGTCGCCGGCGCCACGTGGTGGATGGACCTGCGAATCATCTGGCGGACCGTCGCCCACATCATCAACGGACTGCGGTAGATCATCATGCGCGCCAAGCAACGCAATCGGCTTCTCATCGTACTCGGGGTCCTGATCGTCGGGGCGGCAGCGGCCGGTGGTGCCTACTACTGGCGACAAGCGCAGCGAGACGACGACGCCAGCGAGTCGCGCGAGCGCGGCGTCGTGGCGCTCGCCGGCGGAGACTACGCGGGTGCGCTGAACGGCATCGGCGCGTACCTGAGGCGCTTCGAGACGAGGGGCGCTTCGGGCGAGGACTACTACCTGTATGCCCGCGCCATCCGGCACAACGAGATGCCCAACGGCAAGCACCTCGCCGGCGCCATGGGAGCCCTGCGCAAGTCGCTCGATCTCGAACCCGGTCGCCGCGAGGTTCAAGACGAACTCCTCGAACTCTATACCCTGACCGGATACTCGACCGAAGCCCTCGCCCTCTTGGGCGAGATGGAGCGCGCCAGCCCCGGCGACGCGAAGCTGATGGAAGCGCGCGTCACGCTCCTCGAGATGCAGCAGGACTTCGCCGAGGCGTTGACGGTCTCCGAGCAGTTGAACGCCCTCGCCCCACAGGGGTTCGCGGGACAGCTCCGAACGCTGCGACTGCGAGTGCTCCTGGAGCAGCCCGCAGCGGAGATCGAACCGTGGCTGGACGATCTCGCGCAGGCACAGGGCGACAGCGCCCAGGTCGCCCTCCTGCGCGCGTCCGCGTTGATCGAGCTCTCACGCCGGGATGCGCTGGATTCCGGGCTGCGGGATCGTGCCAAGCGAGCACTCGACGTCCTCCGCACGAGCAAGGAGGAGATCACGGACCCTGCGGCCGTGCCCCTCGTCGTGCAACTCCTCGACGGCGCCGGCCTGTTCGACGAGTCACTCGACTACGTCCTCGGTGTGCGTGAGGGGGCCACGGCTCCGATCCGGCTGTTGATCGTGCGCCGCCTCTGGCACGGTCGCCGCGCAGACGCGATCGCCGAAGCGGTCGAGGCGTGGCGCAAGGACGGCGCGGAACTCGAGGCGGAAGTCCTGGCGATGGAGATTCTCGCCCTCCATGCGCTGGAGCGATCGGACGAGGCGGTGCCGGCGCAGGCGGAGCTCGCGAACCGCGAGGACGACGGGGCAAGGACATGGAGCGCGGTGCTCGGCCACCTGCTCGGCGCGAGCCCCCGCGAACTCGACCGCCGGGCCGCACGGGAGGCGATCGAGGCTGCGATCGAGCGCAGCCGGGACAGCGCCATGCTGCACCAGGCGCGCGGCGAGATGTTCGCGACGCTCGGCGAAACCCACCTCGCCGACGAGTCATGGAAGATCGCGGCTCGGCTCGCGCCCGCCTGGTCGGCCCCTCTGAA
>JAJRVY010000007.1 GCA_024277065.1 Planctomycetota bacterium
AGCGCGACGTTCCGCACGGCGGATCTCGTCGGGCTCGACACCCTCGCGCACGTCGCCGGCAACCTCTTCGAGCGCCTCGGGCACGACCCGCACCGCGCGATGTTCGATCCTCCGGCGTTCATGAAGCAGCTCATCGCGGACGGGCGCCTGGGCGGCAAGAGTGGCGCCGGCTTCTACAAGAAGACGCGCGGCGAGGACGGCAGGCGCGAGATCCTGATGATCGATCCGGCGACGCTCGAGTACGTCCCGCAGGGCAAGGTCTCGTTCGCGTCGCTCGAGATGGCCAAGAGCGTGCCGGACGTGGGGCCGCGGCTCGCGGGTCTCGTGCGCGCCAAGGACCGCGCCGGCGCGTTCCTCTGGGAGACGCTCTCGGCCACGCTGCGCTACGCCGCGGCGTGCATCCCGGAGATCGCGGGCGACGTCGTCAACGTCGATCGCGCCATGCGCTGGGGCTTCGGCTGGGAGCTGGGCCCGTTCGAGATCTGGGACGCCATCGGCTTTCGCTGGGCGTGCGACCGCATGATCGCGGAGGGCCACGCCCTGCCGCCGGTCGCGCAGGCGCAGTGCGACGCCGGCGCCGAGGGCTTCTACGCGCGCGAGAAGGGCGTCACGTCGTACCACGACCTCGGCGGCGCGCTGCAACCCGTGCCGACCAAGCCCGAGTTCCTCGTGCTGCGCGACATCGTGGACGCGCGCGGCGTGGTGCTCGAGAGCCCGGACGCCAAGCTCGTGGATCTCGGCGACGGCGTCGCTTGTCTCGAGTTCACGACCAAGATGAACACCATCGGCCCCGGCGTCATCGACATGATGGAGAAGGCGCTCGACGAGGTGGAGGACCGCTGGCGCGGACTGGTCATCGGCAACGACGGCACGCAGTTCTGCGTGGGGGCCAACCTGCTGCTCGTCCTGAACGAGATCGACGACGACAACGTCGAGGACGTCGAGTGGATGCTCGAGCGCTTCCAGAACGTCAATCAGCGCCTGCGCCGCTCCCGTCGCCCGGTGGTCATCGCGCCGCATGGGCTGACGCTCGGCGGCGGCTGTGAGATCACGCTCGCCGGCGACGCCGTCGTCGCGTCGCTCGAGACCTACATCGGCCTCGTCGAGGTGGGGGCGGGCCTGATCCCCGCGGGCGGCGGCTGCAAGGAGCTCGTCATGCGCGCCGACGAGGCGGCCCCGGACGGTCCGGACGCCGACCTCTTCCCCTACGTGCGCGCGGTGTTCGAGACCGTCGGCATGGCGAAGGTGGCGACCAGCGGCCACGAGGCACAGGAGTGCGGTTTCCTGCGGCGCAGCGATCGCGTCACGGTCAATCAGGAACGCCTGCTCCACGACGCCAAGAACATGGTCCTCGCGCTCGACCGCGCGGGGTACGAGCCGCCGCGCGCGCGGCGCGACATCCGCGTCGCCGGCGAGCCCGGCCTGGCCGTCCTGCGCGTCGGTCTCGACCACATGCGGCGCGCGGGCTGGATCAGCGAGTACGACCGCTTCATCGGGGAGAAGCTCGCCTGGGTGCTCTGCGGCGGCGAGGTCAGCCCCGCGTCCCGCGTCTCCGAGGAGTACCTGCTCGAGCTGGAGAAGGAGGCCTTCATGGCGCTCTGCGCGGAAGAGAAGACGCAGGCGCGCATGGAGCACATTCTCAAGACCGGCAAGCCCCTGAGGAACTAGACCGATGAGCGACAAGAACCCGAACGACCCCGTCATCGTCAGCGCCGTGCGCACCGCCGTCGGCAAGGCCTTCAAGGGAACGCTGCGCGAGACGCGCGCCGACGACCTCGCCGCCGCGTGTTTCACGGCGGCGCTCGAACGGGCCGGAGGCTTCGACGCCGCGGCCCTCGACGACGTGATCCTCGGCTGCGCGATGCCCGAGGGGCCGCAGGGCCTCAATCTGGCGCGGCTCGCGGCGCTGCGCGCCGGCATCCCGTACCAGGTGCCGGCCATGACCGTGAACCGCTTCTGCTCGAGTGGCGTGCAGACCATCGCCATCGCGGCGGATCGCATCGCGACGGGGCAGGCGACGGCCATCCTCGCGGGCGGCGCGGAGTCCATGAGCATGGTCCCGATGACGGGCGAGCGCTTCCGCGCGAACCCCGCGCTCGTGGCGACGATGCCGGAGGCGTACATCTCGATGGGCCTCACCGCCGAGGAGGTCGCGACGCGCTTCGAGGTGTCGCGTGAGGAACAGGACGCCTTCGCTCTGGAGAGCCACCGCAAGGCCGTCGCGGCGCAGGACGCGGGCGCCTTCGACGCCGAGATCGTGCCCGTGGAGGTGACGTTCCGCGCGCCCGGGCCGCGGGGCGAGCCGGTCGAGAAGACCGTGACGTTCGCCATCGACGAGGGCCCGCGGCGGGACACGACCGCCGCGGCGCTCGCCAAGCTGAAGCCGCCGTTCAAACTGGGCGGCACGGTGACCGCCGGCAACACCTCGCAGACCAGCGACGGCGCGGCCGCCGCGCTCGTCATGAGCCGCGCACGGGCGGGTGAACTGGGGCTCGAGATCCGCGGCGTGCTGCGCGGCTATCAGGTCGCGGGCGTGCCGCCCGAGGTCATGGGCATCGGCCCGGTGGCCGCGATCCCGAAACTGCTGGCGCACTGCGGCGTGGCGCAGGGCGACGTCGCTCTCTTCGAGATCAACGAGGCCTTCGCATCCCAGGCCGTGTACTGCGTGCGCGAACTGGGCATCCCTCCCGAGAAGGTGAACGTGAACGGCGGCGCGATCGCCCTCGGCCACCCCCTCGGCGCCACCGGCGCCAAGCTCACGGCCACGCTGCTCCACGAGATGGAGCGCCGCTCGGCGCGTTACGGCGTGGTGTCGATGTGCATCGGCGGCGGCATGGGCGCGGCGGCCCTCTTCGAACGACCCTGACACGACGGCGCCGGCCCCCGCGGGCCGGAGGAGTTCCGACATGACCACGACGACCGAGAAGAAGACCACCAGCGGGGCGTTCCTGCTGGGACCCACCGACCCCGCCGACGTGTTCGTGCCCGAGCGTTTCGACGAGGACGACGTGATGCTCGGCCAGAGCGTCGAGGAGTTCGTGCGCGAGCGCGTGCTCCCGCAGTGGGAGCAGATCGACGCGCAGGAGGACGGTGTGCTCGAAGGGCTCGTGCGCGAGTCCGGGGAGCTCGGCATCTTCTCGGTGGACGTGCCCGAGTCGCTCGGCGGCCTCGGGGCCGGGAAGAAGACGGCGATGCTGGTCGCCGAGAAGGTCGGTCTCGGTGGCTCGTACGCGCCCGCGGTGCTCGTGCAGACCGGCATCGGCGGCCTGCCGGTGCTCTACTTCGGCAGCGACGAGCAGAAGGAGCGCTGGGCCGAGCGCATCATGACGGGCGAGATGATCACGGCGTACGCGCTGACCGAGGCGGGCAGCGGCTCCGACGCGCTCGGCGCGCGCACCACCGCGACCTTCGACGCCGATGAGAACGTCTACCTGCTGAACGGCTCGAAGCAGTTCATCACGAATGCCGGCTTCGCGGACCTGTTCATCGTGTTCGCGCAGGTGGATGGCGACAAGTTCACGGCCTTCGTCGTCGAGCGCGGTGCGCCGGGGTTCACGATCGGCCTCGAGGAGAAGAAGCTCGGCCTCGGGGGATCGTCCACGTGCGCGCTGTCCTTCGACGACACGCCCGTGCCCGCGGAGAACGTGCTCGGCGAGATCGGCAAGGGCTATCGCATCGCGTTCAACGTCCTCAACATCGGACGGCTGAAGCTCAGCCCGGCGGTGCTCGGCGGGGCGAAGATCTCGCTCGCGACCGGCACGCAGTACGCGCTGGGGCGCAAGCAGTTCGGCAAGGCCATCGCGGAGTTCCCGCTCATCCGCCAGAAGCTCGCCGCGGCGTGCTCGCACATCTACTGCCAGGAGACGATCGTCTACCGCACGGCGCACGACATCGACCGCTTCGCGGAGGCCTCCGGCGCAGCGGACGAGTGCGCCCGGATCGTGGCGGCGCTCAAGGAGATGAGCGTCGAGTGCTCGATCAACAAGGTCTACTGCAGCGAGGCCATCGACTTCGTCGTGGACGAGATGCTGCAGGTGCACGGCGGCTACGGCTACGTGTCCGAGTACCCCGCGGAGCGGCACTACCGCGACGCGCGCATCAACCGCATCTGGGAGGGCACCTCGGAGATCAACCGCATGCTCATCACGGGCACGCTGCTGCAGCGCGCGATGAAGGGCGAGCTGCCGCTGATGGCCGAGATGAAGCGCGTGGCCGACGAGCTGATGAGCCGTCGCCGGCCGGAGGCGCCGGTGGGACCGTTCGGCGTCGAGTTCGCGGTCGTCGAGCAGGCGCGCAAGCAGACGCTCTTCGCCGCCGGCGTGGCCGCGCAGAAGCACATGCAGAAGCTCCAGCAGGAGCAGGAGGTGCTGGCCTGGCTGGCCGACATGGTCATCCAGACCTACGTGATGGAGAGCGCCGTCCTGCGTGCGGCCAACATCGCGGCGTTGCCCGAGGGCACGGGCGTCGATGAAAAGGGCATCGCGGCGCGGCGGGCCGCAGCCCGGCTCGCCATCGAGCGCGGCATGCCGGTCGTCGAGCAGGCGGCGCGCCAGGTGCTCACCGCTGGCGCGGCGGGCGAGGAGCTGCGCAGCATGCTGTCGATGCACCGCAAGCTCACGCGTCGCGAGCCGTTCGACGTGCGCGCCGAAGGCCGGTTGCTGGCCGCCGCGGTCATCGACGCCGAGGGGTATCCGTTCTGATGGGCGAGGCCGCAGGGAGTGGTCGCCTCGGCTGGTCCCCGCCGGACCTGTCCGGCAAGGTCGCGATCGTGACCGGCGCGAGCCGCGGCATCGGCAAGTGCGTCGCGCTGGCGCTTGCGCGGCAGGGTGCCGACGTGGCCGTCGTGGCGCGCAGCGTGGAATCACGCAAGCTGCTGCCGGGCACGATTCACGACACCGCTCTCGAGATCGAGGCGCTCGGGCGGCGGGCGATCGCGGTGCGCACGAACGTGCGCGACGGGGACGCCGTCGAGGCGATGGTGGAGCGCGTCGCCACGGAGCTGGGACGTATCGACATCCTCGTCAACAACGCCGGGGCGCTGTGGTGGGAGACGGTCGAGCGCACGCCGCGGAAGCGCTTCGATCTGGTCATGGAGGTGAACGCGCGCGCGGCGTTCGTGGCGGCCCACGCGGCGATCCCCCACATGGAGCGCGCGGGCGGCGGGTTCGTGTTCGTCTACGCGCCGCCGGTGGATCTCGCGATGGTGCCGGGCAAGGTCGCGTACTGCATCTCGAAGTTCGGGATGACGATGCTCGCCATGGGCCTCGGCGCCGAGCTGCGCGACCGCGGCATCGGCGCCGCAGCGCTCTGGCCGGCGACGATCATCGAGTCGCAGGCATCGATCAACCACGGGCTCGGGACACCGGCGCAGTGGCGCAGGCCGGACATCGTCGCCGACGCCACGCTGTCGATTCTCGGGCGCCCTCTGGCGGATGTCACGGGCCGCGCGTTCCTCGACGAGGAGGCGCTGTCGGAGGTGGGCATCACCGACCTCGCGCCATACTCGTGCGTGCCCGGAGGCCGCCCGCTGCGCATCGTCGGCGACGCGGCGCGCTCACCGCTCTGGACGCACCGGCGCCCCGCTTCTGAGACTCCGTCCTCCGAGTGACCGCGTCGCTTGACCCGGCCTCACGTGGGTCGGTAACGTGCCTCCACGGGAAGGGCGCCGCGGTGGTGCTCCCCCGGGGAGGAACTCATGCTGCATCGTCGTGTCACATCCCTGGTGGGCCGCGCAGCCGTTGCCGGGCTTGCTCTCGGTCTCGTGGCGTTGGGTGCCACGGAGGCCCGGGCGTCGGGGTTCCAGATCGCCGAACAGAGCGCGCGGGGACTCGGCCGTGCGTTCGCGGGCGGCGCCGCCGTTGCGACGGATCCATCGACGATCTTCTTCAACCCGGCCGGCATGACGCGCCTCGAGGGCACGCAGATCTCCGGCACGCTGTCGTTCATCTTCCCGTCCGCGGAATGGTCCGACCGCGGATCGCGGGATGCGTTTGGCACGCCGCTGTCCGGCGGCAACGGCGCCGACGGTGGTTCGAACGCCATCGTGCCGGTCTTCTACGGTATGTACACGATCGACGACCAGTGGACGGTGGGACTCGCCGTGAACGTTCCGTTCGGGCTGGCGACCGACTGGGCCGGCGGTTGGAAGGGCCGCTACCAGGCTCTCGAGTCCGACATCAAGACGATCAACGTGCAACCCTCCGTCGCGTACAAGATCGACGACCAGTGGTCGGTCGGCGGCGGCGTGGACTTCCAGTACATGGACGTGCGCCTGACGCAGGCCGTGGACTACGGCACCGTCGCGGTCGCCGCTCTCGGTCCGGCTCCCGCCGCGGCGCTGGGACTGTCTCCGCAGGCCAACGACGGCCGCGGCATCGTCGAGGGCGACGACACGAGCTGGGGCTTCAACGTCGGCGCGCTGTACGAACTCGACGAGCGCACGCGCTTCGGCGTCCACTACCGCTCCAAGATCGAGCACAACCTCGACGGCGACGGCAAGTTCGTGATCCCCGAGAAGGCCAAGCCCCTGCAGGGCAGCGGCGCATTCGTGGACAGCGGCATCAGCGCCGACATCACGCTCCCCGAGACGATCAACCTCTCGGGCCTGCACCAGATCGACGACAAGTGGACCGTCATGGGCGACATCCAGTGGACGCGCTGGTCTCGCGTCCAAGAGATCGTCATCGACTACGACAATCCCGCGCAGCCCGAGTCGTCACTCAACCTCAAGTGGAACGACACGTGGAAGCTCGCCGCCGGCGCCGACTACGAGTACAGCGACGTGCTCACGCTGCGCTTCGGCATGGCGTACGACCAGGACCCGACCAGCCGTGAGACGCGTTCCCCGCGCCTGCCGACGCACGACCGCATCTGGCTGTCCGTCGGCTTCACGTATCAGCTTGAAGAGAACATGTGGATGGACTTCGGCTATACGCACATCTGGGTCAAGGACGGCAAGGTCAACCAGACGGGATCGTTCGGCGAGCAGGTCGTCGGCCAGTCCTCGAACTCCGTGGACATCTTTGCGATCGGCGGCACGCTGAAGTTCTGACCCGGCGCGTTCTGACCCGGCGCGTTCTGATCCGGTATTGGGGGGCGAATCCGAATAGGCTCTTCGCATGTCGTCCCTCTTCGACCGCATGTTCGGCGGCGGCGGCGCCGATTCCGAGCCGCAACCAGAGCCCGCCGGAAGGGCGGTTGCGCCACCCACGCTCGAGCCGCCGGCCGACGGCTCGTTGTTCGGATACCTGCGCGCGGCGCGCGAGGCCGGCGCGTCGGATCTCCTGCTGCAGGCCGGGAGTGTGCCGTGCGCGCGCCTCGAGGGCGCGCTCGTACGCTTCGCCACTGCGCCCCTCGCGGCGGACAAGGCGGACGTCTTCGCCGACGCGCTCTGCAAGCTCGGCGGTGAGACGTCGCGCGCGCTCGACTCGGACTTCTGCATCGAGCCGCAGGGGCTCGGCCGGTTCCGCGTCAACGTCCACCATCAGCGTGGCGGCTGGGCGGCCGCCGCGAAGATCATCTCCGGCGAGTTGCCGACGCTCGCCTCTCTCGGTCTGCCCGAGGATCTGCTCGACCTGACGGCGTTCCGGCAGGGTCTCGTGCTCGTGACGGGGCCGTCCAACTGCGGCAAGTCAGCGACCCTCGCGGCGCTCGTCGGTCACGTGAACCGCACGCGCGCGGAGCACGTCGTGACGATCGAGGACCCGATCGAGTTCGTGTTCCAGAGCGATCGCGCGAACGTCACACAGCGGCAGGTCGGTCCCCACACGCGTACGTTCGACGGCGCTCTGCGTGCGGCGCTGCGCGAGGATCCGGACGTCGTGCTCGTCTCCGAGATGCGGGATCTCGAGACCATTCGCACCGCGATCGTCGCCGCCGAGACCGGGCACCTCGTGATGGGCACGCTCCACACGCGCGACGCGATCTCGACGTTGAACCGCATCGTCGATCTGTTCCCGGCGCGCGAGCAGACGCAGGTGCGCACGATGCTCGCGGGCACGCTGCGGGCCGTCCTCTCTCAGGTGCTGCTGCCGCGCCGCGGTGGGGCGGGGCGGCGGGTCTGCGCCTACGAGCTGCTCCGCGTCACGCCGGCGGCGGCCACGCACATCCGCGATGGCCGATCGCACCAACTGTTGTCACTGCTGCAGACCGGCCGGCGCCACGGCATGATCGATCTCGATGCGCGATTGCAGCAGCTCGTGAAGGAAGGGCTCATCGAACGCAAGATCGCACGCGATGTGGCCAAGGACCCGAGCCGCTTCGGCGGGGAGGCCTGACGTGCTGCACGCACTCCTGCGCGACGTCGTCGAACGTGACGGCTCCGATCTGCACCTACTGGACGGCGTACCGCCCAAGATCCGCGTGCACGGCTCTCTGGAGATCGCGCGTGACGCCCCGGTGAACGTCGGTGCGCTCGTCCTGCCGCTTCTCGACACCCGCCAACGTGCGCTGTTCGACGGCGACGGCGAGACGGACCTCGGCCACGAGGTCGCCGATCTGGCACGTTTCCGCGTCAACGTCTTCCGTCACCACGGCGGCGTCGGCGCCGTCTTCCGCGCCATCCCGGATCACATTCCGACGCTCGAGGAACTGAGCGTGCCGGAGGAGCTGCGGCGTTTCGCGGACTTGCAGCAGGGACTCGTGCTCGTCACGGGACCGACAGGCAGCGGCAAGTCCTCGACCCTCGCCGCGCTGCTCGATCTGATCAACCGCACGTCGGCGCGCCACATCATCACGATCGAGGATCCGATCGAGTACATCCACCGTGACGCGGTGTCCACCATCTCGCAGCGTGAGATCGGACGCGACGCTGTCACGTTCGGGGATGCGTTGCAGTCTGCCGCGCGCCAGGACGCCGACCTCATCCTGGTCGGCGAGATGCGCGACCGCGAGACGATCCAGCTCGCTCTGACGCTCTCAGAGATGGGCACCGTCGTGTTCTCGACGCTGCACACGAACAGCGCGGCGCGGACCATCGACCGCATCGTCGAGGTGTTCCCCGAGGACCAGCAGCCGCATGTGCGATCCATGCTCGCCGGCTCTCTCGAGGGCATCCTGAGCCAGATCCTCTGCCCTCGCGCCGACGGCACCGGGCGCATTCCCGCGACCGAGCTGCTGTTCGCGACGACCGCTCTTCGCAACGTCGTCCGCGAGGGTGACACGCACAAGGTGGACGCCCTCTTCCAGTCCGGCCGCGCCGAGGGCATGCACCGTCTCGACGACTGCCTGTTCCGCCTGGCGAGCGCCGGGTTGGTCAGCGGCGAGGACGCGCACCGCCGGGCCGGCGACAAGAGCCGCTTCGAGCGCTTCCTGCCACCCCCAGACCCCGCGTGAACCAGCGGCCCGGCCGCGCCCATCGGATCGCGGCGCGTAGCACCCGTCCGCGCGTGATCAGACGCCGCACGCCGCCGGGCCACGCGACGCCGGTTCCCGCGCCCCCTGCCGCCACGCCGACCCGGCGCCCCCGATCGTGCGTGTCCCGGTGATCGTCCGTATCCCGGTGTAGGGGCCGGGCAATGTCCCGGCCCCGAAAGTTCGGTCACCGCCTCGGCAACGGCCTGCCCAGGCGGGCGCAGCCCGCCCCCCGAACGGCCGGTCGGGCGGGCTCTCGCGTCTCCGCGTCCCCGCGATCCCTCGATCCCGCATCCGCCGCCATCCGCCGGCAACCGGATTACGTCGCGAGGCGCAACGACAGCCCCGCGCGCCAGGAACCTCCGGGTTGACCACAATGGGTCAACCCTACACCGGGGGTCGCAAGGGCGAGGCGGGCACGCCGGCGGGGTGCGAGTGCGAGGCGGCATGCCGGGCGGTGCGAGGGCGGGGCGGCACATCTGTGGGGTCGCGTGGGCGAGGCGGGCACACCGGGAGTCGCGAGGGCGAGTCTTCGAGTGCAACCCCCGTGACGATCGTCGAATCCTCCGCGGCTACGGCCAGATGCCGAGCGAGGAGTAGGACTCGGCGACCTTCTCGATGGCGACGGCGTAGGCGGCCGTGCGCAGGTCGTGGACCTTGCGGTTGCGCTTGAACGCCGCCCGCAACTCGCGGTAGGCGTCCACCATCGTGCCCTCGAGGCCGGAACGGACGATGTCGATCTCGTCGGCGCCGCGGCCGAACACGCGTCGTTCGGCCGGCTCGAGTTTGCGCCCCATCGAGTGTTCGATCGAGTCGAGGAGCTGGTTCTCCTTGGCGGCTTCGAGGCGCTTGCCCATGCGGCCGTAGCGGATGTGGCCGATGTTCTTCGTCCACTCGAAGTAGCTGACGCAGACGCCGCCGGCGTTCAGGTAGATGTCCGGGATCACCGGAACGCCGCGCTTGCGGAGCTTGGCTTCGGCGCCGGGCGTCGTCGGGCCGTTGGCCGCCTCGGCAACGACTTTGCAGTTCAGGCGATCGACGTTCTCGAGGCATATCTGGTTCTGAAGCGCGGCGGGCACGAGCACGTCGCACTCGACCTCGAGCATGCCCTGCGGCTTGCGATACGTCTTGGCACCCGGGAACCCGAGCAGGCCCCCCGTCTCCTTGCGGAAGACATCGAGCGCTTCGAGATCGATGCCCTTGGGGTTGTGCAGCCAGCCGTTCCATTCGCCGATGGCGACGATGCGCGCTCCACCTTCCGCGGCGAAGATCTGTGCCGCGTGCCGCCCCACGTTGCCGTAGCCCTGAATCGCGACGGCCTTGCCCTCGAGGCCGACGGAGAGCCCGATCTTCTTCGCGTCCTGCTTGTACGAGAGCGCCTCGCGTATGCCGTAGTAGACCCCGCGGCCCGTGGCCTCGGTGCGGCCCTGGATGCCGCCCTGGCTGACCGGCTTGCCCGTCACGCACGCGAAGTTGTCGATCCCGCCGCGATGCATCGCGTCGTAGGTGTCGGCGATCCAGGCCATCTCACGCTCGCCCGTTCCCATGTCCGGGGCGGGCACGTTGCTGCCGGGGCTGATGAAGCCCTTCCAGATCAGCTCCGCGGCGTAGCGGCGCGTGACCCGCTCCAGCACATCGACAGGTGTCACGTATGGGTTGATCCGGACGGCGCCCTTCGAGCCGCCGAACGGCACGTTCACGATGGCGCACTTGAACGTCATGAGCGACGCGAGCGCCATGACCTCGTCCTTGTCCACGTGCTCGGCGAAGCGGATGCCGCCCTTCAGCGGCTTGCGATGGTGGCTGTGCTCCGCGCGCCACCCCGAGAACACCGCGAGCTTGCGCCCCATGCGGACGGGGAATTGGAACTCGTAGACGTTGTTGCAGATCTTGATCTGCGTGAGCAGGTCGGCCGGGAGGCGCAGCACCTCGGCCGCGCGATCGAACTGCCGCTCGTACGCGTGGTACATGTTCAGGTCCTCGGCGGGACCGCCGTTCTTGCTGCTGCGTTTCCCGGTGCTCTTCTTGGCGGCCATGACGTGCTCCTTCGTGCGAGGACCTCTGCCTGAGGACATCGAAACTCTAGTTCGCAATCGCGCGGAACCTCACGAATGGGACGCCGCACAGGGGCGCCGAAGTTCCGGACGCCGCCGCGACGGGCCTCGCTACCTTCGCGCGTGCGGTTTCCGCGACGCTCTCGTTCCCGACTCGTTCCCGAGGTACTCGATGAAGCGATCCCTGCTCCTCGCCCCGATCTCCGCTGCGCTCCTTGCCCTGGCCGGCTGCGCCACGTCCGGTACGCCCGCCGGGGACGTGGCGGCGCTCGCCGCCTACATGACGGGCACGTTCGAGAGCGACGCGCCGCCGGGCGCGCAGCCGGAGGATCGGCGCGCCGTCAGGATCGTCGTGCTGCCGATCTGGCAGGAGCGTGACGATGGCCCGTGGCTGTATGTCGAGCGCGCCGCCGTTGCCACGCCGGACCAGCCCTACCTGCAGCGCGTTCGCCGCCTGTCGATCGACGGCCTCGAGGGGCTGCGCAGCGACGTCCATGGACTGCCGGAGGATCCGCGCGACTTCGCTGCGGCGTGGACCGATCCGGGCGTGTTCGCGACGATCGAGCCGGCGGACCTGTATCCGCTCGAGGGGTGCGCCGTCTTCTTGCGACGCCGCGCCGACGGATCGTTCGTCGGCGAGTCGCGCGGAACGGCGTGCAGGAGCCGCCGTGACGGTGCCGCGTACGCCACGTCCCAGTTCGAGATCACGAGCGACGGGTTCACGCTTCTCGAGCGGGGCTTCACGAGCCGTCACGCTCTGGTCTGGGGCTCGGAGTCGGGGCCCACGCGGTTCCGCAAGGTCTCTCCACGTTCGCCGTGATGACAGTTCCCGCCCGCGTTCGATCCGGTAGCATGAGCGCTCCATGAACGAACCGATGGACGCTCTTTCGCCCGAGGCATTGCACCTGCTCGCCAACCGCTTCAAGTTGCTGGCCAGTCCGACGCGTCTGGCGATCATGCAGCACATCTGCCACGCCGAGCACACCGTGACCGAGCTGGTGGGACTGACGGCGTTCAAGCAGGCCAACGTGTCGCGTCAGCTCAGCATGCTGCACCGCGGCGGCCTGGTTCGACGGCGCACGTCCGGCACGAACGTCCACTACACGGTCGCCGACGCCTCGCTGCCCCAGCTCTGCACGATCATGCGCGAGAGCCTGCGCGCGCGGCAGGACGAGCTCATGGCCTCGCTGCGCGAGTAGTCGTCAGCGCAGCTTCACGTCGCGCCAGATGCCGGCGGCGGCGCTCTGCACGCCGACGCCCCACGGGCCGGTGAGATCGATGTCCTCGAGCGTCCCCGCGATCGTGTACTTGCGCCGTCCGACGGCCGCCGTGCGCCACGCGAGCGCGTCGAGTGCCTCGCTGCCCCACGCCTCCTCGATGTCGCGCGCGAGTCGCGCGCCGTAGTTCGTGCCGCCGCCGAGGGGCCACGCTGCGCGGATCGCGGACTTCATGCGCTCGCCGCCGCCGTTCTCGGCGAGCAACCTCCAGAACAGCCACCACGTGGCGTAGCGCTCGTTGAACGTCAAGTCGCCGAGGTCGGTGAAGAGGATGGCCCGCGGCGTCGGCAGCGCGCCGCGCTCCAGCAGACGCTGGACGCGGACGGTGCGCGTCGCGCTCAGGGGCGCCGTCTCGGGGGGCGGCGCGAGCCCCGCGCCGACGAGCACGCGATCGGCGATCCAGGTCGCCAGCCCTTCCTGCATCCACGCCGGTTGGTCCTCGTGGTTGGGCATGCTCTCGTGGAGCGCGAGATGGACCGCCTCGTGCGCGAGCGTGCGTCGCGTGGCCGCCGACAGGCCCGTGCGGGCGAAGACGGAGTCGTCCATCTCGGGCTGCAGCGCGACGTGCGCCACCGGCCCGGCTTCGAGCGAGAACGCCAGGTTGCGGGCGAAGCGACCCCCCGTCGCGGCGCGGTCGGCTGCGGCGTAGTCGGCCGCGCCGCGGTACAGGTGGACGTCCTTCGGCCCGGCGTCCACCAGCCTACGGGTCGCGGGCTCGTCGTGCCACGCTTGCGGAGCGCCCGCGTCTCGGGGCGCACGGCCACCGGGCGCGACGGTGGCGCCGAATTCCCGGTGACTCCGGTCACGAGTTGCCCTCGCGCGTTGCCACGCCATAGCCTGCCCCGTTGACCGTTCGCCGTGGAGGACGCATTCTCGGTCGAGCGCGCCGGAGGAGGAGCCCGTCCGCATGTCCGTCTACCAGATCCGCCGCGCCCACAGCGCCCACCGCGCGCGCACGCCGCTCGCCCTCGTCGTCGTCGTCGTCCTGCTGGCCGTCGCCGCCGCGGGTGCGTGTGGACCTGATCGTGCGGGCGAGGGTGCGGGCGACGGACCGGGCGCTCCCGCGGCGGCGCCCCCGCTGGCGACGTCGGCGGAGATCGCCGCCGTGCTGGGCGGCGGCTGGGGCGTGCGCGTCGTCGCGCCCGAGACGGCCGGGACGGCGTCGGACGTCGCCGTGGCGCCCGCCGGCGGACGCATCCTCGTCGGGGCGCAGGACGGTTCCGTGAGCGTGGTCCGGCCCGGCGCGGCGTTGCGCGTGCTGCGCGGCCACGCGGCGCGCGTCCTGCGCGTCGTGTTCGCGCCGGGCGCTCGCGCCTTCGCCTCGACGTCGGCGGACGGCACGGCCCGCATCGACGGCGGCGACGGCGCGCCGACCGTCGTGCTCCGCGGCGACGGCGCGCCCGCCGTCGATGTCCTGTTCGCCGCGGACGGTGGCCGCGTGGCGATGCTCGGCGTGGACGGAACATTGCGGCTCTTCGGCGCGGACGGCACGGAGTCCGCGGCGATCGGGGGAGGCGCGGAGCCGATCGACCGCATTGCGGCGCTTCCCGGGGCCTCCGCCATCGTGGCCGCTTCGCGCTCCCTGGGGGCACTGGAGATCGTGGGCTGGGACGGCGTCGTGCGCGCCCGCATCGACGGTCTCGGTGAAGGCGCCGAACGATTCGCGATCGCGGCGCGGGGCGACGCCGTCGTCGTCGGCGGGACCGACGGGCGCGTGATCGTGTGGACGCCGCGGGGCCGGCGCGACGCGCAGCCGCACGAGGCCGCCGTGCAGGACGTCGCGTTCGCTCCGGACGGGTCGTGCTTCGCGACGGCGTCACTCGACGGCACGGCGCGCGTCTACGAACTCGACGGTACGTTGCGCGTGCGCGTCATCGGCCACGGTGCGCCGCTGCATCGCGTCGCGCTGCTGCCCGGCGGCGGCCGCGTGCTCACGGTGGGCGCCGACCGGCGGGCCGTGCTCTGGGATGCGGATGGGAAGCGCATCGCCGTGATCGCGGACGTCGTCGTGACCGACGGCGCCTTCGTCGCCGCCGGGCGGGCGGTGCTCGCCTGGTCGGGCGACGGGCCGGCGCAGGCGATGGACATCCACGGCGCGCCCCTGCGGGCTGCGGTCGGGATGGAGCGTGGGATCGTGCGTCTCGTGACCGCCACGGACGGCGACGCGTTCGCGTGGATCGCGCCGGACCGGACGGTGCGCACCGCACTCGTCGGCGACGCCGGGTCGCCGGCCGCAGTGGCCGCGGCTCACCCGTCCGAGGCGTATACGAGCCCCGAGAGGTGCGCGCGCTGTCATCGTGCCGCGTACCGGCGATGGGTCCAGTCGTCGCACGCCTGGACGTCCTCGCTGGCCTCTCCGGACTCGCTGCCCCGCGACGTGTTGCGCGGCCGCGAGGTGTTCCACCCGCCCGGCGTCACGCGCTTCGCCGAGGACGACGGCGGTTGGACCGCCGAGACGATCGGCGTGCGCGGCACCGCAGAGCGCTTCCGCCTGACGCACGTCGCCGGACACAAGCGCATGAAGATGCTGCTCGCGACCATGGACGACGGCCGCATCCAGGTGCTGCCGGCGATGATCGAGTGGCCGGACGGCCCCTGGTTCGACTACACGCAACTGCTCTACGGCGCACCCGACGAGGACCTCGACACGGCGCCGACGGTGCGCCCTGGCGAGGCCTCGTTCTGGACCGGCGCGGTGCGCTCCTGGGATCAGAAGTGCGCGTTCTGCCACACCAGCGGCCGGCTCGCGCGGGAGCCCGGACCGGGTGGCCGCGGGCCGCGGTCGTCCTGGCGCTCGCTCGGCGTGGACTGCGAGACCTGCCACGGCCCGGGACGGGCCCACGCCGAGGCCTGGGAGCGGGGCGAGACCGGGGCGCCGCTGCGACGCCTCGAGGACCTCCCGCGCGCGGACGCCATCGCCGTCTGCACGCAGTGTCACATGGAGGGCGACCGCGTCACGCCGACGTACCGCATCGGCGACGACCTCTACGAGCACCTCGACCCGACACTCGCGCTCTCGCCCGAGCGTGCGGACCCGTACGGGCGCGAGTTGGAACTGATGTACGACGGGCTGCCGTTCGGCACGAGCCACTGCGCCGAGAGTGGGGGACTGACGTGTTCGCGCTACCACGAACCGCACGGCAGCGACCGGGCGTCGCAGCTTCGCCTGAGTCCCTCGTCGGGAGCGCTCTGCGGCGACTGTCACGCGGACGTCGCCGACGCCGGCCGCGCGCACACGTCGCACGATCCACGTGGCAGCGGGGGCGCGTGCGTCGGCTGCCACATGCCGTTCCTGACGATCGAGCGCGGGCACGGGGCGGTGACGGACCACACCATCGGCGTGCCGCGGCTGGATCTCCCCGGCGATCGCGTCGCAAAGGACGCGTGTACATGGTGCCACTCGGCCGGCCGTAACGCACCGCGCGACGCGCCGCGCATCGGCGCCGAGGCGCTGCGTGACGCGTATGCACGATGGTGGCCGCAGGCGCGTCCGCCGCGCCCGTGGATGCGGGCGCTCGCGGCGGCGCGCACGGGAGACGCCACCGCCGGCGCGGCGCTGCTCTCGGTCGCGCGCGACATGTCCAATCCGCTCCTCGTCCGCGCCTCGGCGGTGCGGCTGCTCGAGCGGAGCGCCGCCGCGCACCGTGCCGCGCTGCTCGCGCTCGCCACGGCGCCGGAGTCGCTCGTGCGGCGCTCGGCGCTCCTGGCCCTGCGCCCGCTGCGCGGGCCGGACATCGACGGGGCGTACCGCGCGGCGCTCGATGATGCGTCGCTCGCGGTGCGCGTGGTCGCGGCGCGTGCCGCGCTCGCCGGCTGGGAGCGCGTCCGGGCGGACCAGGATCTGCTGCGGGCTGCGATCCCTATTCTGGAGGAGGACGTCCGCGGCGTGACGGACGACTACTACCGCTGGTTCCTCCTCGGCGCTGCGCGCGGGCTCGCCGGCGACGACGCGGGCGCGCTCGCGGCCTACGAGCGCGTGCTCGTGCTGGATCCGCTCTCCGCCGCCGTGCGCACCCACGTCGAGCGCCTCAGAGAGCGCCTGTCATCCGGGCGCTGACGCTGCACCTGTGACCTGCTCACGCTCTGAGAAGGTGTGGACAAAAGAAACGGGGCGCCGGTCACGCGACTTGCGCGGATCCGAGCCTGAGATTGTCGTAGCGTCCAACGGCGCAAGTCGCGCGCCGCAGCCCCGCTCGTCCGTGGAGCCCGCCGGACTGCGTTGCGCTCGCTCGATGACTCGGTCAGGGGAGTCACGTTCGCAACCGCGCCTTGCCGGCAGGCTCCACGAACAA
>JAJRVY010000178.1 GCA_024277065.1 Planctomycetota bacterium
CTCTCGTGCACGAGATCCGGGGGCGCGTCGAGGCGGTCGTCGTCGGTCCCGGCACGGTGGCGGCCGACGACCCGCGTCTGACGGCCCGCGACGCCCCGCCGTCCGGGTTGCCCCCGGCGTGCCGCGTCGTCATCGACTCCCATCTGCGCGCGCCGCTCCGGCGCCGTGTGTTCACGAGCGCCCGTGACGTGCCGACGATCGTGATCTGCAGCGACGCCGCCGCGGACGACCGCCGCGCACTCGAGGATCAAGGCGTCGTCGTCGAGGCGGTGAGCGCCGACTAACACGGCCGTGTCGATCTCGTGGCCGCGTTCGTGCGGCTGCGCGAGCGCGGCGTGCGGCGCGCGCTGCTCGAGTCCGGGGGGCGGCTCACCGGCGCAGCCCTGCGGGCGGGCGTCGTGCACCAGATCGCTGCGTTCACCGCGCCGGTGGTCGTCGGCGGGGACGGCGCCCCGTCACCGCTCGCCGGGAAGGGCTGGGCGATCGGCGCGGCTCCTCGTCTCGAGGAGCCGCGCGTGACTGCGTGCGGCGACGATGCGCTGCTCGAAGGCTACTGGCCGCGGCAGCGGTCACCGGAGGCGACCACCGGCACCGATTCCTGACGGCGGATGGCGCGGCGCCCTTAGAAGCTGTTGATAAGAGGAACGCGGCGCCGGTCACGCGACTTGCGCGGATCTGAGCCTGGGATTGTCGCAGCGTCCAGCGGCGCAAGTCGCGCGCCGCAGTTCTGCTCGTCCGTGGAGCCCGCCGGACGGCGTTGCGCTCGCTCGATGACCGCGGCAGGGGAGTCACGTTCACGACCGCGCCTTGCCGGCAGGCTCCACGAACAAGCCGCCGCTCCCTTTCCTCTTGTCAACACCTTCTCAGGGCCCGCGCAGGAATACGTTCGTAGGACCGAGGGCGAGCGAGGGCGGCGCGGGGCAAGGCGGCTCGACGACGCGACTCATTGCGGAGCCGAGTCGGGGAGGAGAGGCAACGCCGCCCCGCGTCGTCGCAGCCGACCGAACCCCGAAGTTATTCCTGCGCGGGCCCTTAGTCCGGGCTACCGCGACGATCCGCGTGGCTTGGCGTTGCTGATGTCCGAGACGCGGCGGCGGATCCAGTTCTCGTCGATCTCGCGCCGCAGGTCGAGCAGGGCGGAGTCCACCGGATCGATGCGCAGGCCGCGATCGACGGCGGCGTCGGCCTTTTTCCACGACTTGTTGCCCACCTCGAGCGCGCCCCAGCGCGTGAGGAGATCGACCGTGCGGCGGTCCGCGTCCTCCATCTCGCGCACGCACTGCTCGGCGATCTCGCCGGGACCGGCCGCGCGGCGCACCTTCTTCAGGCGATTGCGCGCTGCGAGGAAGCCCTTCTCGGACTTGGCGAGCGCGCGGCGGGCGCGTGTCTGGTTGCCCTTGGCCAGGTAGGCGTAGGCCTCGATCGAGGTTTCCTGGGCCTTCTGCTTCGTCGCGAGGGCCTGCCGCAGGTTCTTCTCGATGAACGCCTGCTTGCGCTGAGCGTCGCGCCCCAGCGCCTCGTTCTGCTTGCGCTCGGTTTCCTGCGCCTGCGCCTGCTCGATGCGGACGAGGAGGTCCGGGACGCGCGCCCGCACGCGGGTCGCATGTGCGCCGGGAGGCGCGACGCGCAGATACTGCCGTGCGCGGTCGAGGGCTCCCGTGAGATCGCCTGCGGCGATGCGTTCGTCGATCACCGCGAGCGACGCGTCGGCCTCGCTCTGCGCCACGTGCTCGAGCAGCGCGGTCGCCTGCTCCCGTTCCTCGTCCGAGCCGATGCCCTTGGCCTTGACGGCCTCGCGGCGCGCCTGATGGAACAGCTTCTCGCGGAGTGCCCAGCGGGCGATCTCGAGGCGTCCTGCCGCGTCGTCGGCGGCGAGCGTGGAGGCCCACAGCTCATAACGCGAGACCGGCAGCACGGCGCTCCAGCGGACGCGGAAGCGGCCACCTTCCTGGCGCGCGAAGAGAACGCCGGCGTCATCCATTTCGATGACCTCACCGGGGATGAGATCCCCGCTCTTCAGCTTGAGGACCTCGCCTGCGAGCGCCTCGGACGCGAGCAGCCCCGGGAGCAGAGCGGCGACGAGCGCGGCGACCAGCAGGCGGCGTACGGATCGGGCGGCGGTGGGGGCAGTGCGCATGGCACTCATTGTACGGGGGTGTGCTCCGAGGGTGATCCGATGAGGAACGCCCCGCCGCTCACGCGACTCGTGGGCACAGGCTCTCAGCCGCCCTCGCGGGCGCGATCCAGCGCCGCGGCGTCCTCTTCTTCGACGCGCTCCTCGACCTCCTGGAGCCTGCGCCGAGCCTCGATCACACTCGGATCGTCGTCCGGGCGCGCCGTCATGGCGAGGAACGTACGGAAGTCCTCCCGCGCGCGGTCCCAGTCGCGACGGGCCTGGCGCATGATCCAGCGGTTGAGGTACGCGCTCGAGCGCTCTGGATCGATCTCGAGCACGACGTCGAGCTCGGATTCCGCCTCGGTGTACTTCCCGAGCTTGAACAGGACGTTGGCGATGAGATCGCGCAGTTCGGCTTCCTGGCGCTCCGCGTTGTGCAGCTTCATCTCCCAGAGCGCCGCCTCGCGTGGGAAGCGCTTCGCCGCGTCGCGCCACAGGCGCTTGGAGCGGACGATCTGTCCCTCGTAGTCACGGGCGTACTCGAGGCTCGTCTCGAAATCACCGCGATACGCCGTCATCTTCGCGAGGCCGATCAGGCAGGCTAGTTGGTACTGCGCCTCGCGCTCACCGCCGGTGTGGACCGTCCGATAGGCGCGCTCGGCGATGTGCGCGCGCTTCTCGAGTTCGCGCTCCGCGAGCGCGAGTTCTTCCTCGTCCGTGGCGCCTTCGATCTCGCGCTGGTAGCGGAGCTGGCGCACCTTCCGGGCGAAGAGACTCACCCAGCGGTCCATCGTCAGGGCGTAGCCGAGTTCGGCCTGCCACTCGAGTCCGTCGAGGTCCTCGTCGCGGAGTTCGTCGAGACGCTCCTCCGCGGCCTGCAGCCGGGCGACGCCGTCGGGAGACTCCTCGAGGCCGAGTTGATAGAGGGCCATGGCCTGGCCGAGGCGCGCCTTCTCGTTGAGTGGGTCGGTCTCGAGGGCCTTGTCCCACTGCTGGTAGGCGCGTTCGTAGTGACGCTGGTCGTAGTACTGCGCAGCGTTCTCGAGGTGCAGGGTGAGACGCTTGCGGTCCTCGGTGCCGAGGGTCGTGCAGGTGACCGTCGTGATCACCGTCAGCAGCAGCCATGCGGCGCGGGTCAGGGTGCGCGGGATCCTCATGCGGCCTCCGATCTTCGCCCTGCGGGTCACTCTTCGGTCACGTCGCGCGAGCGAGTGCGCGGTCAGCGCAGGTCGGACCCGACGTCGTAGACCCAGGGCGTGTCGCGCATGTCGAACTCGACGGTGCCCTCGGGGAAGAACAGCTCGAGCTCTTTCTCGGCGGCCTCGGGAGAATCGCTCGCGTGCACGAGGTTGTAGCCATCGCTGATCGCGAAGTCGCCGCGGATCGTGCCCGGCTCCGCCTGCGAGCCGAACGTCGCCCCGAGCATCTTGCGGATGACCGCGATGGAGTTCTTGCCGCGCAGCGCCAGAGCGAGCACGGGGCTCGATGTCATGTACGCCACGAGGCCCGGGTAGAACGGACGCTCCTTGTGCGCGGCGTAGTGCTGTTCGGCCGTCTCGAGCGGGATGCACATGAACCTGGCGCCGACGATCTGCAGGCCCTTCTCCTCGAATCGCGTGAGAATACGGCCGACCAGCCGACGCTGGACGCCATCGGGCTTGATGAGGATGAGCGAGGTCTGCATCGACGATTCTCCGTCGGGGTTCGCAGGAAAGTGCGCGAGTGTCCGGGATCGGCGGGAGCGGGGGCCGCTTTTTCCGGGCTCATCGCGCCGCTCGCCCGGTGCGGCGGCGCCCCGAAAATCGGCGCGCGGCCGCCCGGCCGCTGCGACTCTTCCGCGTTGCCGGGCGCCCGCGCACGACGGGTGGCGCGGGCCCCTGGAACGGAGGATGAGATGCTGCGCACGCACACCTGCGGAGAGCTTCGCGAAGAGCACGTCGGAGAGCGCGTCACCGTCTGCGGCTGGGTGCAGAATCGGCGCGACCACGGTGGGCTGCTGTTCCTCGATCTGCGCGATCGCTACGGCGTGACGCAGGTCGTCGCCGACCCCGACGCCGGAGACGCCGCCGCCGCCGCCGACCGCGTGCGGCTCGAGTGGGTGGTGCGCGCCACGGGAACGGTGCGTGCGCGGCCCGACGAGAACCGCAACCCGGATCGCGCCACGGGCGCCGTCGAGGTGATGCTCGACGAGTTCGAGGTGCTCTCCCGCGCCGATCCGCTGCCGGTGGCCGTCACGGGCGCCGAGCGCAGCGCGGAGGAACTGGGACTGCGCTACCGCTACCTCGAGATGCGCCGCCCCGAGGTGCTGCGCGCACTCGAGACGCGCGCGCACGTGAACCGTGTGATCCGCGAGTTCGTCCACGAGAACGGATTCGTCGAGGTGGAGACCCCGATCCTCCTGCGTTCGACGCCCGAAGGCGCGCGCGACTACCTCGTTCCGTCGCGCGTACATCCGGGGGCGTTCTACGCGCTCCCGCAGTCGCCCCAGTTGCTCAAGCAACTCCTGATGATCGGCGGGCTCGATCGCTACTGGCAGATCGCCCGCTGCTTCCGCGACGAGGATCTGCGCGCCGACCGCCAGCCGGAGTTCACCCAGCTCGACATCGAGATGTCGTTCGTCGATGAGGACGACGTGCAGGCGCTGATGGAGAGCCTCTTGCGCCGCCTCGTCTCCGAGATCACCGGGCAGGACATCGCGCTCCCGCTTCGTCGCATGTCCTACGCCGAGGCCATGGCGCGCTACGGCTCGGACAAGCCCGATCTGCGCTTCGGGCTCGAGATCCACGATGTCTCGGATGTCCTCGCAGAGTGCGCTTTCGGCGTGTTCAGCGGCGCCGTTCGCGACGGGGGGATCGTGCGCTGCATCGCCCTCGGCCCCGACCACACGCTCTCGCGCAAGCAGCTCGATGCGCTGCCGGCCGTCGTCGTGGACCGCGGCGCGCGGGGCGTCGCATGGGTGAAGGTGCGCGAGGAGGGCTGGTCGGGACCGGCCGCGCGGCACCTCAGCGATGGTGAGCGCGAGGCGCTCACCGCGGCCACGGGGTGCGCCCCGGGCGGGACGCTCCTCTTCCTCGCCGGGCCGCGGCGCATCGTCGAGCCGGCCGCCGGCGATCTCCGCCTGCATCTCGGCAAGACGTTCGGGCTCCGCGACCCGCGGCGCTTCGAGGCGCTCTGGATCGTCGCCGCTCCGCTCTTCGAGAGCGATCCCGAGAGCGGCCGGCTGCTCGCGATGCACCACGCCTTCACGGCGCCGCGAGCCGAGGACGTGGCGCTGCTCGAGCGCGAGCCGCTCGCCGTGCGGGCCCGCGCGTACGACCTCGTCCTCAACGGCGACGAGATCGCCGGCGGCAGCATTCGTATCCACGACCGGGAGTTGCAGTCGCGCATCTTCGGGCTGCTCGGCATCTCCGAGAAGGACGCGGAACATCGTTTCGGCTTCTTCACCGAGGCCCTGCGCTACGGCGTGCCGCCGCACGGTGGCATCGCCTGGGGGCTCGACCGCGTCGTCGCCAGCCTGGCGGGCCGGGAGCAGATTCGGGACATCATCGCCTTCCCCAAGACGACCAGCGCCGCCGACCTGATGTGCCAGGCGCCGGCGACGGTGGACGAGGACCAGCTCGCCGAACTGCACATCGGCGTGACGCCCGACGCGTGAGCGCGAGCAGAGGCGCGGGAGAACGGGGTCGATCGTACTCCGAAGTCCCGGCACGAGGCGGATCAGCTCGCTTGACAACCTCTCGCGCCCCTCTACCATCATGGAGTTGCTCAGGCGGATGTCCGTGAAGGTACGCGTGTGCCGGACGGCGTATGCTCGTATACTCTGCGGCGTCGGGCAACACGCGTCGGGCATGGTTGGGACCGGAACGGATGTCGTGGTCAAGCGGCCTGGAACGAAGGTCGCGCTCAGGAGGTGACATGAGGCTGCGCACAGGCTTGGTGCTGGGGCTCCTTGCGGGCGGGACAGCCGTCTGCTGCGGGCTCGCGGCCCACTAACTCGCGAACGCGCGCCAGAAACCCATCGTGGTGCGGCGCTTCCTGGCCGGCTACTACGATCGCCGCGGGAAGTTCGTGCCCGTCGCCGGCCGCGCGGCCGGCAACGTGGATCGCAATGCCGTGCTGATGTTCGTCATGTCCGGTGCCGCGGACACCGGACCGAAGATCATCGCGACGCTGCCGCTCACGCTCGCCGAGCAGGCCGAACTCGCCGAACTGTCGCGCAAGATCGCCGACGGCAACGCGGAGCCCGAGGATGAGCGCCGCTTCGAGGAACTCGGCGGCGATCCCCGCGCGTTCTTCGAGCCGGGCGTGATCGCGCGGAAGAACTCCGACGATCCCAACGCGCGCTTTGCCGCAACGGGCTCCGTCAACCGCGACAGCGTGCGCATCGGTTCGGTTTCCGGCGGCGGCGAGGCGCTCGCGAAAGGCGTGTTCTTCAAGGTCACCAAGCGGGGCGGCAAGCGCGTCAGGGCGCGCAAGTTCGTCTTCAACCCGCAGTACGTCGTCGCGACGTTCAACCGGCCCGGCGAGATCGACTACAACCCGGAGGGCTTCGAGGCGAACACGACGTACACCGTCACGATGCAGGGCGGCAACCAGATCGACAGCCCGCTGACGGTGGTCACCAACCTCGACGGTGTGGCGCTCGGCGAGCCGTTCTCGACGCAGTTCACGACCTCCGACCGCTATGCGCAGGACGGGACGCGGCCGGAGATCCGCGAGACCTCCCCGACGGAGGGCTCGTCGAACGTGGCCAGCGACGCCGACGTCGATGTGAAATTCAGCGAGCCGATGGACATCGCCTCGTTCCAGCTTCCGCGCTTCGATGCCGACGAGGCCGCGACGATTCAGATCCGGTACACGTCCTCGGCGGCGAACGGGTCCCTTGCGGAGCGCAACGTCCTCGCCATCGTGCGCGTCAAGCCGCAGACGGCGGGCAACGTCGTTCAGATCCGGCCGCTGCAGGGCTTCGGCCGCGGTCCGTACGAGGTCGAGGTGATCGTCACCAACGGTGTCACGGACCTCTCGGGCAACAACATCATCCGCGAGCAGAGGTTCGTCTTCACGACCGAGGAGGATCCGACGGCGGACGACTTCGGCGAGATCCGCGAGGAGTTCGACGACAACGGTCAGAAGGATGGACCGTGGTACGGGGACCCGGCCAACCTCTCCGGCGACAACGCATTCGCCGATTGGAACGCCAAGGACACCGCGAGCCTTCTGACGACCACGGTGCAGAACCTGTTCTTCGACGCGTTCGGCCCGAACCCCACGGGCAACGTGAACGTCTGGTTCCAGCGCGCCGTGCGCTGGCAGATGCTCTATCCGACCAACGACATGGGCGGGCGGGCGCGCACGCTCACCGGCTTCCTCTGGTACCAGGCCGGCTCGCAGGTCGGCAACCCGCCGGTCTTCACCGGGACGCAGGCCAACCTGACGTACCCGAACACGCAGATCAAGGTCGGCCACGCCAACGACAACGTCGCCGGCGGCGGCTTCCAGGGCGGCACGAGTGCGCCGGGTCCGGTCGCGACGAACTACCGCGCGGTTCCCGTCACCGTCGTCCCCACGATCAACTACACGATCCCGACGGGCGTCAGCCTCACCAATCCGCCGGGCGGCGCTCCGTTCCTGGTGGGCAGCCCGACGTGGGCCAAGAACTTCAACTTCGACGGCAAGCACGCCCTGATCCTCGAGATCGAGCACTTCGGCAATGGCACGGGTGCGACGGGCACGGCCGAGAACTGGCAGATCGACAACGGCTATCCGATCAACGCGATGACGTTCTCGCTGTTCCAGGATGCGCCGCCCGTCGTCTCCGCCCAGACGTGGTACCACTCTGTGCGCTTCACGTTCCTGTCACCGGGGGCCGAGGCGCAGTCGCTCTGGTACGACGTGCAGCAGGCGGCCGTTCGCTGGGTGCCGCAGCAGATCGTACCGTTCGCGCAGCAACAGGGCACGAGCGTCTCCATCGAGTGGCAGGGCGCCAAGGGCACGATCAACGATCCGACGATCCTCGACCCCACGACGATCACGTCGTGGACGACCGACATCCGCACGCTGGTGGGCCATCCCTACGTCCGCTGGCACGTCGAACTGACGAACAACCTCGCGACGGGCGCCAGCCCGTCGATCGACACGCTCGTCATTCCTTACACCTATCGCTGAGCGCACGGTAGATCCAACGGCTTGACGACGGCGAGTACAGTGAACAACGGCCGTGCCACCTCCACCGGGGGTGGTGCGGCCGTGCCGATTCCCACGATGCGGCGATTTCCGTGATGCCGCAGATCGCATGACGAACCCCCACAGGGCAGGGTCCGGCCCGAGGCCGCGAGGCGAGTGCTTCGCCGCCCTCGGCCGGACCGTTCGATTCCAGACCGACCAGGAGGTGGAGCATCAGAGGTAGATTCCGGCGGGAACCGCCCAAGAGCGACGAACCGCGCATCAACGAGCGCATCCGTGTGCGCGAAGTGCGACTGATCGACGCCGAGGGGCGTCAGGTGGGCGTCGTCGCCACGGCCGACGCGCTGCGCATGGCGCAAGAGTCCGAGATGGACCTCGTCGAGGTCGCGGAGGAAGCACGGCCCCCGGTCTGCAAGGTGATGGACTTCGGGAAGTTCAAGTACGAACAGAAGAAGAAGCAGCATCACACGCACAAGACCAAGCTCAAGGAAGTGCGCCTGCGTCCCCACACGGATGAGCACGACTACAACGTGAAGCTCAACCGCGCGCGCGGCTTTATCGAGAAGGGCGACAAGGTCCAGCTCGTGCTGATGTTCCGCGGCCGTCAGATGGTCCACAAGGAACTCGGCCGCAGGCTTCTAGAGCGGATGGTCAAGGACCTCCACGAGCTCGCGAAGGTGGAGCGCGCCCCCAAGCAAGAGGGCCGCCGGATGACCATGCTGCTCTCGCGCAAGTAGGGAGGAGCGGCGGTTGTCACGGCGCTTGCACTCGCAGGCTCGCGCAACCGCCGCGCCAACCGCCGCTCCTCTCACTACGCCCGCGCGTGCTCGGGCGCGGACAGACCCAATGCGAGTGCCGGCCCCTCGCCCGCGGCCCTTCGGGGACGACCATGTAGGATCGCTCCTACGGCGCCTGCCGCGAGATCGGGCCTGTCGCGCGGTCCTGCGTGCACCTGTGGCGTGCCGCCGTCGATCCGGCATGCCCCGTCGTGCCGGGCGGCCACGCGACGATGCGCGGCGCCCGATGCGTCGTCCCATCGCCTACCACCCTTACGGAGCGAACCCGTGGCGATTTCGTTGACGCCCGTCGCGTGGCGCCTACGATGCGCGGCTTCCCCGTGGCGATCGCGGGGAAGTCGTGATCGGAGCCCAACGATGCCGAAGCTGAAGACCAACAAGGGTGCGGCCAAGCGCCTGAAGCTGACCAAGACGGGTCGCATCAAGCGCGGCAGCCCCGGGCGCCGCCACATGATGAAGACCAAGGACGCGAAGCGCCGCCGCCGTCTGCGCAAGGCGAAGCTCGTCGCCAAGCCGGACGAGCGCCGCATGCGTCGCCTCCTCGGGCTCGGCGGATAGGAAACCAAGCGGCGGCCCGCAGGCCGCCGGGAGCTGAACATGCGCACCCGCACCAACGTCGCCCGCCACCGCCGCCGTCGTCGCATCATGAAGGCCGCACGCGGTTTCTTCGGCGCGCGCAAGAACCTCCTGCGTATCGCCAAGGACGGCGTCATGCGCGCGCGGAACTACGCGTACACGGGTCGCAAGCTTCGCAAGCGCGACTTCCGAGCGCTCTGGATCCAACGCATCAACGCAGCGTCGCGCGACAACGGTGTCAACTACTCCCAGTTGATCTGCATGCTGGGCAAGGCCGGTATCGCCCTCGATCGCAAGTCACTCGCCGACCTCGCCGTGAGCGATCCCGCCGCCTTTTCCAAGGTAGTCGAGGCGGCGCGCGCCGCGGCGTAGAGACCTCCGCCATGTCGCGTGCCGCCCCGCGACGGGCGGCCGCGCGTCCTCTGCCCGTCGTGACGACCCCGGCATGAAGTAGCCTGCTCGGACGCGCGATCCGCCCCGGCGCCGGGGCCCAACGGAGGACGGCATGCAAGGCAGTGCACCAACCGCAGAGCTGATCGCCCGCGCGGAGGCTCTTGAGGCGCAAGCCGCGCAGGAACTCGCCGCCGCTGCGGACCTGGCGCGACTGGCGGCGGTCCGCGCGGCGCTCGTGGGCAAGAAGGGGCGCGTCAAGGACCTGCAGCGCGGGATCTCGGCGCTCGCGAAGGAGCAGCGCAAGGACGCCGGCCAGGCGGTGAACGTCATCGCCGGGCGTATCGCCGCTGCGATCGACGCCCGCCGCAGCCAACTCGAGGCCTGCGCCGCCGAGACGCTCATCGACCCGACCTTCGATCCGTCCTGGCCCGGGCGTCGCGTGCCCGAGGGGTCGCTGCACCCGGTGACGCTGGTCCTCGACGAGATCCGGCGCATCTTCACGCGTCTCGGCTTCGACGAGGTCCAGGGGCCCGAGGTCGAGGACGCGTGGCACAACTTCGACGCCCTCAACATCCCGGACCACCACCCGGCGCGCGAACGCACCGACAACTTCTACGTCGAGGGCGGCCGCCTGCTCCGCAGTCAGACCAGCACCGTGCAGATCCGCGTGATGGAGAACCGTGAGCCGCCGCTGCGCGTCTTCGCCCCGGGGCGTGTCTATCGGCCCGAGACGGTCGATGCGACGCACCTGTACGCGTTCCATCAGGTAGAGGGCCTGATGGTCGGCGAGGACGTCACGTTCGCGGATCTCAAGGCGTGCCTGCGAACGTTCGCCGCGAGCATGTACGGCGCCGACGTGCAGACACGGTTCCGCGCATCGTACTTCCCGTTCACCGAGGTCAGCGCGGAACTCGATCTGCGCTGTCCGGCGTGCTCCCTCCCCGGTGAGCGGGCCGATCGGTTCGCGCTGCCGGGCGCCGTCGCGTGCGCGCTGTGCGGCGGCGAGGGATGGATTGAGGTGCTCGGCTGCGGCATGGTCCATCCGCGCGTCCTGCGCGCCGTGGACATCGACCCGGAGCGCTTCACAGGGTTCGCCTTCGGCTTGGGCGTAGAGCGCGTTGCGATGCGCCGCTGGCAGCTCGACGACATCCGGCTGCTGATCGAGAACGACGTTCGATTCCTGTCGCAGTTCCGCTGACACACGACCGGTGCTCCGGCGCGCCGCGCCGGAGATCGGCAGCACTCCGCAACGAGACATCACCATGCTCATCTCCCTCGAGTGGCTCCGCCGCTACCACCGCCCCGACGACGACTCGCTGAGCCCCGGTCATCTCGCACACGCACTCACGATGGCCGGCTTTCCGGTCGTTGCCGCCGAGGACATCGACGGGGATCTTCGACTGGATGTGGAGATCACGTCGAATCGGCCCGATCTCCAGTGCCACCTCGGCGTCGCGCTGGAGGTGGCCGCGATCTTCGGCGGCACGGTCAGTATGCCTGACGCGCGGCTGCCCGCGATCTCAGGCGACACGATCGACGTCGCCGTCGAGGCTCCGGATCTCTGTCCCCTCTACACCGCGCGCATCGTCCGCGGCGTGAAGGTCGGGCCGTCCCCGGCGTGGCTGCGGCGCGCCCTCGAGTCCGTCGGCCAGCGCACGGTCAACAACGTCGTGGACGTGACGAACTTCGTGCTCCTGGAGTGCGGGCACCCGCTGCACGCCTTCGACGTCTCGAAACTGCGCGGACCGCGGCTCGTCGCGCGCCGCGCCACCGGCGAGTCCCTCACGGCCCTCGACGGTTCGGTGCTCGAGCTACACGGCGACGACTGCGTGATCGCGGACGCAGAGGCGCCCGTGGCCCTCGGCGGTGTCATGGGCGGCCTCCGATCGGAGGTCGATGAGGGCACGATCGACGTGGCGCTCGAGTGCGCCGTGTTCGCTCCACTCGCGATTCGCGCGGCGTCCCGCCGTCATCAACTGCACACAGAATCGTCGTTCCGTTTCGAGCGATTCGTGGACGCCGCGCGCGCGCAGTGGGCGTCGGATCGTGCCGCGGCGTTGCTCGTGGAGTGCTGCGGCGCGACCGCGGTGGGGCCGATCCGTGCCGCCGGGCCGCGTGCGCGGGGAGGCGAGCCGAGTGCGTCACGCATCACGCTGCGCACGGCGCAGCTCGAGCGCGTTCTGGGCACACCCGTCGATACAGCAGACATCGAACGCGTGCTCGCCGGTCTGGGGCTCGCGCAGTGCGATGCAGCGGATGGTTACACCACGTGGAGCATCCCGTCGTGGCGGCCCGACCTCGTCGAGGAAATCGACCTGCTCGAGGAGGTCGCGCGCATCGTCGGCTTCGACCGCATCCCCGATGTCGTGCGCATCCCCGTCCGCCCGCAGATCGTGGATGAGCGCGTGCGCGCGGCCACGCGGCTCCGCGGTGCACTCGTCGCGGTGGGGCTCCGCGAGTGTTGCACCGAGCCGTTCGTCGGAGAGGGGGCGCATGACATCGCACTGCTGGACGATCGTCCCGCGTTGCGCGTCGAGAACCCGATGCGTGCCGATGAGGCTCTGCTGCGGCGTTCGGTGCTCGGTCCGCTCCTGCGCGTCGTTCGGGGCAATCAGGATCGCGGCGTGGCGGCCGTGCGTTTCTTCGCGACCGCGCCCGTCTATATGCGCGCCGAGGACGGCGACGACGTGCGCGAGTGGCTGCTCTGCGGTATCGCGTTGACGGGAGCGTACGACGACGTCAAGGGGGCCGTCGATGCCGCCCTCGCGGCTCTGGGACTGCGCCACGCGGTGACCTTCGCCCGGGGCGCGCCGTCGCCGCTGGACCGCGGCCACAGCGCGACGCTGCGCATGGGTGACGAGGTCGTGGGGCACATCGGCGAACTCGGGAAGGACGCACGACGCGCGTTCGGCTTCGAATGCGCCATCGCGGTTGCGGAACTGCGCGCGGACGTGTTGCTCGGGCGCGCCGAGCTCGATCGACCGTATCGCAAAATCTCGCGTTTCCCTGCCGTCGTGCGTGATCTCGCCATCGTGTTGCGTGACGACGTGCTCTGGGAGGAGGTGGATCGTGTCGTGCGCGCCGCGGCCGGCGATCTCCTGACGGACCTGATGCCATTCGACGTGTTCCGGAGCGCTCAGATCGGCGCGGGCAGGAAGAGCTTGGCGCTGCGCATGGAGCTGCGCAGCCCCGACCGCACCCTGACGGGCGAGCAAGCCGATGCGTGCGTCGCCAGGATACTCGCGGCGCTCGCGGCCGAGATCGGCGGCGAACTGCGCTCGTGACCGTCCGGCCGTTTCGCGAACAAACGATCGCGCTGCCTGGCCGATCCGAGCCTGGATGATATACTCCCTTTGCCTCTGTCATGTTCGATCCGGCCCAGCATCTCCCGAGCCGATAAGTCATGATGAGGGTGCCTGCCTGGAGGGGCCGGCCGGCCGTCCTCGCGTAGGGCGGCGGAGCCCTTTCGGTGGCGCCCACCTGAGCCACATGGTTCAGAGATCCGGCCGACCGGCATTGCGGCGGAGTGCAGCGCGGGCGCGTGTCCCCTGGTGGGATGCGCGCCCGATCGCGTTGCCCCGATCGCGTGCCCCCGACCGCTCGACCGGGCCCGGCCCGCGCCGCTCACCGAACCCGTCGGCGCGGTGCGAAGTGCCTCCAGCCTCGGGTTGCGGACCTGGTGCATCGAGGGTGTTGCCCGGAACGACGCGGCGCCGGTCATGCGTCGCAACCGCGCTCGTCCATGGAGCCCGCCGCACTGCGCCCTGCTCGCTCGACGACTCCGTCATGAGCCCGCGTTCGCGGCCCCGCCCTGTCCGCAGGCTTCACGAATGGGCCGGCACTCGCGCTTCTTGTGGGAACAGCCTCTTTCCGTCTGGCGTGAAGCCCTGGATCTCGTACGATCGGCGCGTTCAACCACAACATCTCGTGTGGGCAGGGAGTCGGCGATGCGAGCGATGTTTGCCCTGGTGCTGACGGCCGGAGTTGCGGCTGGTGCAGCGCTTGTCATGTGGGACGACGGCGGCGGCGCGGAAGGCGTCCGTCCGATCGAAGGCGGTGCCGCGGCGGCGGCGGCCGCGGCGCGCGGCGACGCTGAGTTCGTCAACGCGAACGTCGCTCCCGACTCGCAGCCGGTGCGTGTCGGCCGTGGCAGCGCGGCTGACGCCGCGGCGGTCCCCGCCCGCGCCGACGCGATCGCGGCGCAATTGCGCGGTCATCTGCGTGAGCAACGCGTCGATCTCGCGGCGCGCACGATCCTGCGCGCCGAGGCCGGGGTCCTGGCCGCGGAAGACGTACGTGCGCTCGCCCTGCAGACGGCGGACTCGCTCGTACGCGAGGCCGCTGCTGCGTCCGGCACGCGCCCGACGGGGCTGCGTCTCGACGCGCGTCGCATCTATGCGGCCGTCTACGACTGCGACGCCGCGAGCAAGGCGCAGACCGACCGTGCGTTCGAGGCGTGCCGAGCGCTCCATCGCGTACTCGTCACAGGGGCGGCTGCACCGGACGAGACAGTGCTGCGCCACAAGTTCGAGCCCGGGGACTCCCTCTGGAAACTGGCGCGCGGCCCGTGGAAGAAGGCCGGCGTGACGGCGGAGACCGGATTCATCCTGTACGTCAACGGGCTCTCCGACGCGCGCCGCATTCAGGCTGGACAGACGCTGCGGATCCCGAGAGAGCCGGTCTCGCTGCTGATCCGGAAGTCGCGGTACGAGCTCACGCTGCGGCTCGGTGGCGCACCCTTCGCCCGTTTCCCGATCGGCCTGGGCGCCGACGACAGCACGCCCGAGGGCGTGTTCATCATCGCCACGAAGATCGAGAATCCGGACTGGTACTTCGGCGGGCGGAAGATCCCCTTCGGCGACCCCGAGAATGTCATCGGTACACGATGGCTGGGCTTCTCCGGCGACGCGACAGCGGAGGGCATCGGCATCCACGGTACCGTCGATGAGGCCACCGTGGGGCGGTCGGTCTCGCTCGGGTGCATCCGAATGCGGCGCTCCGACGTCGAGACGCTCTTCGAGTGGGTCGGCCGTGGCGCGCAGGTGGACGTACGCCGGTAGCCGCCGCCGAGGAGCGTGGCGGCCGTCGTGCGCGGGCACGGGCGGGGCACAGGGGCACGGGCACCTGCTGTCCGACACCGGCTCGTGGCCCGCGCCTACGTCACCGTGTCAGGCGGTGGCCACGCGAGCGGAGCGCCGATGCCGACGACGACCACGTCGCCCGTCCACTCAGCTGCGTGCGGGTGTGCGAAACCCTCCTTGGGCGCGACGAACGTGACGGTGCGCGTGGCGCGTACGCACGGCCCCAGCGCGAGGCCCGTGTCGCAGTCGAGGCCCGACGGGACGTCGAGCGCGAGCACCGGGGCCTCTGCGGCGTTGATCGCCTCCACACACGCCGCAGCGGCGCCTCCGAGCGCGCGATCCAGCCCGGTTCCGAACAGGCCGTCCACGATCAAGCCGGCGCCGGCGAGCATCCGCCGCAGGCCCCGCCCCGCGGCGCGTCCGGCGAGGTGACGGAGCGGCAGCCCCATGGCTTCGACGATGCGGAGCTGAATGCCGGCATCGCCCTGGGGCCGCCCTCCCGAACGGCCACCGAGAAGGCCGACATCAACGAGGAATCCCGCGATCGCCAGGTGCCGCGCGACGCCGAGGGCATCGCCCCCGTTGTTGCCCGGACCGGCTACGCAGACGACCCTGCTCGCAGCCTCGAACCCCAGCCGGATGGCGGCTTCCGCCGCATTCCGCGAAGCGTTCTCCATGAGGCAGATCGACGGGATGCCCAACTCCTCGGAAGCCCGCCGATCGACGTCCCGCGCAAGTTTTCTGGATATGGCCCGCAAACTTGTTCCCTCCCTCCGGCACCTGCGTAGGATCTCCCGCCCGCTGGAAAGCGGACCCGGGTTCTTCGGGACCCACTGCCGGGGCGAGCCTCGGCACACCACTTTCCTGGCTGGCCGCAGATTTCCCTCAGTGAAAAGTTGAGGGGCGACGAGTGGCTCGCTAACTTGCGGTGCTTGTGACTGACAGGACGAGAAAGTCCTCGATGGCGTACCGCGACAGCGGACGGTGGACGCCGTCCGCGAACGCGGACAGCGGAAGGGCGACGGGGGACACCTCGGTCGCCGAGATCATTGAAAACAGAGGCCTGTGAGAGATCGTGAGCTCAAGGAGTGCTCACCGCGCTTGCGCGGTGGGAACAACTACAATTTCTTGGTAGTTCGGGTCGGCCGTTTCGGTTGACCCGCGACCATGCAGGACAAATCAAGTGAAGGGTTTGATCCTGGCTCAGAACTAACGCTGGCGGCGTGGATTAGGCATGCAAGTCGAGCGCGAACGTGGCTTCGGCCACTAGTAGAGCGGCGCAAGGGTGAGTAACACATGGACAACTTGCCCTCGAGATCGGAATAACGGCGGGAAACTGCCGCTAATGCCGGATGGCCCTGCAACACGGCATCGTGATGCAGGTAAAGGTGGGGATCCTTCGGGACCTGCCGCTCGGGGAGAGGTTCATGCACTATCAGCTTGTTGGTGAGGTAATGGCTCACCAAGGCGGCGACGGTTAGGCGACCTGAGAGGGTGACCGCCCACACTGGGACTGAGACACTGCCCAGACTCCTACGGGAGGCTGCAGTCGAGAATCTTCCGCAATGGACGCAAGTCTGACGGAGCGACGCCGCGTGCGGGATGAAGGGCTTTGGCTTGTAAACCGCTGTCAGGTGTTATGAACGCGCGAGTGTCAATACCATTCGCGTTGACAAAGGCATCAAAGGAAGTCACGGCTAACTCTGTGCCAGCAGCCGCGGTAATACAGAGGTGGCAAGCGTTGTTCGGTATCACTGGGCTTAAAGGGCGCGTAGGCGGCGCAGTACGGTCTGGGTGGAATCCCTCGGCTCAACCGAGGAATTGCCTGGGCAACGGCTGTGCTAGACAGCATCAGGGGAAGGTGGAACTCCCGGTGGAGCGGTGAAATGCGTAGATATCGGGAGGAACGCCGGTGGCGAAAGCGACCTTCTGGGGTGCTTGTGACGCTGAGGCGCGAAAGCTAGGGGAGCGAACGGGATTAGATACCCCGGTAGTCCTAGCCCTAAACGATGTGCACTAGGTAGTGGGACGTTCCGACGTCTCGCTGCCGGAGCGAAAGTTTTAAGTGCACCGCCTGGGGACTACGGTCGCAAGACTAAAACTCAAAGGAATTGACGGGGGCTCACACAAGCGGTGGAGGATGTTGCTTAATTCGAAGCAACGCGAAGAACCTTACCAGGACTTGACATGCTAGTGGTACGACCCGGAAACGGCGAGGACCCATCTTACGATGGGAGCTAGCACAGGTGTTGCATGGCTGTCGTCAGCTCGTGCCGTGAGGTGTTGGGTTAAGTCCCGTAACGAGCGAAACCCCTGCCACTAGTTGCCAGCGAGTAATGTCGGGGACTCTAGTGGGACTGCCCGTGTCAAGCGGGAGGAAGGTGGGGATGACGTCAAGTCATCATGGCCCTTACGTCCTGGGCTGCAAACGTCCTACAATGGCTGGTACAAAGGGTTGCCAACCCGCGAGGGGGAGCTAATCCCATAAAGCCAGCCTCAGTTCGGATTGTAGGCTGAAATTCGCCTGCATGAAGGTGGAATCGCTAGTAATCGCGGATCAGCTACGCCGCGGTGAATATGTTCCTGAGCCTTGTACACACCGCCCGTCAAGCCACGGAAGCCGGGAGTACCCGAAGTCGTTAACCCAACCGCAAGGAGGGAGGCGGCCACGGTAAGCCTGGTGACTGGGACTAAGTCGTAACAAGGTAGCCGTAGGAGAACCTGCGGCTGGATCACCTCCTTTCTGGGGATATCCAGGACGTCGTTCGGACGCTTCGGCGGCCGGCGGCGAAGATCGGACCTCCTCGAGCAAAGCGACCTCACAGGCCTCTAGTCATACAACGCGACGCGGGGCGCCCATGCGGGCGCCCTTCGTTTCGTCCGCGGGGACAACCAAAACCCACGTTGCACGATCGTGCCGCGGGGTAGTCCGCTGGTGGCTCTCTGACATTTGAATAGTGACAAGATCTATCTAGCATTGACGATCAGTGCCGACACTGGTCGTCATCTAGCCGAGAGCGCCTAATAAGGACTCACTTCGTAGGCGCCACCTATCCTGTATTCGACGCGCAGCGCAAGAATCGCAGTCTGGGCCATGACCGGTAACGGGAATCGGACTCAGCCGGCGACGGCGGTGCTGCGCAGCGGAGAAGAGATGGTGGCCA
>JAJRVY010000179.1 GCA_024277065.1 Planctomycetota bacterium
CGCCGCCGCCGCGAATCCGGCGATGGCCGCCACCGCCTCGGTGCCCGCACGGCGCTGCATCTCCTGCGCCGCGGGAAACGGCGGCTTCCAGGCGGCTCCCGAGCGCACGAGGAGCGCGCCGCAGCCCATCGGGCCGTGGAACTTGTGGGCGCTGACGGCGAGCAGGTGCGCCCCGAGCGCACCGCAGTCGATGGGCACCTTGCCCACGGCCTGCACGGCGTCGATCAGGAGCGTGACGCCGCTGTCCCGGCAGAGCGCGGCGATCTCGGCCACGGGCTGCAGGACGCCCGTCTCGTTGTTCGCAAACTGCACCGCGACGAGCGCCGTGTCCGGCCGCAACGCTGCCGCCACGTCGCCGACGCGCACGGCGCCGTCCTCCTGCGGGCGCACGAACGTGACGTCGAGGTCCGCGCCCCAGGCGTGGCGCGGCGCGTCCAGCAGCAGCGAGCGGATCGCCGGGTGCTCGACGGCCGAGGCCACGACGTGCCGCCCGCGGCGCGCCGCCGCGAGTGCGCCGAGGACCCCGAGGCGATCGGCCTCGGTGCCCCCGGACGTGAAGACGACCTCGCTCGGGGCCGCGCCGAGCGCGGCGCTGATCGTCGCGCGTGAGGCCGCGAGGAGACGCGCTGCCGCGCGTCCGCGCGCGTGCGGCGACGAGGGGTTGCCCCAGCCGTGCTCCTGCGCGGCGGCGACGGCGTCGCGCACCTCGGGCAGCATGCGCGTCGTGGCGTTGGAGTCCAGGTAGACGCGCTGCTCGGCCATGTTCGGATTGTGGCGCTGGCCGTGGGTCGTGAACCGTGATTTCGCCCCGTGTGGCGTAGCGCTCGCGCGGGGGCCACGGTCGCGGCGGTCAGGCGCGGGCGGCGCGCAGCAGCGCGGCGACGTCCGGGAGGCAGGTCCCGCAGCCGCGCGTCGCGGGCAGGAGCGCGCGCAACTCCTCGACTGTGCGCACGTCGTGGTCGCGGATGGCCGTGACGATCGTGTCACGCGGCAGCGCGAAGCACGCGCAGAGGATGCCTCCGCCCGGAGGCGCCGCGCTCGACGTCCAGGGGCGCAGTGCCCCGCGCAGCGCGCGGTGGACGCTACGCGCGACGGGGCTGCCCTCCGGGAGTCCCGCGAGCCTGGCGACGGCGTGCTGCGTCGTGCGCAAAATGTCTTCGACGCCGGCGCCGACGACCGTGGCGCACAGGGCGCTCGCGCAGGTGCGCGCCGCAGCGAACGCCGTCAACTCGAAGCGCGCTGCGCGCACGCGGTGCGCGATGTCCACGCGCAACAGCAGGCGTACACCCGGCCCGGAGTCCGGCGTGCCCGATTCCCCAATCGCGTTGGCGCCCGGCAGCGGGCCCTCGTGTGCCGCGCGCGGCGCCGCGGCGCCGCTCTTGTCCCGCCGCGTTACAGCACGTCCTCCAGAGCCTTGACGATGTCGGGCTTGGCCTTGAAACCCGTCAACTTCTGCGCCTCGGCGCCGTTCTTGAAGACGATCAGCGTCGGAACGGCCATGATGCCGTGGCTGGAGGCCACGCCCGGGGCCTTGTCGATGTCCACCTTGACGATCTTGGCGCGACCCGCGTACTCCGTGGCGAGTTCGGTCACGATGGGCTCGAGGCTCTTGCAGGGGCCGCACCAGGTGGCATAGAAATCGACGAGCACCGGGATGTCGCTCTCGAGCACCTCGGCTGCGAAGTTCTGGTCGTCTACGTGCGGGAGACTCATGGCATACCTCTCGTTCTCGGGGGACGTCCTGACGCGCCTCTTCTAACAACCGACGTCGACGCCGCATGCCCTTTTCCGCCGTCCTTCGCCGCACCTTCTGCGCCCCCCGCCGGGGGGTCGCGGCGCTGGCGCTGGCGGTGCGCGCGGCGGCCTCGGCGCAGGCGTTCGCGCGCAATCCGGTCGTGCGCACGCCGCAACTCGACGGCATGTACTACCTCCAGTGGGCGCGCGAGATCGCCGCGGGCGACGTGCTCGGCCGCAGCGGGCTGGTCGGCGGCGAGCCGCTCTTCCTGAACCCGCTCTACGCGTACCTGATCGCGCCGCTCGCAGCGCTCTTCCCGAGCCACGTGATCGCGGGCGTTCTCATGCTCCAGGCGGTGCTCGGCGCCGCCACGGCGGCGCTCGCGGCGGCGGCCGCGGAGCGTTTCTTCGGGCGCCTCGCGGGGTGGACGGCCGGCGTCTCCGTGGCCCTCAGCACGGCGCTCGTGCATCTCGACGGGCACCTGTCGGTGAGCGGGCTCGGCGCGTTCCTCGTGGCGGGGGCGATCTTCAGCGCGGCCCCGCGGCGTGACGGTGAGCGCGCCGGCCGCCTCGGCGGGGGCCACGGCCCCGTCGCGTCGGGGCTCTGGCTGGGGATCGGCGCGCTGGCGCGCCCGATCGCGCCGCTGGCGGTGCCCTTCTTCGCGTGGCTGCACGCGCGCCGCGCGGCGCCCGGTCATCGCGTGCGCGCCGCGCTGCTCGTCGTCGCGGTGTTCGCGGCGCCCGCGGTGCTCAGTCTCGCGCGCAACGCCGCGGTGGGTGGCGAGGCCGTCGTCTACACCGCCGCGTCCGGGGCCAACATCTATCTGGGCAACGGTCCCGCGGCGCGCACGTACCGCACGATGTCCTCGGGAGGGCGCTTCCGGTTCTCACCGTTCGACATGCACGACGACGCTCGCCGCTACATGGCGCCGCGGCTCGGCATCGACGCGACGTGGAGTGAGATCTCGGCCGCCTTCACGCGCGACACCGTGGAGGACTCCGTCGCGCATCCGGCGGCGGCGCTGGGCTTCCTGGCGCAGAAGGCACGCTGGTTCCTCAGCCCCATGGAGGTGCCGTCGTCGGCGTCGCTGAGCGTGGATCGCGAGCTCGTGCCGTTGCTGCGACTGGCGTTCGTGCCGACCTGGCTGCTGGCGGCGCTCGGACTGCTGGGCCTGGTCGTCCACGGACGGCGGCGGGACGTCCTCTTCGGTCCCGGGTCGCTGGTGCTGGCCCACATCGCCGTGCTGACGCTCGTCTTCCCCCTCTCGCACTATCGCAGCCCGGCGCTGCCGGGACTGGCCGTGCTGGCCGGCGGCTCGGTGGCCTGGGGCGTCGCGGCGTGGCGCGCCCGTCGCCGTGCGCTGGTCATCGTCGCCGCCGCCGCCGCGCTGGCGCTGGCCGGTCTGGGGGCGCTGCCGCCGCAGCCGGCCCGCCAGCGCCACACCGGCATGTTCGTGCTCGCCGCGTGCTACCGCGACGCCGGACGCTACGACGAGGCCGAGACGTGGGTGCGGCGGGCCGACGCGGAGTTCCGCGCGGCCTGGCCGCAGGAGCCGGACGTCGTCGCGTACTGGTCGATCCTCGGCGATGTCTTCTTCAGCCGCGACGGCCGCTTCGACCGCGCCCTGGACGCCTACCGCCGCGTGCTCGAGCGCGAGCCCTACGCCGCCGGCATCCGCCTGAACGTCGTCGTCTGCCTCATGGAACTGGATCGCTGGCAGGCGTCGCTCGAGGAACTCCGGGAGCTGGTCAGACTCGATCCCTCCCAGAAGGCGAATCCGGCCGTGCTCGCCCGCTTCGGCGAGGCGCTCACGCGGCTGGGACGCGTCGGCGAGGCGCGGCCCTACGTGATCGAGGCGTTGCGCCGGGCCGGCGACGATCCACGCGAGCGACCGCGCGATTGGGCCGTCCCGCGCGATCTGCGCTGACCGCGCCCGAGGGCGGCGGCGCCGGGCGCCGGTCGCGGTAGACTCTGAGGATGCCACCTCTCACTGCCCTGCCGTGTCCGGTCCGGTCGCTCGTCGCGCTCGTTCTCACGCTCGCCGCGGCGGCGGCGTGCGGGGGCTGCCGCCCGCGGGCGGCGCCGCCGGTGCCGGTCAAGATGGCCGCTTTCGTGCCGCCGCTGTTCGACGCGCAGATCGGCGAGACGCTCGTGACGCGGCGCGGCACGCAAGAGTGGCACTACACGGTCGTCTCGGCCGGCGACGTCGAGGTCGTCGTCGAGGTCGTCGTCTACGACGGGGGCGTGCCGCAGGGGCGCGGGCCGCAGCGTTTCGCGTGGCACCGCAATAACTTCGGACTGCCGGACAACGCCGTGGTCGAGCGCGTGGAGCCGGCGCGCGTGGACGTGGGGGGCACGACCTGGGACTGCTGGCTCGTACACGTCACCACCCGCACCAGCGGCCGCTACTACTACTGGATCTCGGACGATGTCGGAGTGAACGGCATCCTGAAGATCGCGCAGTCCGAAGGCGGCGTCCCGGACGAAGCGTATGCCATCACGTGGCAGTCTGACAGTTTGTCAGGCCGCAGCCTGTCGGACTGAGAAGGTGTTGACAAAAGGAAAGGACAAAAGGAAAGGGAGCGGCGGCTTGTTCGTGGCGCCTGCCGGCAAGGCGCGGTCGTGAACGTGACTCCCCTGCCGCGGTCATCGAGCGAGCGCAACGCCGTCCGGCGGGCTCCACGGACGAGCGGAACTGCGGCGCGCGACTTGCGCCGCTGGACGCTGCGACAACCCCAGGCTCAGATCCGCGCAAGTCGCGTGACCGGCGCCGCGTTCCTCTTGTCAACACCTTCTGAGAGGGTGAGCAGGAATCCCGGGTGCGAGCCGGAGGGCCGTCGGTCCTTCCCGGCGTCAGCCCGGGAGCCCGTCGGAGGAGCCGTGCGGCGAGGCCGGCCTACTTGCGCGGCCCATCCTGCTACTTGCGGAAGGCACCGCGGTAGGCACCGTAGCGCCGGCGCTGCCGCGCGATGAGCTGGCGGCCCTTCTTGGTCCTGCTGCGAGCGATGAACCCGAACTTGCGGGCGCGCTTGATGTTGCTGCGGCGGATGCGGATCTTCATCGGGCGTCCTCTTCGACGATTGCCGTTGCTGTGTCACCGCGGAGGCGGCCGCGGCGCCGCGAGAACGGCGCCGTGGCCACGCGCCGACGGCGCGCAGATGCCGGTGTCGCCCGGCGTAGTTGGGCGGACCGCTCTGCAGAAGGGCCGGGGGCATCCCGGCAGAGTCTCCGGCCGCGGAGAGCGGCGAAGGGGGCGGACGATACCCACTGTCGCCCCCCGTCTCCACGATTTCCGGAGAGCCGCTCGCGGAGCGTCGGACGACCGACGTGAGGGTATTTTCCCTCTTGACGGTGACGCCGACGCCCCGCACACTCTGTAGCAAGCTGGAGAGATCCGGCTTCAGAGTGCAGACTCTGGACGATCGGGGCAGGGCCATCAGGGTCGCAGAACGCCAGCCATAGGCTCCCGTGGGGCGGGAGGCGAAGGCTGCATTGGAAAGCCGTCTACGGCGTGAATGCATCTGTGACCAGTCACGAGAACGGAAACCCTCGCCACGCGGAACCGAGCCGGGAGCGCATGCTTCGGGTGCCGGACGTGGGCGAGGGCTGTGTTCGATGTCTGGCGCAGGAACTGCGGCCCGACGGAAGGTCGAGGTGGGCCCGAGGCTCACCTCAACCGGCAGCGGAGAAGACGTTCTCCGGTCGCCGGAGCATAGTGTTCAAGGAGGGAAATCGATGACGCAGTCCGAGCGGAGCCGGATCGTTCTTGCCGCGGCCGTGGGCGTCGCCACGACGATCGGGCTTCTCGCCGGGGGCGGCGATGCCTACGCCGCGCGCCGGAACAAGAAGAAAGTGAAGCCTGCCGAGGTGCGTAGCATGCAGACCCCCCTGGGGCTGCAGGGCAAGCGCGGCGCAGGCAACAACGTCGTGACGCCGTTCTCGCTCCTCGATCGCAGCCGACGCAAGTCGGATGTCGAGGCGCAGTACGGGTACGACGTGAACGGCGACGGAATCATCGCCGACGGTACCGATCCGGGTCTCCCGTCCGAGTACTTCGACGCCACCGAGGACCGCCGCGACGCGCGCAACACGCGTAAGAACAAGAAGCCGCAGCTCTTCTCGACCGCCGGCGACATCGGCTCCTCGCACGCATTCGTGTGGAACAGCGGCGCTGACATCCAGAGCGCCCACTTCCCGACCCTCCAGATCCTCTTCACGCCCCAGGGGCGCCCCGTCCCCGACCCCAACAACCCCGGCTCGTTCCTCTTCGACGAGGCGCAGGCCGGCGTGAAGATCCGCGTCCGCGCGAAGGCCAAGAGGGGCGGCGCGACGAGCGCATGGTCCTACTCTGACGCGTTCGCGCTGAACAACAACACACCCCCGTCGATGACGATCGACGAAGTCGTGCCGAACGAGACCTCGCTGCCCACGGCCTCCGACGAGGTGGTCGAGTTCCTCTGGACGGCCTTCGACGACGACTCCGAGGACAAGAACGGCAACGGCGTTCTCGATCCCCTCGACCTCGAGGACGTGAACGGCAATGGCGTACTCGACCCCGAGTTCGTCTCCGTGGCGTTCGACTACTGGCGTGTCCCCGAGGGTACGGACCCCACGACGCTCACGGCGGACGAGCTGGCGGTTCTCATCTGGCAGCCCTGCACGCGTGCAGCGGGCTTCGGCGACCCCGACGACGGCGTGCCCTCCGCGCCCGAGGGCGTCGGCATCCAGCACACGTTCGCCTGGGACTCGCTCACCGACGTCGGCACGGTCAACGCGCGCTTCATCCTTCGCGCGAAGCCTTTCGACGAGAAGAAGGAGTCCGGCGAGATCGTCTACTTCACCGACGGCTTCCGGCTCGACAACCACACCGTCTTCCACTACCCGAACGCCGCCGCCGATCTGCCGACCGGCCGCGTCGGCACGGCGAGCGTCAACCTCGCTCCCGGACTCGCCCGCTCGGACCCGGCCTACGAGCCGCCCCTGCAGAGCTTCCTCGTCACCGGTGGCGCCACCATCGAGGACGGCCCGGGCACGGCCTATCTGGCCGTGAACATCGTGAACACCGAGACGGCCGAGACGACGACGGCGAGTGCCGTGCCGTTCACGACCATGAACGATGCGCGCTCGTACCACACCGCGACGCTGCTCGACGACGGGCGCGTGTTCTTCGCCGGAGGCTTCGACGCGGCGGGCAACCCGCTGTCGTCCACGGGTATCTACGACCCCGCCACGCACTCCGTGACCCCGGGGCCGCAGTTGCTGACGGCGCGTGCGAAGCACGCCGCCGTCCGCCTCGCGAACGGCGACGTGCTGATCGTCGGGGGCGTCGGCGCGGGCGGGCAGGCCACGGCCGCCGCCGAGATCGTCAACATCGTCCCGTTCGGGGAGCCCCTCGAGACCAACACGGCGCTGCCCGACATGGCGGTCGCGCAGCACTCGCTGCACGCAGTCCTCCTCCCCACGCAGAACGTCCTCGTCACCGGCGGCATCAGCGCCGCCGGCACCGCCGTGCAGACCGCACAGGTGCTGGACACGCTGCGCGATCTCGATCTCGACCCCACCACGAAGGACCCAGACTGGACGCCGGTCGGCTCGATGCTCGAGGCGCGCAAGTACGCCTCGGCGACGCCGCTGACGCAGGGACACGTCCTGTTCGCGGGCGGCGCGGCCAGCCCCTCCAAGAGCACGATGGAGCTCTTCAACTGGACGACCAACACCTTCGAGGCGATCACCGTGCCGATGCCGGACGGAGGGCGCGCGCAGCACGCCGCCGCATTGCTCGGCAACGGCTGGGTACTCCTCGCCGGCGGCAGTGCGGATATCGAGGTCACCGGTGGTGGCCTCGTCGAAGCCGCTGACATTTTCGAGCTCGGCTCCCGCAACGACGCCTCGTCCTCGTGGGACGGGCGCTTCCTGCCGGTCAACGGCGACATGAGGTTCCCGCGTCGCAATGCGGAGACCGTCACGATCAACAACGGCCGTGTGTTCCTCATCGGTGGCCAGAACGCCACCGGCGGCGCCCTCGCCGAACTCGAGACCTACACCCCGCGCGGCGGCCTCAACCAACGGCCGTCGGCCCGCACGGACCTCGAGTCCAACCAGCAGTCGTGGGCTTTCGGCGCACCGATCGTCTACCGCGTCACCGACCCCGAGCGGGATGACGTCCGCGTCATCGTGCAGTGGTCCGACAACGGTGGCACGACGTGGAATGCGGCGGCCGCGCAGGCCAGCACCATCGGCGGCGACGTCGCCGAGCCCACTGCGCCTGTCACCACCGGCATCTTCGACGACGAGGCACTCGCCATCTCGCCGCGCTCGTTCCCGCAGTCCGACCACAACTACATCTGGGCGATGACGCGTGACATCCCGCGTCCGCCGCCGGGCGGCTCGTCCGGCCCGTACGTGTTCCGCACCATCCCCCGCGGCGCGGTGCTCGGCTCGGCCGCCCAGTCGGTGCCGGTCACGGTGCTGTTCAACACGAAGGTCATCCCCACTCTCCTGCCCCTCGAGAGCCGCGACGGAGTCGTCGGTGCCCGGCAGGGCGGCGACATCCACGTCTGGTTCCACCTGCGTGACATCGACGGTGAAGGTGCGCCGCCGAGCAACGGCGACGCGGCCGAGGCACTCCTCGAGTACGCCGTCGATGCCAACGGCGACGGAATCATCAACGAGGGTGTCGAGTTCTGGAACGCCATGAGCCGTTCCGGCGCCGGCAAGTTCCCCGACCGCCGCCAGGACAACCGCCTCACGGGCCTCCAGACGTACTCCGAGTCGTTCGACAACTCGGACCCGGACTTCGGTGACCGTGATCCCGCCAAGGGCTGGGCGATGTTCCCATGGGACAGCGTCTTCGACCTCGGCGCACCGCAGACCTCGCGCGGCGACGTGTTCATTCGCGTCCGCCCGTTCGACAACCTCACGGCGGCAGAGCCCGACGAGGGCTTCACGGCGCAGCTCTTCAACGAGCCGCTGCAGCCGGAGTCGATCCGACTCATCCGTGACCCCGAGGCGCTTTGGCTCGACGAGTTCCGGCCGGCCGGGGGCAACGCCGCCTCCGTCTCGGTCTACGAGCCGCTCGAACTGCACTTCAACGGCCTCGTCGATCCGGCGACCGTGAACGACGTGAACATCCAGATCCGGCGCGCCGGCGTGCCGATCCTCGGCGTGTTCACGACCGAGCAGGACGTGGAGGCGTTCACGACCCTCATCACGTTCCACCCGCGTCCGAACAGCACGGACCGCGACGAACTCGTCTACAGCGAGCAGGACAACCCGACGGTGCTGTTCCCGTTCAACACGTACTCGATCTTCATCCCCGGCTACCACGCCGGAGGCGACGTGCCGCTGACCAGCCCCACGCTGCTGCCCGATCTGTCGGGCTTCGGCACGCCCCCGGACGAGACGTTCCGCCTCGTGCAGAACGTCGAGATCCTGACGTCGTTCACGACGAACGACGGCAACTACGACGACGGCTCTGCCGCCACGGTCGAACTCGTGTCGCCCGTCAGTGGCTCGACACTGGACACCGACGACTTCGCGAACGGGATCACGCTGTCCTACTCCAAAGGCGTGGACATCGACACGGTCGCGTCGCCGCACGTCACGGTCACGATCGACAATGCTTCGGGCGGGCCGACGGCCGCGCGCGCAGCGGCGCCGGTCGTACCTGTGCGACGCACGATCACGAACACACAGGATCCCGTGACCGGCCTCGTCACGAGCACCGTGCAGCTCATCCCCATGCTGCATCTGCCGTCGGGCCGCACCGTGAAGGTGCAGACATTCAGTGGCCTGGTGGGCGCCAACGGGCGCCCCGTGGCCTCCTCGTCGCTGACGTACACGGTCGTCTCGTACGGCACGCGCAGCGTCACGACGACGGAGAGTTTCGCCGACACCGATTTCGAGGACGCCGGCGTCACGGATCGCGCGGCGTGGGGCACCGACCCCTGCGCGCCCGGAGCGCTCACCGGCCTGCAGGCGGCCGGCACGCCGCCGCAAGGTGGTGCCGACCTGACCGTGAGCAACGGTCAGGTGACGACGATCACCAACGCGGTGAACGACTACGACGACATCACCGTCGAGAAGGGCGGCACGCTGCGCATCCGCGCGGCCGGCGCCGTGACCATCCGCGCCACGGGCAATATCACCATTGCCGGGGTCGTGGACTTCCGCGGTGAGAGTGGCTGGACCGGCACGAACGGCAACGCCAACGGCACCAGCGGCTACATCACCGGCACGACCACGGGCACCGTCAAGGGCGGCGTCGGGTACAACGGTGGCGGCGCCGGCGGCAAGTCGGCGCTCACCAATGCGACGTCCGGCCAGCGCGTGGCCGGCTCCAACGGAGCCGGGCCGTCGTTCGGACAGGGGGGCCTGGTCGCAGGACCCACCACACGGTACTTCTACGGCTCGGGTGGTGGTGCGGGCGCCGGTCACGGCGCAGCCGGACTGCCCGGCGGCCGGGCGGCGGCACAATCGTTCAGCCTGACCACGTCGAACAGCTTCGGTCAGCCCTCGACCCCGGGCGGCACCAACGGCGATCCCGAGATGATCTCCGGCCCGTCCGCCGGTTCGGGCGGTGGCGGTGGCGCCAGTGTCACGGCGTCTTCGAGTTGGCACAACCACGGTGGCGGCGGCGGCGCCGGTGGCGGGGCGGTCACCATCATCAGTGACGGAACGTTCGATCTGCGGCCCTCGGGCTACATCGACGGCCGGGGTGGCGACGGCGGCGGCAGCGCGCACTATGCGGGCTCCGGCGGCGGTGGTTCCGGCGGCGGTCTCAAGATCCGTTCCGGCGCGCCCTCCAAGCTCGACGGTGTGATCGATCTGCGCGGTGGCAAGGGTGGCCCGGCCACGACCGCCTACTACTCCGACTTGTACAACCGCTACCAGACGACGCACGGCACGTCACGGCACGGTTGAGACGGCGGCCCCGGCCGCCTCGTCGTCGAGTCGCCGAGCTTCGCGTCGATGGCGGACGTGCGCGTCAAGGGACAGCTCATGGTCGAGAAGATCAGCACGCTGCCCACCACGACGCTGCCCGTCAGCACGACCCCCTCGCAGTTCCTGAACGGCGGCGAGGTTGATTACGGCACGGTCAGTGCTGTGCACTACGCATCGCTGGTGGTCGGCGCCGGCAAGGTCGTGGATCTCAAGGGCACCAAGGCCCTGACGATCTACGCCGACACGATCGACGTCAAGGGCACTCTGCGGATCAACGGCCGCGAGCCGCCCTGGGGCTTCACGTCCGCCAGGACCGGTGGTGTGGACGGTTCGGCGCCGGTCGGCGACTACGGTTCCAGCAGCGCGTCTTCGCCGACGCCACCGACACAGTATGTCGGCGCCAAGGGCAACCTGGGTGGCGGCAACGGCGGCGATGGCCAGACGAACTCCGGTTCGTCGTCCAAGGGCAACGCCTATCGTTCGTTCGGCAAGGACGGCACGGGCCCGCAGGCGGGCACGAACGTCCACAAGACGACGTCGCCTGGTTGGAGTTCGGGTAGCACCTTCCACTACTCCGGTGACGCGGGCGGTGGCGGTGGCGGCAACGCCACCGAGGGCGACTCGGGCTGGGCGCCGTACGTCATCGGCGGCCGCTACAACTACGTCGGCTTCAAGGCCGGCGAGAACAACGGCCGCTCGCCGGCCAACGTCGCGAGCGACGTCGGCAACGGCGGCGGTCGCGTCGATCCCAGCAACATCACCGTGGCGACTCTCGGCAACGCCGTGGGGTCGGGCGGCGGTGGTGGCAACGACAGCATGTACTCGTACATTCGTGCGGGACTCTGGAACTGGAACTACTACGGCATGAATGGCGCGGCCGGCTCGGCGGCCGGTGCGCTCGCACTGGTCGGCGACGACACGCTCACCGTGTCCGGCACCATCGAGGCCAAGGGCGGCTCGGGCAACCTGCCCGGTGGTGCCTACATCAACTCCCGGACGTATGCCAACAGTGGTGGCGGCGCCGGTTCGGGCGGCACCGTGATGCTCGTCGGGGACACGGTCTCCATCGCGGCCATCACGAACATCAACGACGCCACGAGTGGTGCCACGTTCGATCTGAACGGCGGCATCGGTGGCGGTCGCCGCCAGCAGTACCGCAACAGCTCGACGATCAGCCGCTATCCGACCTACAACTCCTTCGGCACGTTCGGCGGAGACGGTGGCTACGGTCGGCTCATCGTGCAGTACACGAACAGTCTGAACTCCGGTGCCACGCTCTTCAACCGAGGAGGCATGGAGCACGTCGGCTTCGACGACAACAACCGCGTCTACTCGGTGCTCGCCGGCACCGCCCGTGCTCGCTGCCTGGGCGGCAACGACGGCGGGAACTACCGCTCGACGTGGTACGACCTCGACTCGCTCTCGCCGGTGGTGAACGACGTCGCGCCGGGGACGGTGGGCGGCAATACGACCTTCACCATCCAGGGTGAGGGCGCGCAGTCCGATCCACACGATCCGGGGCCCGGCGGGACCGGGGTGGCGGACGATGCCAATACGAGCGGCATGCAGTCGGCGGCCACGGGCTTCCTCAACGGTTGGCGCTTCTTCCGCTTCGGAGGGACGATCAGCCGTACGACCACGGATCCGACCAAGCCGCCGCCTGTGCTCGACGACGTGGCGTTCCCGTACGTCACGGACGACCTGGCGGACTAACGTCCCAAGGAACTACCGGTCGGAGGGATGACCCTCACGGATCGATGACAACACGAGAGGCCGCCCGGCAACGGGCGGCCTCTTCTTCGTTGAGCCCTGCGTTCTCGTATGAACCTCCGGCTCCTCCTCAGCGCCTGCCCGTCGGCGGGGGCGCCGCGCGGCGTCGTGTGCGTGATAGCCTGCGGGCGTGCGCCACCCACGTGTGCTGACGATTGCCGGTTCGGACCCGAGCGGTGGCGCGGGGCTTCAGGCGGATCTGAAGGTCTTCCACGCATTTCGCTGCTACGGCATGGCGGCGGTGACCGCGCTCACCGCGCAGAACACCGTCGGCGTCGAGGGCGTACACGGCGTCCCGGCGGAGTTCCTGGAGCGGCAGATCGCGGTCCTCGTGGACGACTGTCCGCCGCTCGCCACGAAGACCGGGATGCTGTTCTCCGCCGCCGCGGCCCATGTCGTGGCGCGCTGGGCCGAGCGAGGAGCCCTCGGCGTGCTGGTCGTGGATCCGGTGATGGTCGCAACGAGCGGCGATGCGTTGGTGGAGCCGGACGCCGTCGCCGCGATCCGCAGCCATCTCCTGCCGTGCGCCGCGGTGATCACGCCGAACCTCCCCGAGGCCGGTGTGCTCCTCGGGCGAGCCGTCACGGACGCGGATCATGCGCGGGCCGCCGCGGAGGATCTGGCGCGGGAGTACGGCGCCGTGGCGGTCGTGAAGGGCGGCGACGCGGCGGGGACGGGACCGATCCAGGACGTGGTGGCGCACCCCGGCGAGGCGGCCGCGTCGAGGACGCACGTGCGTGTGCCGCTGCCGGCAACGCACGGAACGGGGTGTACGCTCTCCGCGGCCATTGCGGCCTGCCTGGCGCGCGGGCTCGATGAGGCGTGTGCCATCGACCTGGCCACCGACTTCGTCGTTGCCGGGTTGCAGTCGGCCTTCGCCGTGGGGCACGGCGCCCGGCCCGTCAATCACTTTGCCGCGTCCGGCGTGGACGGCGCCGCGTGACGTCCGTGCCCGGCGTGCTTAGCATCTCCATCGTCGGCACCGGGGCGGTGGCGCGCGCGATCGCGCGCGCGCACGCGGACGCCGGCGGGCGCGTCGTGGCCGTGCAGTCTCGCTTCTCGGAGCGCGCGGCGGCGCTGGCCGCGCGCGTGGGGGCGGCGCCCGCCGCCGCCGACGGCGATCTGCTTGCGGCCGACGTCGTCGTCGTGGCGGTGTCCGATCGCGCCGTGGCCGCTGTCGGCGCGCGGCTCGAACGCTCGCTGCCGTTGCTGCCCGCGCCGACGGACGAGACCGCCGACGCAGCAGCGTCGCCGTGCGCAGAGACCCCGCTGCCGCTCGTTCTGCACACGAGTGGGGCGCTCCCCGGGGCCGCTCTCGGTCGCGGCGGCCTGCGCACGGGCTCGCTGCACCCGCTCCAGACCTTCCCCGCGCCCGAGCGCGGCGGCCCCGGTGACACCTGTGATCCCCGCGTGGTGGACGCGCGGCTGGCGGCGCGCGTGCCCGGTACGCACTGGTTCCACGAGGGCGCAGGGGAGGCCGCTGCGAGGGCGCTCGTCGATGCCTGGGGGGGGGAGTTCCACGCCCTCTCCCCCGGGGCCAAGGCGCTCTACCACGCGGCGGCCGCCATCGTCTCGAACCACACGGTGGCGCTGTTCGACGCGGCGACGCAGATCCTCGGGACGGCCGGGATCGCGCCGCAGGATGCGCGCGCTCCGCTCGCGGCGTTGCTCGCCGGAACGACGGAGAATCTCCGCGACGTCGGCGCTCCCGCGGCGCTCACCGGCCCGGTGGCGCGTGGTGACGTGGAGACCGTGGAGCAGCACCTCGCTGCGCTGCGGTGTGCGGCGCCGCATCTCGTCGCATCCTACGCCCAGTTGGCGCTCCTGGCGCTCGATGCGGCGGTACGGCGCGGCGGCCTCGACGGCCCGACGGCCGTGCGCCTGCGGCGCGTTCTCTCCGGCTGAGCCGGGTTCCCTCCGCTGCGCCGGGCGCCCTCTGGCTGACGAGCGCCGGATACCTGCCCGGCGTCAGACCGTGACCTCTCCCGCCGCCGTGTCGAGCGCGTCGCCGTGCTGCGCGAGCACCGGGTTCATGTGGCCCGCCAGGAACTCATCCACCTGCTCGCGCGAGCGCCCGACGAAGCGCGCGGGATCGAGCATGCCGGGGATCTCGTCGCGAACGGCGGCGAACGCGCCGTCCGCGGCGAGCCGCTCGAGGAGATCGTTGGCGGCACCCTCTTCCTTGATGCGCCGGGCAGCGGCATGGGAGTGCCTGCGGATACTTTCGTGGAGCTGCTGGCGGTCACCGCCGGCGGAGACGGCGCGCATCAGGATCTCCTCGGTGGCCATGAACGGCAGCTCACGCGTCAGCTCGCGCCGCAGGGCCGCCGGGTACACCTGCAAGCCCCCGCCGACGTTCTCGAGCAGCACGAGCAGGGCGTCCGTCGCCAGGAACGCCTCGGGGATGGCGATGCGGTTGCCGGCGCTGTCGTCGAGCGTGCGCTCGAGCCACTGCTCGGCCGCCGTCACCGCTGCATACGAGGACAGGGACATCACGAGGCGCGCCAGCGACGTCATGCGCTCGGAACGCATGGGGTTGCGCTTGTAGGCCATCGCGGAGGAGCCGATCTGGGACTCGCCGATGGGCTCCTCGACGCAGCCGAGTCCCATCAGCAGCCGCACGTCGTTCGCCATCTTCTGCGCCGACTGTGCGACCCCGGCCAGGAACGTGAGCGCGTCGGCGAACACCTTGCGCGACACGGTCTGCCCCGTGACCGGGAACGTGGCGTCGAAGCCCATCGCCGCAGCCACGCGGCGGTCCATCTCCAGCACCTTTTCGTGGTCGCCGTCGAAGAGCGTCAGGAACGATGCCTGGGTGCCCGTCGTGCCCTTGGCACCGCGCAGCCGCAGCCGTCCACGCTGCCACTCGCACGTATCGAGGTCGAGCAAGAGGTCCTGCAGCCACAGGCAGACGCGGCGGCCGAACGTCGTCGGCTGCGCCGGCTGGAAGTGCGTGTACGCCAGGCACGGCACGTCGCGGTGCCGGGCCGCGAGGTCGCGCAGCCCGGCGATGGCGCGCACGAGCCGGTCACGGATGATGCCGTAGGCGTCGCGCAGCAGCACCAGGTCGGTGTTGTCCACGACGAACATGCTCGTTGCGCCTAGGTGGATGATCGGCGCCGCGGCGGGGCACTGCACGGCGAAGGCATGGACGTGGGCCATCACGTCATGGCGCACCAGACGCTCGCGCTCCTCGGCGACGGCGTAGTCGATGTCGCCGAGATTCGCCTCCATCGCGGCGACCTGCTCCGCCGAGATGCCGAGCCCGAGTTCGTGCTGGGCTCTCGCGAGCGCCAGCCAGAGCTGCCGCCACGTGCCGAACCGGCGCTCGTCGGCGAAGACACGCAGCATGTCGGCGCTGGCGTAGCGCGTGGCGAGCGGGTTCACGTAGATGTCGCGGCGACGAGTCGGTGGCGCGGGCATCGGGAGTCCTCCGGAGAGGTGTCCATTGTCCGTGCTACCGCCGCTCGTGCCCAGAACGCCCGGGTGATCGCGGTGGCGCCGCGTCACTCGGTGTCGGGGATGGCGTCCAGTGCCCAGGCCACGAGCTCGGGAAGATCCTCCCAACGCTCGAACGCGGGTTCGGCGAGGGCCTGGGCCGCGGCCCGGTCGTCGCGCAGGATCGCCTCGTGGAGGAGATCCTGCGCCAGCACGTCGTCGCCGGCGCGTGCCAGCGCCCGCGCATACCAGTACGGATACGAGGACCAGCGGTGCACGCGGCCGCGGCGGTGTGCGAGGTACTCTCCGCCGGCGTCGCGCACGCGCTTGCGATCGAGCCGCAGCGCCTCCGCGTACTGCGGCAGGCCGGCGGGGGGACCGTCGAGCCTCTCGTTGACCCAGCCGAGCCAGAGGTGCGCGCGCGCGTGGGCCTCGTCCACGGTCACCGTCTGGAGCAGCGCATCGCGCGCCGTCTCGTCGCCGAGCCCGATCTTCGCCCGGCCATAGCCCTCGAAGTACGCCAGCGCGCCGTTCTCGGGAGCGGGGGCTCGCAGACCGTCCAGCAGCGCCGTCGCGGCGACACGGTCGCCGGCAGCCGCCGCGGCCAGAGCTCGCAGGAGATCCCGCTTTCCGCGCTCCTCGAGGCGCCGCTCGGGCGACCGCCAGCCCTCCTCGACGTCGGCGAGCGCGATCGCGGAATCGTGGGCTGCCGCCGCCTCGGCGAAGCGCCCCTCCGCCTCGAGCTGCGACGCCACGTAGCGCGACATCTCGACGTCGAGTGGCGAGAGCCGCGGCGCCGTGTGCAGAACGTGGCGCATCAGCGCCAGGGCGACGCCCGGGCGGCGCCGTTGCGGCAGGTTGTAGGCGCCGGGATCACGCAGGTAGCGCGCGATCCCGTCGATGTAGTCCTCGGCCAGTCGCACGTCGTCGCCGCTGCGCGCCAGGGGGGCCAGGCGCCTCTCGACCAGGTCGCGGCCGGTGGCCTCGTCGAAGTGCGACAATGCGCAGACGAGGGCGCGCGCCGAGCGCACGGGAGGCGCGCCGGCCGGCTTGAACGGACCGTCGCCGGTCGTCGAGTAGGGCACGACGGCGCGCGCGATGTCCGGGTGCAGGAGGTGGCGCACGAGAGCCTCGCCGGCTGCGCGCGTGCCACATCGACCGAGCGCGATCGCCGCACGGCGGTACACCTCGAGCGCCGGTGCACTGCTGAGCGACGCGCGGAGTGCGGGGCGCCGCCAGGCGTCGAGCATGGCGACCAGCGCGGGAACCGCAGGCGTGAAACGAAGCGCTCCGATCTGCTCGGCTGCCATGGCGAGCTTCTCCGCATCCTCGAGCTCGGAGAGGAGTTTCGTGAGCAGCGCACCGGCCTCGTCGCCGGCGGTCTCGGTCACCAGCCGCAGGGCCTCGCTCGTGAGTGCCTTGGAGCGCGATGCACGCGCCAGTTCGATCAACTCCGCGGGCGGCGGCGCCTTGCCGTCACGCGCGAGCAGCACCAGTGCGACCTCGCGCTCCTCGTCGTTCCAAGCGGCGCTGCGAAGACCTGCGGCGAGCTGCCGCGGCCGGATCTCGGCGTCCTCCGAGCGCAGCAGCATGAGGGCCGCCCAGCGGCGGCCGGATGACGCGAGCATCTCCTCGAACAGGGCGAGCGCCGCGGGTGACCCCCCCAGAGTCGCGAGCGTCGCCAGGATCTCGCGACGCGTCGCCGGTGCATGCTCGCTCTCGAGGGCCGCCAGCAACGCGGCGTCGTCACTCGTGCGCACGACGCGGCGCAGCAGGCGCGCGGCCGTCTCGCGGAGCACGTCGTCGTCGTCGCTTGCCAGCGTGCGCAGCAACTCGGGCCGTGCGCCCTCGCCCGCGCAGGCCTCGAGCGCCGCCAGGAGAGCGCGCCGCACGCGTCGGCGCCGCCGGCGCCGGTCGTCGGGCGACGACGGCGTGACGGCCGCGGTCTCCGGCGCGGCGGCGCGCTCCGCCCGCCTGTCGGAGCCGTTCTCGGTCTCGAGCGCCGTGCGGACGAGGTCGGCGTCGCTCTCGCGGCCCGCGCGCGCGATCAACTGCGCGGCCGCGGCTCGGACGTCGGCGTGGCCGTGGGAGAGGAGCCCGCGCGCGACGTCGGCGGCGGCCCCCGCGTCGCGCCGGGCGAGCGCCTCCAGCGCGTGCTCGCGCAGCCTGGCGGGCGTGGCCTCGCCCGCGGCTAGGCGCACCAGGACCGGTCCGGCGGGCAGGTCCGGGCGGCGCTTCAGGAGATCGACAGCAGCCCAACGCGCCTCGCCGTCCCTGTGCGCGAGCGCGGCGTCGAGCCGCGCTGCGAGATCGTCGCCGCCGGAGGCCTCGATCGCGAGCAGCAGCGATCGTCGCACGCCGTCACCGGCGTGTCCGTCGAACGTCGCACGTAGTTCGTCGCGCAGGCGCGGCGCAAAGAGGAGCTGGATCTTGCGCAGCGCGAAGCGGCGTGTGGCCGGCGCCATCACGTCGGCCTGCGGCCCCACGGCGAGGTCCCGCAAGAGCTCGAAGGCCGCCTCGCGGCGGATCTCGAGCAGCGCCTCGACGATCAGCTCGAGCGGGCTGCCGTAGTGCTCGACCTTGCGCTGCGCGATGCGTCGGGCGACGTCGTCGGCGCTTCGCCGCAGCCACGGGACGGCCTCCGGCCCGAGGCGTCCGAGAGCCGCGCGGAGTGCCGCCGCGCCGGCGTCACCGAGCTGTCGCAGAACGGCATGCGCGACGAGGTCGTCGTCCAGCACCGTCGTCCCTCCCAGGTCGAGCAGCGCGGCGCCCGCGGCAGCCGCCATCTCGGCGTCGTCGCTCTCGAGCAGGCCGCAGCGCAGTGCCGGGAGCACGTCGTCCTCGCGATCGCGGTAGAGCCGCAGCGCCGCGAGTGCGAGAGAGCGGTCCACGGGGTCCGCTTCCGTGTCGTCGTAGATCGCGAGCAGGTGGGGCAAAGCCGCCGGCGCCCCGAGTGGCACGATGGCGCGCAACGCGGCTCGCCGCGCGTCGGGGTCGGGGTCCTGGAGTTGCGCCACGAGCACGGGTTCCGCGCGCGCCCGCTGCAGCACACCGCGCAGCACGGCCCGGCGCAGCGCCGTGGCTGCGGCGGCGCGGACGCGCCAGACGGGTTCGTGGGCCGGGTCGCCGCGCGCGAGCAGGAGCGGCGCCACGGCGGCATCGCCGATCTTCCCGATGCCGATGACGGCTGCCTCGCGCACGGCGAACGACGCGTCGCTCGCCGCGGGTCCGAGCAACGCGCCGGCCTGCGGGTCGTCCATCTCGGCGACGGCCCCGATCAGGGCGGCGCGCGCATACCACGCGGCATCCACGAGTGCGGCGTCGATCTCCGGGAGCGCCGCCTTCCCGGCGCGCGCCACGATCCGCGCGGCGTCCTGCGCCGCCGTGGGGCTCGCGGGATCGAGCAGCGCCGCGATCGCGCGCGTGACGGCGCCGTCCGCGACACGGACAGCGGGCCGCGCCGAGGCGGCGGCGGCGCAGAGGACGGCGCACGAGAGCAGGGCTGCGGTGACGAGGGAAGCCCGAGAACGTCTCACGACTTCATCGTAACTGCTACCCGCACGCATGGGTTCTGGCGTGCTCGCGCAGCGCGAGCGGCAGCCGATCCAGCACGTCGCTCGCGATCATGCCCTGCTCCCCCAGTTCGCCGGCGGCGAGATCCCCGGCGCGCCCGTGGAGGTGCGCCCCGAGGAGCGCCGCAGCTCGGGGCGCGAGGCCTTGCGCCAGCAGCGCGGCGATGAGCCCCGTCAGCACGTCGCCGCTGCCGCCGGTCGCGAGTCCGGGGTTGCCGGTGGCGTTGACGGCGACGCTCTGCCCGTCGCAGATCAACGTGCCAGCGCCCTTGAGCACGACCACGGCGCCCGTGGACGCGGCGAGGCGCTGCGCCGCCCCCTCGCGGTCCGCCGCGACGTCTGCCGTCGAGCACCCGAGCAGGCGCGCCGCTTCGCCGGGATGCGGTGTCAGGATGCGCGGCCCCGCCGCCGCCCCGAGCTCGTCGGCATGTCCCTCGAACGCGTTCAGTCCGTCGGCGTCGAGCACCAGTGGGCGCTCCGTGCGCAGCGCGATCTCGCGCGCGAACGCCGCGGTCACCGGCGCCCGCGCGAGCCCCGGCCCGAGCGCCACCGCGTCGCGCGTCGCGGCGAGGGCGAGCGCCTCATCGACCGCCACCGGCCCGAGCGCGCCGAGCTCGTCCGGGAGCGCGTGGCCCATCTCGCACAGCAGGTGGGCGCCGATCACGGTGCGCAGCGCCGAGGGGTAGCCCAGCGTGGCCAGGCCCGCGCCACCGCGCAGCGCGGCACGTACGCAGAGCACCGCTGCGCCGGGGAATGCGAGCGATCCCGCCAGGCACAGCACGTGGCCGAACGTGCCCTTGTGTCCGTCCCGTGGGCGCGGCGGGAGCGGCGGCAGGTCCGCTGCGTTCATCGCCAGGCGTCCAGGAGGATCTGGGGCACCTCGACCCGCACGCGGCCGACGTCGAGCCCGCGGTGGTTGCGCCGCACGGGGTCGTGGTGGGGGGCGAGACGCTCCCACACGGTGTCGTCCAGAACGCCGGCGCGGCGCAGCAGCGCCAGGCCCGCGCGGCGCGCGGCGTCCGCCGAGCCGTCCAGGCACTTGACGGCGAGCCCCGTGGACGTCGCCGCGACGCCGAGGCACCACAGGCCCTCGGCGCCGACCTTGCAGTGCACGCCGCCGCCGGTGGCGCGGATGACGTCGGTGTCCGACCGCGCGGTTCCCGCGATCATCTCCGGCGCGCTGCGGACGGCATCGCGCAGGCGCAGGGCGGCGCCGCATGTCGCCCCGGAGAGACCCGCGCGCTCAGGCGCCACGACCGTCGCGGCGAGGCGCGCAGCGCCCGCGAGCGGCACCACGAACACCGGTGCGCTGCACCCATCGGTTCCCAGTGCGACATCGACGGCGGCGAGCCCCGCGTAGGCCGCGACATGTCCCCGGTTCAGGCGCTGCAGAGGATGATCCGGCGCGACGTAGTCCGCCGTCGGCCAACCCGCGGCGACACATGCGGCCAGCATGGCCGCGTGCTTCCCCGAGCAGTTGTTGTGCAGCGGCGTCGGCTCGCGTCCGGCGCGGACGAGAGCGGCGGCGCTGGGTTGGTGGACCGGCGCGTGCGCGCCGCAGAGGAGGTCCGACTCCGCGAGACCGAGCCGTTCGAGGAGCCCGCGCGCCACTGCGACGTGACGCGGCTCGCCGTTGTGCGACCCGCACGCGAGCGCGAGTTCTTCCGCAGTCATCGCGAAGCGGTCGGCGGCGCCCGTCACGATGCACGCCAGCGCTTGGACGGGCTTGGCCGCCGAACGCAGGAACACCGGTGCGCCGGTGGCGGTGCTCGCTGCGAGCTGCCGTCCGTCACGCCAGAGCGCGACGCGGACGCGGTGATCGGATTCCGGCAGCCCGGCTCTCTCGCGAATGACTCGAACCGCTCGCTCCATCCATAGATGATCGCGCGTCCGTCGCGGAACACGCGAGAACTCCGTCGTACCCCCGCTTCGGGAGGTAGAATTCCCCCATGATCGAGGTGCAGCTTTCCCGAATCGTCATCCGCGAGACGAGTGATCAGCAGCGGATCTACCTGCGTGAGAAGGGGGGCACGCGGCAGTTCCCCATCGTGATCGGCATCCACGAGGCCGCGGCCATCGATCGCAAGGTGCGTGACCGCTCGCCGCCGCGGCCCATGACCCATGATCTCCTGGCGTCCGTCGTCGAGGCCCTGGAGGGACGCCTCGCGCGGGTCGTCATCTCGGAACTGCGCCAGAACACGTTCATCGCCCGCCTAGAGCTGGTGCGCGGGTCCGGCGGAGAACCCGTCGAGGTCGATGCCCGCCCGAGCGACGCCGTCGCCCTCGCGGCTCATCTCGGCGCGCCGATCTTCGTCGAGAAGGCGGTCTTCGACGAGGTGCTCGCCTCGTCCAGCGATTGAGAAGCGCCGCGAATCCGCGCTCCGTGCCGCGGACACGTCAGTAGAAGACACGGCAGCGGAGGGGTGCCCGAGCGGTCGAAGGGAGCGGTTTTGAAAACCGCCGTAGGGCAACCTACCCGGGGTTCGAATCCCCGCCCCTCCGCCACGGCGGAGCGCCGATCGTCACGGCGCCTGCCGGGCGACCGGGTGCGCATGCCGGATGCCGCGGTAGGGGGGCGGCCTACGTGCCGCCCCCGAACGTCCCCGGCGGCGGCGACGTTCTCCTGGGGGCCTCGCGGCCACCGGAGGCAACCCGCAGCGTCCCCGTAGGTTCGGTCATCGCCGCGGCATCGGCGTACAATGGCCGGCGCAGCCCGCCGAGGCCCCCTCCCTGCGGCGGCTACTTCTTCTCGGCGACGTGGACGAACTTGCCGTCGTTGCGCTCGGCCATGCCGCGCAGCAGGACAAGGTCCACGCCCTTGTTGCCGAAGCAGATGACGTGCGTGCGTACGCGCGTGTAGCGATTGAGCGCCGTGTACCACTCGAGCAGCGTGTCGGCGTCCGTCATCTCGCCGCGCGTCGGCATGCCGTCGGTGAGGAACGTCAGCGTGTCGGGCGTGCTGCGGAAGTTCGGGCTGGCATCGACGGTGTCGCCGAGGTCGAGAGCCGCTCGCAGCGCGCCGTAGTAGTTGGTCTCGCCCTTCGCGGGCAGCGCGCGCAGAAAGCCGAAGGCCTTCTTGATGTTGCCCGCGCTGGCTGCGATGGGGTTCTTCGACATGGTGCGGATCGTCGTGTTGAACGCGATCACGTTGAAGTGGCTGCGCGGGTCCAGCGTCTTGAGGGTCTGGGCGATCTCTTCCTTGCAGATGGTGATCTTGTTGGTGCCCGTGTACTTGCGCGAGAGCGACGTCACCATGCGCGGGTCCGGCGTGAAGTTGCTCTGCATGGAGAGTGAGTTGTCGAGCACGAAGCCGATGCGGCTGGAGTAGATCTCGATGCCGTAGTACTCCTGCTGCGCATAGCGGTCGTTGGGGTCCTTCTTCTTCTCCATGGGGCCGGTCTCGGTGGGCGCGTCGGGGCGCTTGGGCAGGCCGTTCGGACTGTTCGCCTTCTCGCGCTCCCACCACTTGCGCCAGTTCTCGGGCTTGCGGCCGAGGTCGTCGCGCGTGATGGCCTTCAGCGCGTCCTTGATGTCGCCGCGCACGCGGCCGGACTCGATCTCCATGCGCGTGATGAGGGGCTCGACGGCCTCCATGCTGCCGATCTTGCCGAGTGCCTGGCAGGCCGTGACGCGGAGCTGCCACTGCGGCGAAAGGAGATGCTTGACGATCAGCGGCACCGCCATGCCCGCCTCTTCGCCGAACATCGCCAGGGCGTCCATGGCCGCCACGCGCGCCTTCTCGGCCGGGTCGTTGACCATCGCGCGCAACTCGGACATCGCGCGAATGTCCTGCATCCGGCCACAGGCGACCGCCGCCTCGGCGCGGGCGTACCAGTTGGAGTCCTCGAGCTGCTCACGCAGTTTGATGAGCGCGAACTCGAGCTGCTTGCGACCGCAGACGCGCGCCGTGTAGGCGCGCGACATCGCGTTCCTGTGATTGAGGCCGTACTGCCAGACGGTCTCGAGCACTTCCTGGTCGTCGATCTTCAGCAGCGTCACGACCGCCTGCTCACGGACGAGTTCGCTGTTCTTCTTGAAGAGGTCGATCACCACCTCGGCCGTCTCGCCGTCGGTGATCGTGCCGAGGCCGCGGATGAGCGCCGCGAGCTTCTGCGGGTCCGGTTCCGCGAGCAGTTTCTTGCGCTCGCGCTTGCCCGGGGCCTCGTTGCCCTCGAAGTCCTCCTCGGAGCGCGACGGGTCCATCGAGCGGCGCTTGCCCATCAGCCGCTCCGCGATCCGCTCGTGGAACACCTCGGGGGTCACGTTCAGGTGCTCCATGAACGCGTCGCGCGGCTCCTTCTGGCGGCGAATGTCCGCCAGCACCTTCACGAACGGTTCACGCCACTCCTCGAGCATGAGCTGGAAGTAGACCCACGCGCGCTTGTGGTCCACGAGTGTGAGCTGGCCGCCGGACGTCTTTCCGAACAGCTCCTCGATCGGCGCGAACTTCCTGCTCCGCGCGAGTTTCGTGCAGTCGGCCAGCCAGCTCTTGCCGCTGCCGCTGAGGGGTGTGCTCTCGTTGCCGCAGAACGTCACGTCGTCGCGGAAGCGTTCCTGCAGCTTGCAGAGCCAGTGCGCGGCGCCGACGAACATCCATCGCGGCAGCGCGCGGTTGAGGCCGTCCACGACCGTCCAGCACGAGATGAAAATGTGCCCGAGCGCGTGGCGCATCGCCATGTGCTGCGTGTGGTCGCCGCTGAACTTCTGCTCCGACTGGCAGAAGCCGTTGAAGGCGAAACCGTCGGCCATCGAGTTGTCGTTGCTGCCGCCGTAGTTGATGTTCGTGCGTGCGGAGCCGAGGTAGGTGCCCTGGATCCTGGCCGCGTCGCGCTCCTTGGCCGGGATGTAGATGGCGGTCGGCTTGGTGATGCGGGGCGCGCTCCCGAAGTGCCGGACGAACTCGCGCCGCGCGTACTCGGCACGTTCGATCATGAGGTGCGCCCACTCGTGGGGACTCGCCATCCGGAAGCTGCCGCCGCCCTCGGTCCTGACCTTCATCGGGCCGACGTCGGTGACGAGGTAGAAGTTGCGGTTGTAGGCGACGATCACCTTCTTGGGCTTCTTGAAGAGGCGGCGCTCGCGCTCGAGGCGCGCCATCACCGTCTCCTCGGCTGGCCGCCCGAAGGCGTCCGTCGAGAGCGGGTTGTCGTCACCGTCCTGGCAGTCGGGACAGTTCTCGTGCCGCGGGTACTTGCAGCAGTCGTCGTTCTGCACGCACTCGCTGCACGTGATGCCCCACGCGACGGAGTGTCGCTTCAGGTAGCAGGCCATGCGGCTCGACGTGAAGCACAGCGGGTTCATGCCGTCCGGCACGGTCGTGCCGTCGTGCTGCGAGAACGTGCGGCAGCGATCACACCAGCACGGGTCGTTGGTCGGTGTCTTCGGGTTGCGCAGGTAGTGCTGGCACGCGCCGCCGCTCGTCATGCAGATGCAGTCGCGGCTGATCTCCTCGTCCGCGCCCATTGCGGACGTGCGCCCGATGAAGACCGTCAGCGCGACGATCACGGTGACGAGCAGCGCGCGCGCGCGCCTGGCGGTCGGCATCCTGGGGAGCGGCGTCATGGGCACGAGGATCATCCTCTCCCCGGCGTGGCGGGGCAGCGACGACGTGGGTGATCGTCCGGTGGCAGCATCACACGCCGTAACGGCGACGCGCGGAATCGAGGCGGCTGATCTGCGTGGACGACGAACGCGTGTCGTGCTCCTTGCAGGTCAAGGTGCCGGGCTCGGTGGGCTTGCCGCACTGGCGGCCGGTGCGCTCGTCGTAGACCGGGCACGGGATCGCGTCGTCGCCGGCGTGCGCCCAGGGGTCTTCCTTGTCGTCTGTGCGGGCCATCCCACGAGCATACCATGCCGGCGGCGGGAGTGCCCCCGTGGGCGGCGGGTGCGGACGCGCGTGCGGGCATCTTGGCGTCGCCGGGCACTCTTGGTAGGTTGCGCGGCTCGCCGGGGAGAGGAGTGCCTCGAACCGGCCGGCCGACCGCGCGGAGAGATGGCTGAGTGGTCGAAAGCGCCTCATTGCTAATGAGGTGACGGGCCAAAAGCTCGTCCTCGGGTTCAAATCCCGATCTCTCCGCCATCGGCGGCCCGCTCGCGATCGCGACACGGTCGGGCGTCATCGACGCGTGTCGCCGGAGGTGTCCCATGTCCAGAGCCCGCACGCTGGCCCTGCTCGCCGCCCTCGCAGGGGGCTCCTTGCTGACAGGTTGTCAGTCGGTGTACTACGACGCGATGGAGCTCGTGGGGCGCGAGAAGCGCGATCTCCTGCGCAGCGAACTGACCGGGATGGTGGGAGATCAGGAGGACGCCGAAGAGGCGTTCACCGACGCCCTGACGCGCATCAAGGCGCTCACCGGCTTCGACGGCGGCGATCTCGAGCGCGAGTACGACGCCCTCGCGGACGCCTACGACGATGCCGCCTCCGCCGCCGACGACATCGACGCGCGCATGGACGAGATCGAGACCGTGGCCGCCGACCTCTTCGCCGAGTGGGAAGAGGAGATCGGCGAGATCCAGTCGCCGTCGCTGAAGGCGGGCAGCCGCAAGAAGCTGCGCGAGACGCAGGCGCGCTACGGCCGGCTCCACGCGCGGCTGGTCGAGACGCGCGCCTCCATGGACCCTGCGCTGACGCTGCTCAAGGACCACACGCTGTTCCTCAAGCACAACCTCAACGCGGCTGCCGTGGGCGCTCTCGGCGACGAGATGAGCAACATCGAGGGTGAGATCGAGGTTCTGAAGCGCAGCATCCGGCAGTCGATCGAGGAGGCGCAGCGTTTCATCGAGGTGATGTCGTAGGCGGCCTCTGGCGGCCCCGCGAGCGGCCGGCGATCGCGATGCCGCGCGCGGTGGAGCGCTGCCTCGCGGCGTTCCTGAAGGAGCAGCACGGCAAGGCCACGCGCCCGCGCCTGGACGACGCCGTCGCGCAGCTCTCGGAGGCCTTCACGGCGGAGCGCGGACACCTGCCCGGCTCCTACCTCAACCTGCCGCCGGTGCGCAGCGCCTATCTGGCCCACTTCCACCCACAGCAGATCCTGCGCGGCATGGCCGGGATCGGCGAGGCGCTCCATCAGGCGCGCGCTCGCGCTCTTCGGCCGGGCACCGTGCCGCTGCGCGTGGCGGATCTGGGCGCCGGGCTCGGGGCCATGTCGCAGGCGCTCCTCTGCCACCTTGCCGACGAGGGGGACGAGCCGTGGCCAGAGCTGGCGCTCGTCGATCACCAGCGCTCGGCCGTCGCGGAGGCGCGGGCGCTCACGCTCGCCGTTGCGGAGGCGTTGCGCCCGGGGGCCGCCGCGCCGCGCGTGCGTTGCGCCGTCACGCGCATCGCGCCGTGGCGGCAGCGGGCCCGGCGCGCGGGCTGGCGCTTCGACGTGGTGCTCCTCGGCGCCGTCCTGAACGAGCAGCGGGACGACTGGGCGCCGCTCATGCACGGCGTCGCCGAGGTGCTGGCGCCGGGAGGCGTCGTCGTCGTGGTCGAGCCCGCCCTCGACGAGACCGCCCGCCGCCTGATGGAGCTGCGCGAGGGCCTGCGCGAGGCCGTCACGACGCTCGCGCCCTGCACGCACGACGGCCCCTGTCCGCTGCTCGCGCGGCGCCGGGACTGGTGTTTCACGGTGCGCGCCGTGCGGCTGCCACGCGACGTGCGCCGCCGCGCCGAGTTGCTCGGGCACCAGTCGGCGGAGCTGCGCTACGCGCTCTGGGCGTTCTGCCGGGGGCACGTCGGCGAGACCCGCACCGGGCCGCCGGCCCGTGTCGTCAGTGATCCGATGGGCCGCGAGCAGGTCTTGTGCGCCGCAGAGGGCGAATTGCGCGTGCGGCCACTGGCCGGAGCGCGCCGCGGCGACCTTGCCGTGCCGTTCAGCGAGCTGGGCGGAAGCCGCGGAAGCGCCCGTTCTTGATCGTCGCGCGCAGCGTCGGCGGCGCCGCCGCAGCGGGGCCGACGAGGTCCGCGATCCACGTCCCACGTAGCAGTCCGTCCAGGATCAGACGCTTGGCGTCGGCGCGCCGCGTCGTCTCGAGTGGGAGTCCCAAGCGTTCGAGCGGCGCGTCGTCCGGCGTGGACACCAGTCGCAGGCGCAGTTCGCCGCCGCGGTAGCCCTTCGGGATCGCGATGACCACGCGTGTCAGTGCGTCCCGCCAGCGCGGCGTGACGATCTGCGTCGGCCCGGCCGTCGCCGGCCACGTGACGGCCGCCGCGGCCGGCCCGTCGGCGGTGGTCACGCCCACCCAGGCGCGTCGGTGGCCGCCGCGCCGCCAGGCCCCCGGTGCGGCCACGTGCAGCCAGGCGCCGTCGTAGGTCACCCGCCGCTGGCTCGCGAACGGCTCCGACTCCGCGCCGAGCAGGTGATCGCCGGTGTCCATGAGCACCGTGAACGAGAGCGCCGACGCCTGTGTGCCCGGTGTCTCCCCCAGCCGCAGCAGAGCCGTGGGCCGCTCGCGGAGTGCCACGTCGCCGAGCGCCAGCGCGCCCGCGGCGTCCGGGTGCTGCAGCGGCAGCATCGTGGGTTCCAGCAGCCCCGCGGGCGGCATGATGGCGAGCAGCGGCAGAGCCCTCCGCCCGTCGCGCGGAGGGCGCATGAGCTCGAACCGTCCATCGACGTCCGTGACCGCGGCGAGCCCCGCCCAGCCGACGGTGGCCGCGGCGACCGGGGCGCCGTCGCGCCGTATGATGCGGCCGGTGAGCGCGCGGAGAGCGGACTCGGCGTCCACGGCGGGCGCGCCGGTGGCGTCGGCGCTCGCCAGCTGGATCTCGACGCGCCGCCGCTCGTCCGCCGCGAGCGCCACGAGCAGCCGATCGGCGCGGCTGCTCTCGTCCACGCGGAGGCCGGGTGCCTCGACCAGGATGCGTTGCGGCGTGCCCGGCGGCACGCCATCGAGGACGAATGACCCGTTGTCCTCGGTGCGTGTGCCGACGTCTCCGGGCACGACGCGCACGCGTGCGCCGGCGACAGCGACCCGCCCGGGCCCGAGCACGCTCCCGACCAGCGTCGCGGTCGGCACCGCGTCCAGCGCAACTTGCACTGCGCCGCGCGCTCCGGCTCGCGCGCGCCGTCTCGCCGGGGCGTGGCCCGCGGCGCGAACGACGAGTTCGACGTCGCCCCGGGGCAGGTCCGAGACGACGAAGCGGCCACGCGCGTCGGAGCGCACGACCCCCAGCAGCGTGCCGTCCTCGGGGACGACCACCTCGATCACCGCCCCCGCGAGCTCGCGGCCGGACGCGCCGACGATCACGCCCGCGATGCGCGACACCGGCCAGAGCGAGACCACGGCGGGATCGTCGTAGCCGTCGCGTACGCGCGCGGGCACGGCCCCCCGCAGCGCGCCGTCCGCCGACCGCGCGGTGATGCGCAGGCCCACGCCCGGCGGCAGCGGCCCCAGACTCACGAGCCCGGCGCCGCCGGTGGTTCCCTGCACCGGCTCGAGGCCGGGGCCGTGGACGGCGACGACGGCGCCGCGCACCGGCTGGTCGTCCGCGTCGCGGGCGGCGACCTCCAGCGCGCCGCCGCGGAAGACGCGGCGTGCGAGATCGACGTCGCCGCGCCCCGGGAGCAGGAGCACTTCCTCGGCGGGCACGGGCGCGCAGGTCTGGCCGCCGACGCGCAGGTCGAAGCGACCCTGCTCGGGGACGGACAGCAGGACGACGCCGTTCTCGTCGGTCGTCCCGCGGACGATCTCGCGTGGACCCTCGAGGACGCGCACGAGCACGTCCTTGGCGGCAGTCTGCCGCGGCATCGCGGTCAGGGTCAGCGTGACGCGCGGCGCCCGCAGCAGCGCGATGTCCTTGCGCAGGATCTCGCCGCGCCCCAGCCGGACGTCGCAGCAGAGACCGGAGAGGTGGCCTTCGTGCAGAATCTGCAGCACGAGCGGCAGCGTCTCCGGGACGCCGTCGATCTGGTAGCGCCCGGCATGATCGCTCACGCCCGCGGCGATCTTCTCGCCCGTCGGATGCAGGAGACGGATACGGACGCCGCGCACGGGGTCCCCGCTGACGGCGTCGGTGATGGTGCCGACGACGAAGCCCGAGCCCCGCGCCCACGGCAGACGTTCGGCCGGCGGCGGTGGCGGTCGGACGGCGTCCTGCGGCTCGCTCGAGCCCTCGCGAGGGCGCCGTTCCTGCCGCGCGCGCGTGCGCTCGCGCGCCTAGCGCGCCACGCGCGGCGGCGTCGCGCCGGGCTCGCGGGCGGCGTCGTCCGGGGCCCCGAGTCCGACGAAGGCGGCGACGATCGCGAGCGCCAGTGCGATGACGACCGCCGTTGTTGCAGCAGCGTGCCTGACCCTCAACGTGTGACGACCTCCGTGCTCGTCGGACGCCTCGGCGCGGCGTCCCTTCCGCACCCTCTCAGCGCTGCGCTGACGTTCGGGTACGATCCGGCGCATGAGCACCCCCCAATTGCAGCAGCGCCCTGCCGTGGTCCTCGACGCGGATCGCGCGCTCGCCCGCGCTGAGGACCTCTGCCGCTTCATCGATTGCGGCCCCATGCCACAACTCGCCGCCGTCGAGTGCGCGCGCCGGCTGACCGGCGCAGGGTATCAGGAGTTGCGCGAGGAGTACGCCTGGAGACTCGCGCCCGGCGGCTGCTACTACGTCATGCGCGCCGGGACGACCGTCATCGCGTTCCGCGCCGGGTCGCAGGCGCCGGCCGAGGCGGGCATCCGTGCCGTGGGCGCGCATCTCGACTCGCCGAACCTGCGTGTGAAGCCGCACGGCATGAACGTCGCGGAGGGCTATCGACGGCTGGCGGTCGAGGTGTACGGGGGAGCGCTGCTGGCAACGTGGACCGACCGCGACCTCGGCCTGGCCGGGCGCCTCGTCGTGCAGGACGGCGACGGCCTGCGCACGGAACTGATCCGCATCGACCGGCCCGTGGCGCGCATCCCGAACCTCGCGATCCACCTGAATCGCAAGGTCAACGACGACGGTCTGCGGCTCGACAAGCAGCGCCACCTGCCCCCGGTGCTCGGTCTCGCCGGTGGGACGCTCGCCGCGGATGACGTGCGGCGCGTCGTGGCGGCGGCGGCCGGCGTTGCGGCGGAGAGCGTCGTGGACTTCGACCTCGGGCTGTTCGACGTGACGCCGTCCACGCTGGGCGGACTGGACGGAGAGTTCGTGTTCGCACCACGCTTGGACAACCTGGGCTCGTCGCACGCGGGCCTCGTGGCGCTGGTGGAGTCGGCGGCGGGCCCCGTTCCGGCGCACACGTCGCTCATCGCTCTCTACGACCACGAGGAGTGCGGCAGCGCGAGCGCGCAGGGGGCGGGCGGCCCGTTCCTGCTCGACGTGCTGCGGCGCATCGCGACGACCCACGAGGCGGCGTCGGGCGGCCCGCCGTCCGAGGAGGAGGCGCGCGTACTCGCGCGGTCGTTCCTGATCAGTGCCGACATGGCGCATGCGGTGCACCCCAACTACGGCGAGATGCACGAACCGGAGCACAAGCCGCGCCTGAACCACGGGCCCGTGATCAAGCGCAACGAGAACCAGCGCTACGCGACCGACGGCGTGACCGGCGCCCGCTTCACCGCGCTCTGCCGTGCCGCCGGGTTCGAGCCGCAGGTCTTCGTGACGCGCACGGATCTGCCCTGCGGCTCCACGATCGGACCGATCACGGCGGCGCGCGCGGGCGTCGCGACGGTCGATGTCGGCAACCCGATGCTGTCGATGCACTCGATCCGCGAGATGGCCGGCACGTTCGACCAGGATCTCATGATCGAGGCTCTGCTCAGGCACCTGCGGTGACGCCTGCCGGCGGTACGGCCGGTCGCCGTCGGTGGCGGGTCCTCGCCGCTCTCTGCGGCGTGCTCGTCGCGCTCGGCGCCGGTGAGATCGTGCTGCGTCTCACCGATTTCGGCCACTACGCGCCGCGCGAGGACCACTACGAGCTCGTCAAGCTCGACGGCGATCCCACGAGGTTGTACTGGGGCCTCGATCCGCAGCGCGTCTCGTGGCAGGCGTGGGACGGCGATCCCTACGGCACGCTGCCGCCCGGCGCCGTGCTGCGCTACGACGACGTCAACGCCGAGGGACTGCGCGGCCCCCTGCCGCCGGACGACGGCACGCCGCGCGTGCTGTTCGTGGGCGACTCCTTCACGTTCGGCGAGGGCGTCCGCGACGGCGACACGTTCGTCGCGGCTGTCGGGCGCGCCGTCGCGACGGACGCCGGTCCCGTGGCCGTTCTGAACGCCGGGGTCCCGGGCTACGGCACGTTCGAGGAGGCGCTGCGCCTGCCGGCGCTCCTCGAACGCTTCCGTCCGCGCGTCGTCGTCGTCGTCGTCACCCCCAACGACGCGATTCACGTGAGCGCCTCGCGCGAGCAGGGTGACGATCTCCTGCGCTACGGCGACCGCGACGACGACGGCCTGCGTCTCGCCGCTCTGCTCCGCCGGGTGGCTGGTTCCGCGGCGCGTGAGCGCGAGACCGAGCGCTGGTACCTCTCGTACTACACCGGCGAGCAGAGCGCTGCCTGGCGGCGCATGCGGGTGGGGCTGCGCGAGATGCACGCGATGGCGTCGCGCGCCGGCGCCTCGTTCGCCGTCGTCTACTTCCCGCTGCTGCATCGTCTCGAGGACGGACCGCTCGACCCGATTCGCGACCTCGTGCGCGACGCCTGCGCTGCTGACGACGTGCCGTTCCTGGACCTCGGAGAGGCCTTCGTGGGGCTCGCGGGCCGCGATCTGTGGGTGCATCCCGCGGATCACCATCCGAACGCGCGTGCCCACGCGGCAGCGGCCCGCGCGATGACGCCCTTCGTGCGCCATCTCATGCCGCGGCGCTGACGGCGCTGGTGCTGTGCCCCGGGGTGCGTACACTCGACACGATGCTCGCCGCCCTTCTCATCGCGTCTCGGCGCAACGTCGTCACGGTGGCGTTGGCGACGGCTCTCGTGACCGCACTCGCGCTCCCGGCGCACGCCAAGACGACGGAACTGGCCGACGACTCCGGCGTGCTGCGTATCGCGGCGGAGGGGACGTGGCGCGAGCAGAAGGGCGCGACGACGATCGCGGCGCACGGCTTCCTCGGCGGCACGAAGCGCGCGGAGCTGTTCGCCGTTCTCTACACCGACCTGACGACGGCCGACGCGGCGGCCCGCCGCTGGAAGGAATGGCGTACGAAGAACGGCGGCGAGCCCGTTTTCGCGGACGCGGAGGACGCGGAGGACGCGACACGCTGGACCGCTCACAGCGTCGCCGCAGGCACCGTGGAGTACGTCCGCGCTCTCGCCGGAGCCGGCAAGGCGGCCGTGGTCTGGGTGCGTGTGAACGGCGCGCCGGGCGTCGCCGCGGGCGATGCGAAGACGCTGCTCGACGCCGCGGGGCTCGCGCCGCCGGAGCCCGAGACGCCGAAGACCGAGACGCCGGCGGGTGCGGGGGCCACGGATGCGGGCGGCGCGAGCGAGGACGGGAGCGGCGACGCGGGCACGGATTCCGGCGGCGCCCTGACGAAGGACCCCGACTTCCGGATCGCGATCCGGCTCCCCGAGGGCTTCACGGTGCGCAAGGACGTGCAGCCCGCCGCGCCGCGCGTGATCTCGGCCATCGGCCCCGTGGGGACCGACGCCGAGGCCTTCCTCGACGTGTACGTCTTCGACGAGTTCCTGCGCGCGGATGCGTGCGGGAAGTGGTGGCGCGAGGCCGAGCAGATGGGGTGGCACCAGGGCGTCCACGTCGCGGGCGACGCGACGTCGTTCAAGGTCGAGGTGCGTGACGAGACGTGGACGCGGCACGTGCGCGTCGTACGCACGGACGCGGGCGTCGTGGGCCTCAAGCTCGACGTCGCCTCGCAGGCCGAGGACGCGGCGCTGGCGACAATGGACGCGCTGCTCGCATCGTTGCAGGTGCTGAAGGCGCGTCCGGACGTACCCACGCCGCCGCCGGGTATGAAGGTCACGACGAGCGAGAAGTCGATCGTGCAGGCCGAGGAACTCGAGGGCGGGCCGGAGCCGTTCCAGTTCGAGGCCGACGTCGTCGAGGAGCACGTCACGGCCATCACGGGCATCCCCGCGCCGACGGGCGCCAAGGCTGTCGTGCGCGTCTACGCGGACGCCGTCGCCCTCGCGAGCGCGCTGCGGCCGCTCGGGATCAGCGACGACCGTGAGGCCGAGTGGTGGGTCCGCGAGGGCGCCGTCCTGACGCACGGCGGCGCGCTGTCCACGCCCGCCGGCAAGGCGGCGCTGCGTCTCGAGCTGACGCGCGCCGCGCTCCAGCGCAGACTCGGGTTCCGGGCGCCGTTCTGGATCGAGCACGGCGTCGGGCAGGTGGTGGCCTCGGCGGCCTACAACAAGGGACGCATCGACCAGTCACACCCGCTGCTCGTGCGGGCAGTGCACGACGCCGCACCGAGCGGCGTCGAGTTGCAGACCGTCCGCTGGTGGACCCACGCCGAGAGCGCCACGCATCCCGAGCGCGAGGCCGTCGCCTGGAGCTACGTGCACTTCTTCCTTCATGGCGGCGCCGCCGGACGCAAGTGGGTGGAGATGTTCCGCGCGTACATGAAGGCGCTGCAGTCGAGCGGCGATCCGGTCGCGGCGGCGGCCGCATTCGACTTCTCGCGCGAGACGGAGCTGGCCGAGGACTGGCAGCTCTGGGCGCGCAAGCTCTGACGCGCGGGCGACGGGGCGGGCCGTTGCCGTCGCCCGGCCCCGTTCGGGGCCCGCGGCCCACGCGTGACGAGGAGTGGTAGAGTTCAGGGCATGCCGCGCCGCCGCCACCTCATGCCCGTCGTGCTAGCGTTCGCGGTGCTCCTCGGCAGCGTCGCGGCGCTGCTGCGGAGCGGCCCGGACGCCCGGCAGGAGAGGGCCGCGGCGCGGGCGGCGGGCGATGCGGACGCGGTGCCCCGCCGCGCCGTCGCCCGGGCGCGCTCGACGGTGTTGCCCGCGGCGGCTCGGGGGGCGCCCGCGCCCGCGCCGCCCGCGCCCGCGCCGACAGCGGTCGTCGCCTTGTCTGCGGCGCCGCGTGTCGTGCCCGGTCGCACCGTGCTGCTGACGCACCTTCCGGCGCGGAGCGGCGACCCCGCGGGCATCGCGCGCGCTCTGCTCGCGGAGCACCGTGACGAACTGGGGCTCACGGCGATGCCCGGCGAGCTGGTCCTCGAGCGCGAGATCGACAGCCTCTCCGGGCATCACGTCCGCTACGTGCAGAGCGTCGGCGGCGTGCCCGTGTTCGGCAGCCGCGTCTCGGCGCACGTCGCACCCGACGGGCGTCCGTTGCTGCTGCGCGCCGATGTGTATCCGTTGGCGGGGATCGACGCCGCGCGCGCGCAGGTGCCCGTCATCTCGTCGCCCGCGGCGGCCGCGCGGGCCGTGCTCCTGCTCGCTGCAGACGACACGTCGGCGGCTGTACCGGGCGCAGCACCGCCTGCGCGCGTGTCCAGTGCGCCGGAACTCGTGATCCTGCCGCGCGGGCGCCGCGGCGTGCTCGCCTGGCACGTCGGAGTGCGCTCGGCCGCCGAGACGCTGCGCGTGTTCGTGGACGCCGCGGACGGCGCGGTCCTGCGGGCGGACGACGTGCGCATCGCCGCCGACGGTCGTGGCCTCGTCTTCCGGCCCAACCCCGTCCACGCCACCGGCAACGGCTCCCTCCGTGACCAGGGGGACCGTGATCAGGCCGCACTGACGAACGCCCTGGAACTCGTCACGCTGCCTCGTCTCGACGGCAGCGGCTATCTCGTGGGGACGTGGGCCCACCTGCGGGACTCGCCGGTCTCGACTTTCCGGGCCGACCTCGACTGGACGTGGGTCAAGCGCTCCCATCACGCGTTCGAGCAGGTGATGGCGTACTACCACGTCGATCGCGTGCAGAACCGGCTGCGCTCCCTGGGCCTCACGAACGTCAACGCCGAGTCCCAGCGTGTGAACGCCCACGCCGGCACGCGCGACCAGTCCATCTACGATGTCTTCGACGACCGCCTGGAGTTCGGCGACGGGGGCGTGGACGACGCCGAGGACGCCGACATCATCGTCCACGAGTACGGACACGCGGTGCAGTTCGACCAGGTGGGGTCGTTCGGGCTCACCGGCGAGGGCGGCGCGATGGGGGAGGGCTTCGGCGACTTCCTCGCAGTCGTGTTCCACGAGTCGGCGCGGCCCGCCTGGGATCCCCTGTTCGCCTCGTGGGACGCGACCGCCTTCGTCGATCGCAGCCCGCCCTTCCTGCGCCGCGTGGACCGCGACAAGGTGTTCCCCGGGGACTACGTCGATCAGGTCCACGACGACGGCGAGATCTGGTCGCGGTTGCTGATGGACCTGCGCTATCTGATCGGCGCGGACGACGCCCTACGCGTCGTCATCGAGTCGCACTTCTACCTCACGCCGAACGCCCGTTTCCGCCACGGTTGCGACGCGCTCCTTGTCGCCAACCTGGCGCTGCGCGAGGGCCGCGACGATGCCTCGATCCGGGCGCTCATGGTCGCGCGGGGGCTGCCGTTCACCGTGCCGAGCGTGCCGCTGCCCCCGGAGGAGGACTCCGAGGACAACGACAGCGCCGCTACCGCCGCGCCCCTCGCCGCGGGACGCTACGAGCGCTTCCTCCTGGCCGACGAAGACTGGTTCCGCATCACCGTGCCGCCCTTCAGCCGCGTCGTCGTGCGCGCCGATCACGACCCCGCGGCGTTCGACATGGACCTCGAGGCGTACACGCCCGGTGGCGCGCGCGCGGCCGTCTCGGCGCAGCCCGGTGGGATCGAGGTGATCGCACTGTCGGCCGGCCCGGAGGGCGGCATCGCGCTCGTGCGCTGTTTCCACGCGGACCCTGCGGCGATCGTGCCGGGGGCCTACGATCTGACCGTCACGGAGACCGACCTGGAGTTCCTGGGGCCCGTGCAGACCGTCGTGCGCCGCATGGAACCCGGAGCCACGTGGGCCTTCCGCATCGCCGTCGCGCCGGCCAAGGTGGACGACGGCGCGCGACTGAAACTGCGCACGAAGAAGCTGCGCCGCGGCGCCAAGACCGACCTGCGCCTGTTCACACCCGATCGCGTCGAGATCGTTGCTGCCGCCACCGCCCGCAGGCGCCGCGGTGGCCGGGCCGTCGTGGACGTGGATGCCAGCGGGGACTGGATTGCGGTCGTGACGGCCCGCGAGGGGCAGGCGGGCCGCACGAAACTGCGCGTCAAGCTGAAGTGATGCGGGCGCCCGACCAGCGCCCTTCGCCGAGGCCCTCGATCCGCCAACCCTCGACCTGCCAGCCCTCGAGGGCCAGGAGCGCGCGCTTGGCCGGGAGTCCGCCCCCGAACCCGCCCAGCCGCCGACCGGCGGCCACGACGCGGTGTCAGGGCACGACGAGGGGGATCGGATTGTCGCCGACGGCGCGGCCGACGGCGCGCGCCGCCCGCGGCCGCCCGGCACGTCGCGCCAACTCGCCGTACGTGACCAACTCGCCGCGGCGGACGGCGCCGAGCGCCTCCAACACCTCGGCCGCGAAGCCCGAGACGAGCGACAGGTCGAGCGCCAGTTCGAAGTCGCGGCGGCGGCCGGCGAACCAGTCGCGGAGCTGCGCGGCGGCGGGGCCTCCTGCGCTGCGTCGCGCCGTGGCCGTGTGCCGCGCGCAGAGCCGGGCGAGCGGCGTGTCGAAGTCCGAGGCCGGGAACGCCAGGAGCGCGAGCCCGGCCGCGGACGTCGCGCCGCGCAGCGTCCCCACGGGCGACCGGACGTCGAAGACGGAGATCGTGGCCGTCATCGTTCGATCCTGCGGTGGCGGTAGGGCTCCTGGAGCATGAGGACACCGAGCGCCGTGGCGAACACGCGCCCGCCCGTCAGCCGCTCGTACTCGCCGACCGGGTCCCATGAGCCGGCGGCGCAGCCGTCGTCGCGCTGGTGGCCGACGAGCGCGCCCTTCAGCTTGCCCCACCACGCCGTCCACGTGCTGCCCCCTGCCTGGTGCGTGGCGATGGTGCCGTACCACCACTGGTACATGGACAGGTGGCCGAGCTGCACCTCGATCTCGCGGCCACGGACCTTCGCCTTGCGGAACGAGATCTTCCACACGGGCCGTTTCCTGGCGAGCAGTGCCAGCGAGCGCTTGTGCGCGGCGCCGTCGAGACCGACCCCGAGGAGCGCGCGCATCGCCGCCGCGAGGTGCGCGTTCGTCGTCGTGGGCGTGTAGCCGTACCTGCGACCGTCCACCAGGTACGCCACGCGGCCCTTGGCATCGACCTCGAGCGTGTCCATCCACGTCCCGACGCCCGCGCCGAGGTCGTCCGGCACGTCGCCGCCCGCATCGCGCGCGGCGATGAGGGCCTGCACGCAGAGCGCGGAGTACGGCATGTCCGAGCCCGGCCGCCAGGGCGCGGCGTAGCCCCAGGCGCCGTCCTTCTGCCGCTTGCCGAGCAGCGCCGCGACACCGCGATCGACGTCGTCGCGGTAGCGCCCCGCGCGCTCCATGGCCTCGGCCTCGGCGAAACAGAGGGTCGCGAGGGGAAGCGCCCACGTGCCGCTCGCGCTGCGCAGGCGCTCCAGGCTGCGCTCGACCAGATCGGCGTATGGATCGTCCGGCGTGCCCGGCAGATGGCCGTCACCGAGGAACGCCAGCGTCGCGAGGGCGGAGATCGCGTCGTCGAAGGGGCATGGCACGGGCTCGCCGTGCTGCCCCTTGCCGACGCCGTCGCAGGGCTCGCGGTCCTGCTCGACCGAAACCGCACACCGCGCGGCGAAGTCGTCGGCGTCCCAGCCCCCGCCCTCGGCGGCATGGCGCGCGAGCCAGTCGAGCCCCTCGCGCATCGACTTCTCGGTCAGCGTGTTGGCGCCGTTCCTGCGCGCCGCTCTGACCCGCTCCTCTCCGCGGCGCGGGCCGATCAGGCGCGGTTCGGGCAGCCGCGTCGCAGGCTCGGAGCCGGCCGCCGCGGCGGGCTCGTCGGCATCCTGCGCGGCCGCTGCGATGGCGGCGAGGGCGAGCAGGGCGGCGGCGCGGGGGACGAGACGCATGGAGAGATGCTACTCCGCTCGGACGAAGCGGGCGCCCCGGACGTTCCACCACCGGAGTCGTGCGTCGGATGTCAGGCGTCGCGCGCGGGAGTGAACACATGGCACGTGCTGCGGAACGGCAGATCGCGGGCGTATTTCCGCGCCACGTGGTCGGCGCTGCGCAGGAAGTCCGCGCGGAACGCGTCGCCGCGGCGGCCCGCGATCTTGTGGCTCTGCCCGGACTCCTCGATGAGCGTGCCGCCGGGCGTGAAGAGCTTGTGCACGATGGGCGCGTCGATGACGTAGCTGCGCCGTCCGCTCTTGCGGGCGGCGAGACAGATCTCCGCGCCGTAGCAGTGGAAGCCGGGATGCTCGGGGTCGAACGAGAGACCGCTCGACGCGCGGAAGCCGAGCCACAGCTCGTCGAGGATCTGCACCTCCAGCGGCAGGCCCTCGCGCGGCGGGGCGTGGTAGCGATGGGGGTCGCTCCAGTGCCCGACGTTCGGCGGCTCGCCGCCGTCGGGGCGTTCCGGCGCGCGACCGGCGGCGCCGATCACGCCCCACTGCGGATCGCGTCCCGCGAGGTCCGCCAGCGCCGCGAACAGCCGCTGCTCCCAGTCCGGGGGGAACAGCACGTCCTGGTGGACGTGGAAGCGCAGGTCGTGCGCGGCGCGCCGCGCGGCCTCGACGTAGAGACGCGAGATCGAGGAGTAGGCCCGGTTGCCGCGATTCTCGACGAACAGCCACTGGTGCCCGCCATGGCGGTAGCAATCGCTCACGAGCACGTGCCGCCGCAGCTCGCGCGGGTCGTCCACGGCCACGATGAACGTGATCGGTTCGGCGTTCGGGATCGCGGCGAAGGGGCGGTGGCTCTGGATGGGCGGCAGCCGGCGGCGCCTCGCGATGCCGCGTGCGAACTTGGCGTAGCGACGCGGGAAGCGCACCAGAGCTGCTTCGTCCGAATCCGCGCGCAGCGTGCGCCAGACCTGCAGGGCGGCGCCCTCGTCGCGGCGCGGGCGGCGGGTCGGTCCCTGCGCGCCGGTCGCGCGGTTGACACGCTCCTCCGGATCGAGCTCGAGGTCGTACTCCTCGCTCCAGCTCAGGACGCCGATCGTGGACTCGATGCACTTGCGCGGCCAGCGGATCGAGCAGCGGCTCGCGAGTTAGTGGCGCGTACGGTCGTAGCGCCGCAGCCGTTCGCCGACCTCGCCGGGCGGCAGGTACAGGTAGCCGAGGTCCTCGGCGTACACCGCGCGGCGCTCGGGCGGGTCGCGCAGGTCGGCGCCCGCGAGGTTGCCGGTCGCGGCGCCGCCCAGCCGCAGCATCGTGGGGGCGATGTCGATCACGGAGCACGGCGCGCTGATCGTCGTGCCCGGGGCCGGCGCGTTCGCGGTGCCCGGCGGGAAGAGGATCAGCAGTGGCACGCGCAGGAGATCGTCGTGCAGCCGGCCGCAGTGGTGGACGCGCTCGGCGTCCCCGTCGAAGCCCTCGCCGTGGTCGCTCACGATGACGACGACGGTCCGCCCGAGGTCCACGCCGGACAGCGTCTCGCGCAGCCTGCGATCGAACTCCGCGACGCAGCCGTCGTACTTGGCCAGCAGCCCGTCGCGGAGGTCGGCGCCGGAGAGGCCGTCCGGAGGCTCTCTCCAGATCCACGGCCCGTCGCGGAAGCGTCGCAGCGGCGCCGGGAGCGGGCGCCCGAGGAAGGGCTCCACGTCCACGCACCACGGCCGGTCCTCGTCGTAGTCGTGCACGAGGTTCGTGTGCAGCATCGCGAACCAGGGCCGGGCGTCGTCCGCGCGGCCGGTCAGCCACTCGGAGAAGGCGCGGAAGGGTCCGTCCTTGTCCTGCTTGTGGAACCAGCGGTACGTCTCGAAGCCCTCTTGCCAGCCGAAGTGCTTCCAGACCTCGGTACGACGCTCGAAGCCGGCGGCGTCGAGTTCCTCGCGGGAGATGTCGTCGGGCACGAGGTTGCCGTTGTTGCCGATCCCGAGCGTGGCGAAGCCGTCGCCGAGCAGCGCCGGGATCTTCGCCGCGCGGAACCTCTCGTCGTGGTGGATCAGCCCGTGCCCCGTGGGCATGAGGCCGGTGACGATCGACGCGCACGCGGGCAGGGTCCAGCCGCACGTCGTGAAGCAGCGCGTGTACGTCACACCGCGCCGGGCGAGCTGGTCCAGGAAGGGTGTCCGCGCCCGCTCCAGGCCGGTGAACCCGAGGCGATCCGCGCGCAGGGCATCGACGATCACCAGGAGGAGGTTCGGCGGCATCGCTCACAAGGGGAACCGCGGGCACCGGTCGCGGCCAGGATTCCGCGCCGCCGGGTCGCCCCGCGCGCCGCCGTCACGTCCCTCTGCGAGACCTCAACGAGAACCGCCCCGCGGTGGGCGACCGCGGGGCGAGATGTTGCCGAGGGAGCTGCGCATGGGAAGGGAAGGGAGGGGGAGGCGTCAGCTTTACGCGAGGTTCGCAACCCCGGCACCCTCTCCAACCGACTTCGAGCCGCTGCAATTCCCTCCGAGAATCCGGGGGCCCTCCGAGAATCCGGGGGACAGCGCTGCGATCAGCGCTCGTCCTTCGGCGTGAGGCCACGGCCCGCGAGCATCTTGCGCACGCGTGCCTTCTTCTGCTCGGGCGTCATCGTCGCCCAGGGGTTCTTGCGCGGCTTCGAACTCTTCTTGCGCGTTTTCTTCGGTGCGGCGGCCTTGACCACCGCCGGCTTGCGGCCACGGCGGGCGGGGGCGCTGCCATCGACGAGGCTGCGGACGTCGGCGAGTGCGTTCTCGCGACCTTCCTTGCGCGCCGCGGCGACCAGTTTCTCGAGTCGGTCGGTCAGGTCCTTCAATAGCGCGTCCGTGTTGTTCGCGACTCTCGGCATGGGGTTCCCTCGTTTCGTGGGTGTTTGATGGACAGGTCCGAGTCGAAACTGCCGACTCAATCGCAGGCATTCAATCCGAAACGGCGCGCGTCCACGACGACATTCTCCGCGGGCACGCGCGCTCGTCGCTCGGCGCGCTGCGCTCCGCCCGTCGCGCGGCGTGTTCGGAGCCCGGGCTGCACGCCGCGGCGCAGACGACGGCGCGTGACCGTGGCGTGCGACGGAGGATGGAGCCCCGAGCCCTCGCGTTCACCGTGTGCAACGTGCCCGTCGCGCCGGGGCGTCGCGTCCAGGGATCTGGACAGGCGATGCTGCGCGAATACCTCGGCATTCCAGGAAAAGCATCGTTCGCGAATCGCCATAGTTCCGTGAAGGACGCGCTCCTGCGTCCGGATCTCACTGCCGTGCGCGACGATCGTCCTCCGTCATCCGACTGCTCCGAGTGGGCCTCCTGGCTGCCGGACAGGCTCCACGGGAGCCTCGGATCGGCGCCGGACCGCGCCGTTGACACCCACCTGCTCACCTGCGACGCGTGCCTGGCGAGGTTCATCGCCTGCGTGCTCGGCGCGTGCTCGCCGTCGCAGCAGCCCGTTCCGGCATAGCACTTGCCTCGTGCCTCTTCGCGTGGCCGCTGCAAGGCCCGCCGGAGGCGACGCGTTGACCAGCAGGCATGAGGCGAGGCACGACGACCACTCGGGGCGCAAGCCCCTGGAGTCCCATCGTCGGCGTTCGGGCGCGCCGCGGGGCGGTGCGCCCGAGGACACGTCGCACGAGGCGCTGATCGCTGACCTCGCCGACGACGAGGCGACGTCCGCCTTCCTCGCGAAGATCTGTTTCATCGCCCGCGCCCGCTACGGGATCCTGCCGCAGGACGCCGAGGACATCTTCCACGAGGCCGTTGCGACGTACCTGTCCGTTCATACCAGGTACTCTCCTTCGGACAATCACTACGGGCTGCTCGTCGGGATCTTTCACAAGAAGGCGCTCGAGCATCTCGGAGCGCGCGACCGCGACGGTCGTCTGGCGCGTCGATTCGTCACGCGAATGCGGTCCGAGCGGCCCGTTGCGGCACGCGGCGAGGATCCGCTCGGGACGACGTCCGAGATCGTGATCCGCGAGGAGGACGCGAAGCTCATCCGCGACGCGATCGACTCCTTGCACGAGGACGCCCGCGAGATGCTCCTCGCGCTCGCCGAGGGCAAGCTGACGCGATTGCAGATGATCGAGGCGCTGGGCGTCAACCGCAATACGTTCGACACGCGGCTGCGCGCGCTGCGGCTGAAGCTGCGCCGCAAGTTGCTGCGCTCCGGCGTACTCTGAGGCCGTACAGCCCGCGCTGCCGGCGTAGGACTTGGCGTTCGTTCCGTACCTCGATTACTTTCGCCTCGGAATAGTGGGCCGACCTTCGCGGTTGTGGCCCGCGGCGCGGGTGCGGACGGCCGCCGTCCCTCGTCCTCCCGCATGGTGCGGGGAAGTGTGTGTCGGCTGTCCGGCCCCGCGGGGCCGAAATCAGAGGGAGTGATTTCGATGGAGAAGACGAAGGTCTTCGGCGCCCTGCGCGCCACGACGCTGGTCGCGCTCGCGGCAGGCGGCCTGATGTTCGCGACCACCGGCTGTCAGAGCGGCGACGGCGATTCCGCCGCCGAGAAGTCGTGTGGCGACATGGGCGCCGAGAAGTCGTGCGGCGACATGGGCGGCGAAAAGTCCTGTGGTGACATGGGCGCGGAGAAGGCCGCCGGCGAGAAGTCGTGCGGCGACATGAACGGCGAGAAGTCGTGCGGCGACATGAAGGGCGGCAAGGCCGACGGCGAGAAGTCCTGCGGCGAGAAGAGCTGCGGCTGATCCCGAGATGCGGACGACCGCCGGAGGGCACCCGATCCGCGGGTTGCGTCCGGTCATCGACCGCTGAGACGGATACGAGGGGGCGGCGTCCGCGAGGGCGCCGCCCCTCTTCGATTCCTTCGATTGCGCTGCGCGTTGCCGCCGGGCGTCAGCCGCGCGGGTCGGGATCGCCCGTGGCCAGCTTGCGCCGGTACTCCTCGCGCCGCCGCTTGAACTCCTCGGCGCTCATGGCGGGCTCCGGTTCCCGTCCCGCCATCACGTCCTCGTGGATCTTCTCGAGGAATGGGATGCACCAACCGCATCCGGTGCCGGCGGAGAGGCATTCCGAGATCAGCGAGACGACGCGCGGTCGTTCCCGCCGCACGTAGCGGACGACCTTGCCGCGGCGGACGTGGAAACAGATGCAGACGTGGGGATCGTCGTCTTCGGCGGCGTGCATGGGGCCATCGTCCCGCACGGCCCGCCGCTGCCCCAGGACGATCGCCGGGAATGCGCCGCGCGGGAGCGCTGTTGGTGGAGGCGACGCGGCCCCGGCGCCGCCGGCGATGCGACGTACGCAGGAGCAATGAAGATGCAGAACACGACGAAGACCGCGATCCTCGCCCTCGGCCTCGCTGCCGGCGCACTGCTCGGCACGGCCGCAGCGCAGGAGTCCGGCACCCTCTTCCACGTCGGGACCGACGCCAAGCACACGAACGTCGCGTTCGTCTCGGAGGCCGAGATCGAGACGATCCACGGCATCACGCACGAGATGAGCGGCACGTTCTTCGTCGATTTCGACGAGCTCGAGGGACGCACGAAGCTGACGATCCCCGTCTCGGGGCTGCGCACGGGCATCGATTCCCGTGACGGTCACCTGCGCAGTGACGCCTGGCTCGACGCCGAGAAGTTCCCGAGCATCACGCTCGCCAGCAGCGACATCACGCTGACGGCCAAGAACGCCGAGCGGGGCATCTACGCTGCGAAGGTGAAGGGCGAGCTGACGATCCACGGCGTCACGAAGGCGCGCACCTTCGACGCCACGGTGATCAAGCTGCCGGCGAGCATCTCGAAGAAGCTCGGCGCCGGCGATTGGGTGAAGATCACGTCGAAGTTCGAGGTCAAGCTGTCAGACCACGACGTGTCCATCCCGAACCCCGAGATGGTCGGTCCGAAGGTGAACGACACCTGGAACGTCTCGATCAGCCTGTTCGGCACGACCGAGGCGCCACGCCGCCGCTGAGGCCCCGGCTGTCACGGATACGGTGGAGCCACATGAAGGAGATCATCCCCGTGCTGCTCGCCGCCGCGCTGCTCGCCGTCCTGGCCTATCCGGGGGCTCTCGCGATCGACGCCGTCTACGGGGCCGACGTCTACCTGCTGTCGTCGGTCAACGACGACGGCACCATCCAGATGAACCGCGAGCTCTACGCCTACACGTCGGAGGGGCTCTCCGGCGACGAGCAGCTCGCCGCCGTCATCGAGATCTACGGTTCGAGCCCGAAGCCGGAGATCGAGCGCGTGCTGCTCTGGGGCGACGCCGCGGTCATCCGACCCGCCGAACTCCCGGGCGTGGCGTTCCTGCCCGCGGGCTCGGCCGGCGGGGAGTACCCTGCCCAGACGCAGTCGCTGCTCTACGTCACGAAGTCGGTGTCGCTCGCCGCGCTCGCAGCAGCGCTCGTCCTGTTCATGCTGCTCCGTCTCGTCGTCCGCAGGCAGGACTGACGCACCGCGTCCGGCCGGGCCGCCTCCGATCCTGCTATTCGTCGTCGTCGGGGAAGAACTCGCGGAGTCGATCCCTGGCCGTGCCGCTGTCGTCGATCAGGAGCGCCACCTCGCGGTGGTCGCGGGCCTTTTTCGCAAGGCCGGTCTCGGCGGCCAGCACGGCGAGGAAGACGTTGCCCCCGACCTTGCTCTGGGACACGACCTGGCGCGACATGAACGTGAAGAGCTGGTCCGCGGACACCTGCTTCCACGGGATGCGGCGCGGCAGGCTGCCTGCCGCCGTCGCCACGCCCTCGCGATCCGCCTCCACGATGACCTCGTCGTGGCCCGCGTCGCTCTTCAGGTGCGTCGCCGGCAACCCGCGGTCCGCGACGCCCTCGTTCAGCCGCTGCAGGAACTCGTCCGCGAGCAGCGCGATGCGGCGCTTCTCCGCCCGCCACTCGTGGATCGTCTCACCGGGCGCGTTCGGCAGCGTGTCGGCGATGCGCAGCGCTTCCGCGAAGTCGTAGACCCCCAGCGCCGCCGTGAATTCCTTGCGCTGCTTCGCGGCGGCCTTCTCGCGATCCTCACGCGCCTTGCGATCGGCGACGAGTTGGATCTCCTGTTCGGCCCGCTCCTTCGCCGCCTGCGCGTTGCGCGCCGCCTTGTCCGCCCACTCGCTGCCGGCGTGGGCGTCGGCGACTCCCTGCCAGCGCCGCGCGATCTCGGACCACGCGCCCTGGTTGTCGCCGGCCCAGTCCTTCATGGCGTCGAACGCCTCCTTCGCCATGTCCTTCGGAGGTGGCGGGGGCGGCGTCACCGGGTTTGCGCCGTTCGTGGCGCCGGCCGTGTTCGCCGCTGCATCGATGCTCTGCGCAACCTCGTCGTCGCCTCCGCGCAGCAGCAGCAGCGCCCCGAACGCGAGAACGACGACGGCGACGATGCCGCCGACGACGACGGCCGTGGGGGGCGCTCCCGACCTGCGCCGCGGGGCCCGGCCGGCGCGCGTGTGGCGCGTGCCGTGACCGCCCTTGCGACGCGTGCCGGGCTTGCCCGCGCCCCGCGCCAGCAGCGGCGTCAGCGCCGTCACGGCCTCGGCGGCGGTCGGTCGGTAGCCCTTCGATGCCACCAGCAGGCGCTTGAGCAGATCGTCGTAGCCGCCGCCGAGCGCGGTGTTAACCTTGCTCGCGGGCGCGAACTCTCCCTTGACGTGGGCCGCCAGGATGCGGCGCACGGTCTTGCCCTGGAACGGCAGCACACCCGTGAGCATCTGGTAGAGACAGACTCCGAGCGCGTAGACGTCGCTCTTCTCGTCGATGCGCTTGCCTTGACAGGCCTCCGGCGACATGTAGAGCGGTGTGCCCGCGCGGCTGGCGAGGTCCTTGGGGCCGGCGAGCCCGAAGTCCACGACCTTGACCTCGTCGCTGCCCTGCTCGAGCAGGATGTTGGCGGGCTTGACGTCGCGGTGCACCACGCCCTCGGCGTGGGCCGCCGCGAGCGCCTCGGCCGTCTGCAGCGCTATCCGCAGCGCCTTGCGCACGGGCAGCGTGCCGCCGCTGTCGAGACGATCCTGGAGCGTCTCGCCACCGACGAACTCAATGATGATGCAGAACTGGCCCTGGTCCTCGATGACGTCGTCCACCTTGACGATGTGGGGGTGGTCGATCTGCGCGATCGCCTGGGCCTCGGCCACGAAACGCTCGCGGATCTCGGTCAGCTCGGCGAGGTCGCCGGAGAGGATCTTGATGGCGACCTCGCGGCCGAGCCTGACGTGCTGTGCGCGGCACACCCATGACGTGCGGCCGCGTCCGACCGCGCCACCGACGATGCAGCCGGCGAGGGTCGTGCCGTGGAACGGATGCGCCTTCGGATCGGAGATCTTGGGGTCGGGCATCGGGGCGGCTCCGAGACGTTGACGAAGTGGCAGGTCAGTCGCGAGCGATTCCTGCCGAAATCGTAGGACGGAGTGGCGGACCGGGTTGTCGGGTCGCCCACGCGATCAACTTGGTCCGGCCGCTGTCAGGGCAGAGGCTACACTGGGCAACGCGCGGCACGGCATTCGCCGCAGGCCGCCACCGGAGGTGTCTTCATGTTCGATCGCTTCACCGAGCGCGCGCGCAAGGTTATGAGCCTGGCCCGCCAGGAAGCGCAGAGGTTCAATCACGACTACATCGGGACCGAGCACATCCTCTTGGGCCTGGTGCAGGAGGGCAGCGGTGTGGCCGCGCAGGTCCTCAAGAATCTCGACGTCAAGCTGCGCAAGATCCGCGTCGAAGTGGAGAAGATCGTCAAGAACGGCACCAACATGGTGACGATGGGCCAGTTGCCGTTCACGCCGCGGGCGAAGAAGGTGCTGGAATTGGCCCTCGAGGAAGCGCAGAACCTCGGGCACAACTACATCGGTACCGAGCACCTCCTGCTGGGGCTGATCCGCGAGAACGAGGGCATCGCCGCGCAGGTGCTCATGAACCTCGGCACCAAGCTCGCGGAGGTCCGCGAGGAGGTCCTCGAGCTCCTCGGCGCGGACCAGGGCGAGGCGCCCGGGGGCGGCGCGCCGGAGTTCGCCGGCAGCGAGCCCGACGAGGGCGGCGAGAGCGCGCCCTCGGGCGGCAAGTCCAAGACGCCGGCGCTCGACGCGTTCGGCCGCGATCTCACCGAACTGGCGCGCGAGAACGCCCTCGACCCGGTCATCGGCCGTGCCCGCGAGATCGAGCGCGTCATGCAGATCCTCTCGCGGCGCACGAAGAACAACCCCGTGCTCCTCGGCGAGCCCGGTGTCGGCAAGACCGCCATCGTCGAGGGGCTTGCGCAGCTCATCGTCTCCGGCCAGGTGCCCGAGATCCTGCGCGGCAAGCGCGTGGTCACGCTCGACCTCGCGATGATGGTGGCCGGCACCAAGTACCGTGGTCAGTTCGAGGAGCGCATCAAGGCGGTGATGACCGAGGTGCGGCGCGCCAAGAACGTGATCCTGTTCATCGACGAACTCCACACCCTCGTCGGGGCGGGCGGCGCCGAGGGCGCCATCGACGCCTCCAACGTCCTCAAGCCGGCGCTGTCGCGCGGCGAGCTGCAGTGCATCGGCGCGACCACGCTCGACGAGTACCGCAAGTACATCGAGAAGGACGGTGCGCTCGAGCGGCGCTTCCAGATGATCATGGTCGAGCCACCGAGCAAGAAGGAGACCTACGAGATCCTCCAGGGGCTCAAGGGCCGCTACGAGGAACACCACCACGTCCGCTACACCGACGCCGCGCTGCAGCAGGCGATCGATCTCTCGACGCGCTACGTCACGGGGCGGTTCCTGCCGGACAAGGCCATCGACGTCATCGATGAGGCGGGTGCCCGCATCCGGTTGCGGTCGATGACCCAGCCGCCCGACCTCAAGGAACTCGACGACGAGATCCGCGCCCTCGACGGCGTCAAGGGGGAGGCCGTGCAGGCCCAGGACTTCGAGCGCGCGGCGAAACTCCGGTATCAGGTCATGAAGCTGAAGAACAAGCGTAAGACCGTCCTCGAGAAGTGGCGGCGCGAGACGCGTGAGACCGAAGGTCTCGTCGATGCCGACGTCATCCAGGAGACCGTCTCGCGCGTCACGGGCATCCCGCTGACACGCATCGAGTCGGGCGAGGCCCAGCGCCTGCTCGCGATGGAGGACGAGGTCCGCGGCACCGTCGTCGGCCAGGAACCTGCGCTCTCGGCGGTCTGCCGCGCCGTGCGGCGTTCGCGCTCGGGCCTCAAGAACCCGAGCCGGCCCGTCGGCTCGTTCGTGTTCCTCGGCCCCACCGGCGTCGGCAAGACACTGCTCGCCAAGGCCGTCGCGGCGTTCATGTTCGGCGACGAGGACGCGCTCATCCACATCGACATGTCCGAGTACATGGAGAAGCACAACGTCTCCCGCCTCGTCGGCGCGCCTCCGGGCTACGTCGGCTACGAGGAGGGCGGCCAACTCAGCGAGAAGGTCCGCCGCCGGCCGTACTCGGTCGTGCTGTTCGACGAGATCGAGAAGGCGCACCACGACGTCTTCAACATGCTGCTCCAGATCCTCGAGGAAGGGCGGCTCACCGACTCGTTCGGCCGCCACGTGGACTTCCGCAACACGATCATCATCCTGACCAGCAACATCGGGTCGTCGATCATCAAGAACCAGGCTACGCTCGGCTTCACGAAGACGTCCGACGCCGCCGAGGTCGGGAACTACGAGAAGATGAAGGTGCTGCTCGACCGCGAGCTCGGACGCCACTTCCGTCCGGAGTTCCTGAACCGCATCGACGAAGTCGTCGTGTTCCGCCAGCTCAACCGCGCGGACCTCAAGCAGATCATCGACATCGAACTCACCGGCGTGCTGAAGCGTCTCGCCGAGCGCGGTGTCGAGTTGACCGTCGATGACGCGGCGAAGGAGAAGATCATCGATCGTGGCTGCGATCTCGACTACGGCGCCCGTCCGCTCAAGCGGGCGATCGAGAAACTCATCGAGGATCCGCTCTCCGAGATGGTCCTGCGTGCCGAGATCCCCGATCGCAGCCGCATCGATCTCGTCGCCGTGGGCGATGGGCTGGACTTCCGCATCGCGAAGGTGCCTCCCGCGGGCGACGACGCGGGCGAGCCCGGTGACGCGGATGACGGCGCCGGTCTCCCGGACGAGGACTCACCCGCGTCCGAGGCCGAGGTCGCCGCCGCCGGCGGAGACTCCGAGAACTGATCCCGGAACCCGCGGCCGGCGACGACGACGGGGTTGCGACGACGGGGCTGCGGGAACGGGGCGTTGATCCTTTTGCCCCGCGGTCCGTTAGGGTCGGCTAGAGCGATCCGTCCCGTGTGGATGGCGCTCCCAGGATGACATGAACCCTCCCGATTCCTCTCCCCGCGGCTCGATCCTCCCCGCGTGGATCGCCGGAGCCCTCGTCGTCGTCGTCGCCCTGCAGGTGCTCGCCGCCTGGCAGACGCGCGCCGCGCTGGACAGCCTCGACGCCACGGCGGCACGGCTCGAGAAGGCCGCCATCGAAACCGAGCAGGTGGCGCGCCAGGTCAAGATGCTGGACGATCGCGTGCGCCGCATCGAGGTCGTCGCCGACGAGTGGGACTTCCTGATCGATGATGTCGAGAAGATCAACGGACAGGTTTCCGACCTCATCCGCGCCCTCGAGGGGCGCGATGGCCTGGACATCGGCGGCGTGCCGCAGCCGCCGGACCTCGATTGGACGGAGCCCGAGCTGCGCGAGGCTGCGCGGCAGGCTGCGGCCACGGTGGGCATCACGCTGACCGACGACGAGATCCGCATCCCGGCGCGCATCGTCCTGCGCGAGGGCATCCTCGAGTACTTCGCGGTCCTCAAGGGCGGCAAGGAGCACGAGTCGCTGATCTCCCTCGTGGGTAACGCCGGCGAGGGGGAGCGCCGTCCGAAGGAGTTCGGCGCGAAGCTGAACAACGCGATCCAGGCCCTCGGCTTCCGTCGCGGGACGCCCATCCGCTTCACGGCCGCCGGGACGCGGCCGGCCGAGGGCGAGACCATGTACCTGTTCGTCGAGTGGCAGGAGGCCGGCAAGCCGGTCCTCGTCCGCGCCGAGGACCTGGTCTGGGACCGCATCCGCGACCGGGCGATGCCCCACGACGCGTGGGTCTACGTCGGATCGAGCTGGGTGGAGGGCGACGCTCCCGGCGAGTTGGTCTTCGCCGCCGACCTGACGGCCGAAGCGATTGCCACGTACTCCGCCGTGAACACCATCATCGACACGCGCGCGCCGGGCGCGCAGGACGACACGGTCTTCCTGGTCGCGTCGCCGCGCCTGCCCGAGGGCGTCAGCGACTGCACGCTGATCATCCGTCGAGAGGACCGCGAACCGACGCGGACGTTCCCGGATCCGCGCGCCGCGGACCAGGATGAGTGACCTCGCCGCCGCCGGCCGCGTCGTCGCTCGTGCGCGCCTGCGCCTCGCCGTGCGGCGCGGTCTCGAGCTCGCGGCGGGTGGCGCCCTCGGCGGCGCTCTCGTCGCGATCGTCGCCGTGTGCGCGCTGCGGCTGAGCGGCGGCGGCGCCGTGCCCGCGCCGTGGATGCTCGTGCCGGTCGCCGGCGCCGTGCTGGGCCTCGGCGCCGGTTTCCTGCGGCCGCCCGCCGCCGCGCGCGCCGCGCTGGCCGTCGATCGCGCCGCGGGCACCGACGAGGCGTTCGTCTCGGCGCTCACCGCCGCCGACGCGGATCGCTCGTTCCGCGAACTCGCGGCGACCTGCGCCCTGCGTGGGCTGGGCACGCGTCCGCTCGCGCGTCTGTTGCCGTTCGGGATGCCGCGGCGCGCCGCGCCCGCCGCCGTCGCCCTGGCGCTGGTCGTGGCGCTCGCCGTACTCGGCCGGGACGCGCCGGGAACCGGGGCGGTGTCCGACCCGCCGCCTGCGTCCGCCGCGGTCACGCTCACCGGCGCGAAGGGCGGCGCGGGGGCCGGGCCGTCCCGCGGGGCGGCCCGGGCCGCCTCCCGTGTGCCTGCTCCGTTGCCGGGCGTCGGCCCCGCCGCGGGGCCGTCGCCGGCCGTGCCGGCCGGCGGCCCGCCGCTGACCGACGCCGACGTGCGGCGCCTGGCCCGTGATCTCGCCGCTCGCGGCGTCGCCGCGGGTGCCGCCGCGCTCGAGGCGCTGCGGCGGGGCGACCGCGCCGCCGCCGAGGCTCTGCTGCGGGGCGCTCTCGCCGCGGAGAGCGTGGCGTCGCCGGTGGCCGCGGCGGGAGTCACAGCATCCGCCGGCAGGCGGCTCGCCGGGCGCGGTGCCCCCGGAGCGTGGTCGGTCGGCACGTGGCCGCTGCGGTACGATCGAGAGGTTCGCGCCTGGCTGCGTCGGCAAGCGGTGACGGACGGGGGCGGAGACGCCAGGACGGAGGCACGGTGAGGTCAGAGTTCGCAACGCCGGCGCCCGATGATCATGTGCGTGAGCACATGGGTGAGCACACGGGTGAGCGCAAGACCGGTGAGCGCACGATCGCTGAGCGCAGGATCGGCGTCTGGATCGCCGGCGCCTACGGCAATGTCGGCACGTGCGCCGTGGCCGGAGCCGCCGCAGTTGCCCGGGGCCTCATGCCCGCCGTCGGCCTCGTCACCGAGGCGCGCGACATCTGCGACCTCGAACTCATCTCGCTCGGGGGCCTGGTGTTCGGCGGCCACGACGTCCGCGACGGCTCGATCGTGCGCACGGCGCGGGAGTTCGGAGAGCGCAACGGGCTCTTGACCCCGGCGCTGCGTCTCGCCGTCGCCGACGATCTCGAGCGCGCCGACCGCGAGATCCGACCCGGCCTGCTCGTCAACGCCGGCGACGAGGTGCGCGCGATGGCTGCCGAGGGCTTCGTCGTCACGGGGTCGCCGCGGGAGCTGCTCGCCCGTGTGCAGGCCGACCTGCGCGCGTTCCAGGCCCGCTGGGAACTCGACGACGTGATCGTCGTCAACCTGATCTCGACCGAGCCCGACGCCGGCGCCGCGCCCGCCCTGTCGTCGCACGAGGCGTTCTGCGCAGCCCTGGACGGCGGGGGCGATCACGACGAGCACGGCATCCCGGCCTCGGTGCTGTACGCCTACGCGGCTCTCGACGCCGGGTTCCCGTTCGTGGACTTCACGCCGGCCGTCGCGTGCTCCGTGGCCCCGATCCACGAGATCGCGCGACTTCGCGGCGTGCCGTTCATGGGGCGCGACGGCAAGACCGGCGAGACGCTGGTCAAGACCGTCCTCGCGCCGATGTTCGTGGCGCGTCACTTCCGCGTCCTCTCCTGGGAGGGCGCCAACCTGCTCGGCAACCGCGACGGCGCCGTGCTGCAGGGCTCCGGGGCGCTCGCCTCGAAGGTGCGCGACAAGGACGCGGCGCTGCGCCGCATCCTGCGCGACGACGACATGCACTCGAGCGTGCGCATCGACTACGTACCCTCCCTCGACGACTGGAAACAGGCGTACGACTTCATCCACTTCGAGGGCTTCCTCGGGGCGCGGATGCAGATGCACTTCCTCTGGCAGGGCTGCGACTCGGCGCTCGCCGCGCCGCTCGTGCTGGACCTCGTGCGGCTCGTGGATCTCGCGCGCCGCCGCGGGGAGGTCGGCACGCTGCCGCATCTCGCGTGCTTCTTCAAGTCGCCCGTCGGCGTCGCCGAGTAGGCGTTCGCCGCGCAGGTCGATCTGCTGCACCGCTACGCCGAGACGGTCCGCGCCGAGCGCGCGTCGTGCGCGAGCGACGCGGCGGCGGCGCGCAGCCGGCGACCCCGCCCGGCGTCGCGCACCTGAACACCTGAACGGCGCCGCGGGGGCCGATGGTAGGCTCGCACCGCCGATGCGCATTCTCTACCTGTCCTGCCACCCACACCTGCGCACGGCCTCGAACGCGGGGTACTCGACGCACATCCGCGAGACGATCGCGGCGCTGCGCGGCCGTGGCCACGACGTCGTGCCCTGGATCGCCGGCGACCGCGGGGCGGCGCCGGGCGCGCGCGTGGCCGAGCGCCCCCCCGCGGTCTCGTGGGCGCGGCGCGTCGTGCCCGGCTTCGCCTGGCAGGGGTTGCGGGACGCCGCTCTCGTGCGGCAGGACGTGATGCTCGACCCCGAGTTGCGCGGTGTGATCCGCCGCGTCAGCCCGGACGTCATGTACGAGCGGGCGGCCTACCTGTCGGGGGCGGGCGTGCGTTGCGCGGAGCGCTCCGGGACGCCGCTCGTCCTGGAGGTGAACGCGCCGTACGTCGAGGAGCGCCGCAACCTGCACGGCGCGGGGATGATGGAGGCCGCGGGACGGCGCTGGGAGCGGCGCGTCGTGCGTGGGGCGGCGCTGGTCGTGGCCGTCTCGTCCGTTCTGGCCGACCGTCTCGCGGAGTCCGCCGGCGTGCGTCGGGACCGCGTGCGCGTGCAGCCCAACGGCGTGGACCTGGCGCGCTTCCATGCCGCGGCGCCGTCGGCGCGCGCGGAACTCGGGGTGCCGCCCGGCGCGTTCGTCGTCTGCTTCGTTGGTTCGTTCATCCGTTGGCACAGGCTCGACGTGCTGATCGAGGCCGTGGCCCGGCTGGCGCAACAGGGAATCCCCGTTCACGGCCTGCTGGTGGGGGACGGCGAGGTCCGCGACGAACTCGTGAGGCGGGCGGCCGAACTCGGCGTCGCGGATCGCGTCACGTTCACGGGCACCGTGCCGTTCGAGCGCGTCCCCGGCCTCGTGCAGGCGGCGGACGTCTGCGTCATTCCGGGGCACGCCTGGTACTGCTCGCCGATCAAGCTGTTCGAGTACGGCGGCGTCGGCAAGGCCGTCGTCAGCCTGGACTCGGCGCCGGTTCGTGAGGTTGTGCGCGAGGACGCGGAGTGCGTATTCTTCGACGGCAGCGCCGACGATCTCGCCGCCGCGCTGCGCCGGCTGCATGCCGCGCCGGCGCAGCGCGCGGCGATGGGGCGGGCGCTGCACGCCGCCGTGGCCGAGCGATTCACGTGGGACGCAGCCGCGTCGCGCATCTCCGGCTGGATGACCGACGTCGTCGGTGGAGCCTGCGCGCTGACCTGCCCCCCCGTGGACTCGTGATCGCTCAGGACAGTCGCCCCGCCTCTGTAGCCTGCGCTACGCGCCGCTCGGCGCAGACTCGAACTCCGGAGTGACCGCATGTGTGGCGTGATCGGTGTCGTTGGCGAGGGCCCGGTGATCAGCGAGATCGCCGACGGCCTGCTGTTCATCCAGCATCGCGGGCAGGACGCCGCCGGGGCGGCGACGTACGACAGCAAGACGTTCCGTTCCATGAAGGGCATGGGCCTCGTGCGCGAGGTGTTCGCCCGCGAGGACCTGGCGCGATTCGTGGGGCACATGGGCATCGGCCACGTGCGCTACCCGACGATCGGCGGCGGCGGCGTCGAGGACGCGCAGCCGTTCCAGGTGAACAGCCCCTACGGCATCGTCATGGCGCACAACGGCAATCTCACCAACTTCCGCCCGCTGCGCGAGGAACTCGAGGGGCGATGCCGCCGCCACGTGGGTTCGTCGTGTGACGTCGAGGTCATCCTCAACGTGTTCGCGGACGAACTGGCGCGCGGCGTCGGCGACGGCGACTGTGGCGATCCCCGCGACGCGATCTTCGCCGCCGTCGGCGCGACGTTCCGGCGCTGCCGCGGGTCGTACTCCGTTGTCGCCATCGTCGCCGGCGTCGGGCTGCTCGTGTTCCGCGACCCCTACGGCATCAAGCCGCTCGTCTACGGCCGGCGCCGTGACGGCGACTGCTGGCGCTACATGTTCGCGTCGGAGTCCTGCGCGCTCGTGTCCCTCGGCTACGAGGTCGTGCGCGACGTCTGCCCCGGCGAGGCCATGCTCGTGCGCCACGGCGAGCAGCCCGAGGCGCGGCAGGTGGCAGAGGCGCGCCCCAACCTCTGCATCTTCGAGCTGATCTACTTCGCGCGGCCCGACTCGATGATCGACGGGATCAGCGTCTACAAGGCGCGTCTGCGGCTGGGCGAGGCGCTCGCGAAGCGCTGGGGGCAGCGACTGTCCGAGAGCGGCGGCGAAGGCGACGTCGATACGGTGATCCCGGTGCCCGACTCCTCGCGGCCCGCGGCGCAGCAGATGGCGTTCCGCATCGGCAAGCCGTTCCGCGAGGGGCTGCTCAAGAACCGCTACATCGGCCGCACGTTCATCATGCCCGGCAACGAGAACCGCCGCCGCGGCATCCGTTTCAAGCTGTCGCCGGTGCGGCTCGAGATCGAGGGCAAGCGCGTGCTGCTCGTCGATGATTCCATCGTGCGCGGCAACACCGCTGAACAGATCATCGCCATGGTCCGCGAGACGGGCGCGTCCGAGGTCCACATGGCCTCATCCTGCCCGCCGCTGCGCTTTCCGTGCGTCTACGGCATCGACATGAGCACCAAGAGCGAGTTCGTGGCCGCGGGCCGCGACGAGGATCAGATCCGCGCCTCCATCGGCGCCGACTCGCTGCTCTACCAGCGCATGGAGGACATGGTGGAGTCGGTCCGCCCGCCCGACGACGCCGAGCCGCGCTCGTTCTGCAAGGCCTGCATGGACGGCCACTACCCGACGGGCGACGTCACCCCCGAGGTGCTCGATCGCATCGAGAGCGAGCGCCTGGCGGCAGCGTCGCGTTGATCGCGCGTCGGCCTGATCGAGCGCACGGCCGCGCACCCGGACGCCGCGCGGAACGCGCGCTCAGCCGTCCCACGGCAGATCAACGATCACGCCTCCGGCGCCCGTGGCCGCGTAGGCGTCGCGCCGCTCGGGAGCGACGCCCTCCACCCACACGAACGCTCCGCGCCGCCGCAGCAGGGGCACGAGACGGTCGCGCACCTCGTCCGGCGACGTGAGCGACGCGCGCACCACCAGATCGTCGGCGTCGGCGGCCGCCCGAGCGAGGTTCGGCAGGCGCCGCGCAAGGGCGCCGCGCCAGCCGCCGCCCTCACGCGGCAGCGAGCGCGCCGAGGGCAGTTCCCGCGCCGCCTCGCGCAGGCGCTTGCCGAGCTTGGCCGTGGCCACCACGACGAGGTAGCGCGCCCGCAGTGCCGCGACGCCGTCGCCGCCCATGATGCCGAGCGCCGCCGAGAGCGTGTGCGTGACGAGCGTGTCGTGGATGCGCAGGACCAGCCCGAGCCCGCGCCGGTTCGCGACGAGCATCGTCTCCTCGAGCGTGACGACGTGGCCGTCCACGGCGTGTGCCTTCCGTGCCTCGCTCAGCGTGAGTTCCTCGACGGGCCGCGCCTCGCCGCGCACCAGAGCGTGGTCGTGGGCGTGCACGACGGCCCAGCCGTCGGCCGTCGAGCGTGCGTGGACGACGACGCGGTCGAAGCCGGCATCCGCCGCGGCGCCGACCAGCGCGCGCCCGGACGGCGTGCCGCCGGGGCCGCAGGCCGCGATGTCGTACTCCGCGACGTGGACGGCGCGCTGCGGCGCGGTCATCGCGTCCTCCGCCCGGTGTGGGCGTCCACCTCGGCCAGGAACGGCTCGATGGCCGCGAGGCAGGGGCCGGGGTGCGAGACGAACGGCACGTGGCCGGCCGTGTCGAGGACGATCACGCGTGACGAGGGCAGCCGGGCCAGCGTCCGCGCCGCCCGCGGCGGCACGGCGCCGTCACGCCCGCCGTGGATGACGAGCGCCGGCTGCCGGATCTCCGCGAGCCGCGCGCGCACGTCGCCGTCGCGGCGCAGCGCGCCCACGAGACGCGTGCCGAAGGCCTTGGTGCGATGGGCCATCTGGCCGCGGAGGGCGTCGTTGACCGGGCTGCCGCCGGGAGGGTCGGACGACGACGGGATCAGGACACGCGGCAGAATGCGGTGGTACCAGCGGCGGGGCATGGCGTCGTGGAACACGGCGGCGCAGCGCGCCCAGCGACCCACGTCGCTCCAGGCGGCGAACGTGCCGAGGAGCAGCAGGCCCGCCACGCGCCCCGGATGCCGCAGCGCCGCGTGCAGCGCCAGCATCCCGCCGAGCGATGCGCCGCCGAGGACGACCTTGCCGTCGCACCCGGCGCGAGCGGCGGCTTCCATCGCGAGGTCCGCGACGGCGCCGAGATCGCGGCCGCCCGGGAGCCGGTTCGGCGGGTTCCACAGCACCACGCGTCGCGCGTCGGCCAGGGGCGCGAGGAACGAGAACGAGCGCCCGTCGAGCCCGAACCCCGGGAGCAGGAACAGCGGTGTCGCCGCGCCGTGGGCGCCCTCGGGCTCGTACACGCTGACCGTCGTCTCCGCGACCGGGTCGCGTCCCGCGGGCAGGGTAAGGAGGCGCAGGCCGTCGCCGAGCATCGCCGGGAGGATACGGCGCGGAGGCGGCGGCTCCTCGGTATCGTCCGCCCTGTGCGCACCGCGGACTTCGACTACCACCTGCCCCCCGAACTGATTGCGCAGACGCCGACGGACCGCCGCGAGGCCGCGCGGCTGCTCACGCTGGACCGCGCGACGGGGGCCACCGGCCATCATGGCGTCGCCGACCTCCCGGTGCTCCTCGCGCGGGGTGACCTCCTCGTCGTGAACGACACGCGCGTGCTCGCGGCGCGGATCTTCGGCCGTCGCGCCACGGGCGGCCGGGTCGAGGCGCTCCTGCTCGAGCCCGCGCCCGCGCGCGGTGCCGGGTGCTGGACGGCGATGGTGCGCGCCGGCGGTTCGTTGCGACCGGGCGAGGACATCACCGTCGGCGAGGGCGGCCTGCACATCGTGGCCGCCGAGGGGAACGGGCGCTTCGTCGTGCGCGCGACCGCGGGACGGGTCGAGGACCTGATGGAGCGCGCCGGTAAGCTGCCGCTCCCGCCCTACATCCGCCGCGACGCCGTGGATCCGCGCGATGACCTCGACCGCGAGCGCTATCAGACCGTCTACGCCGCGCGGCCGGGGGCCATCGCCGCGCCCACCGCCGGTCTGCACCTCGGCGAGGGGCTCCTGGCGCGGCTGGCGCAGGCGGGCATCGGCCTCGCCCGCATCACGCTGCACGTGGGCGCAGGCACGTTCCTGCCCATCCGCGCGGACCATCTGGACGGGCACGACATGCACGAGGAGCGCTTCGTCATCGACGAGCCGGCCGCAGTTCAGATCCGCGCCGCGCACGCGGAGGGGCGGCGCGTCGTCGCCGTCGGCACCACCACGGTGCGCGCGCTCGAGGCGGCCGCCGCGGCGTCGCCGGACGGGCTCCCGCGCGCGGGAGCGGCCCGCACGGATCTCTTCATCCGTCCCGGCAGCACCCTGCGCGTGGTCGCTGCGCTGCTCACGAACTTCCACCTTCCGCGCTCGACGCTGCTCTGTCTCGTCAGCGCCTTCGCGGGGCGTGAGAACGTGCTCGCCGCCTACGCCGAGGCCGTCGCGCGCCGCTATCGCTTCTACAGCTACGGCGACGCGATGCTGATCTCGTGACCGCGCGCGCGGCGCGTCCACGGGCGCTCGTACAATCGCGCCGATGAGTGCACGAGATCCGTCGCCCGAGAGTGCCGCGCGCGCGGCGCAGCTGCGCGACATCCTTGTCGAGGCCAACCGCCGCTACTACGGCGACGCCGATCCCCTGCTCTCGGACTTCGAGTACGACGAGTTCCTGCGCGAGTTGCAGGCGCTCGAGCAGGAGCATCCGGTACTCGCGACGCCGGACTCTCCGACGCGTACCGTGGGCCACGCCGTCTCGGCGCTGTTCTCGAAGGTCCGCCACCGGCAGCCGATGCTGTCCCTCGCCAACGTCACGTCCACCGCGGACCTGCACGCGTGGCAGGAGTCGATGGCGGGCTTCGACGCCGGGGCGGAGTTCGCGCCGCGTTACACCATCGAGCCCAAGGTGGACGGCGTGGCCCTCGAACTCGTCTACGAGGACGGACGCCTGACCGTCGCGGCGACGCGCGGCGACGGCATGACGGGCGAGGACGTGACAGCCAACGTACGCACCATCCGCGGCCTCCCGCGCACGCTTCCGGACGGTGCCCCGCCGCTGCTCGAGGTGCGCGGCGAGGTCTACATCGGCAAGCCCGACTTCGACCGCCTGAACCGCGAACTGCAGGAGCGCGGCAAGGAAGGCATGGCCAATCCGCGCAACGCCGCGGCGGGGGCGCTGAAGCAGAAGGACCCGCGGGTCACGGCGGAGCGTCCGCTGCGCGTCATGTGCTACGGGCTGGGCGAGGTGCAGTGGGGCCCGGGCGCCCCGCCGTCGTGGTCCGCCGCGCGCGAGCGGCTGCAGGCGCTCGGTCTGCCCGTCGCTCCGGAGTCGCTGTTCCACGTCGCCGCCGGCATCGACGAGATCGACCGCGTCGTGCTCGCGTTGCAGGAGCATCGCGACGACCTCGACTTCGAGATCGACGGCGCCGTCGTCAAGGTCGATCAGTACGACCTGCGCCGCCGCCTCGGCGCGCGCTCGCGCAGCCCGCGCTGGGCCGTGGCCTACAAGTTCCCGCCGCGCGAGGGCCGCACGGTCGTCGAGGACATCGTCGTGTCCGTCGGCCGCACGGGTGCGTTGACACCGGTGGCGGTGCTGCGCCCGCTGCCGCTCGGCGGCGTGACGGTCACGCACGCGACCCTGCACAACCGCATCGAGGTCGAGCGCCTGGACGTGCGCGTCGGCGACACGGTGCTCGTGATCCGTGCCGGCGACGTGATCCCCAAGGTGACCAAGGTCCTGCGCGAGCTGCGGCCGGCCGATGCCGCGCCGTTCGCGTGGCCGGACGCGTGCCCGGTGTGCGGCGCCGCGGTGGACGCGGCCGAGGGCGAGCCGCTCTCGTACTGCACCAATCTGGCCTGCCCCGCGCAGGTCAAGGGTCGCCTCGCGCACTTCGGCGGGCGGCGGGCCATGGACATCGAGGGACTCGGCGCGCGGCTGGTCGAGCAACTCGTGGACGTTCTCGGCGTACACGATCCGAGCGGTGTCTACCGGCTGACGCTGGAGCAGCTCGCCGGGCTCGAGCGCAGAGCCGAGAAGAGTGCACAGAACCTGCTCGCGCAGATCGACGCCTCGCGCACCAGGCCCCTCGCCAGGTTCCTCTACGCGCTCGGAATCCACCACGTCGGCGAGTCCGTCGCGCGTGACATCGCGCGGCATCTCGGCACGCTGGAGCGCGTCATCGCTGCCTCGGCCGAGGAACTGGCCGACGTGCCCGGCGTCGGCGACGTCGTGGCGGACAGCGTCGTGCGTTTCTTCGAAGAGCCGCGGAACAGGGCCGTGCTCGCGGCGCTGGCGGAAGCCGGTGTCGCGCCGGCTCCCGAGGAGACCCGCGACACCGACGGCCCCTTCGTCGGGAAGATCGTCGTCTTCACCGGCAACCTCGAGCGCATGACGCGCGACGAGGCCAAGGAGCTGATCCGGCGCCTCGGGGGCAAGGCCACCGGGTCGGTGTCCAAGAAGACGGATCTCGTCGTCGCGGGGCCGGGCGCCGGGAGCAAGCTGGCGAAGGCCGAGAAACTCGGTGTCGAGGTCGTGGACGAGGACGAGTTCCTGCGCCGCGCGACCGGGGAGAACGCATGACGACCATCTCGCGATCCGCTGCACGGCTGCTTGCCGTCGCCGCCGCCCTCGCCGTCCTCGCTGCGTGCGGTCCCGCTCCCGCGCCGCTGCGGCTGCGCGCCGAGATCGGCCGCGATCTCGTCTACGACGCGCATCGCATCGACGACTGGCCCGACGAGACGTTTGGCTACGGCGGCGTGCTCGACACGCGTGCGCGTTTCCGGCTCAGCACCGAGGACGCCGTCGAGGGGCGCGGCGGCCGCTACGCGGTCGTGATCGAGGCCGTCGCCGTGGACAGCCCTCCGCGCTTCGGTGTCGCCATCGACACCGACACTCCGGACCCCGAGGAAGGCGACACGCGCGGTGTCGAGGATCTGGCGCGGCGGCTCCTGCGGCGGCGCGGCGAGCTGACCATTGCCGAGCACGGGCTCTCGGCCGGTGTGGAGCCCGACCGCGAACTGCGTGAGCTGCTCAAGGCGTGGGGCGACACGCAGGGTGATCCGCGCGCGGCGCGGCCCGTGATGATGCTCCTCGACGAGCTGCTCGACGGACCACGCGTCGTTGCGAAGTGGATCCAGGCGCCCTCCCTACTGTTCCCGCGGGACACTCTCCCTGACGTGGGCAGCACCTGGAAGCGTCGCGCGCCGCCAGCGCCGTCGCCCGCCGGCCGGCTCGGCTGCGAGCTCACGGTGCACCACGAGAACCGCGACGACGGGACCGTCGTGCTGATCGGCGCCGGCGACTTCGTGTTGAACGAGCCGCTCGACGACGCGCCGCTGGAGTTCGTGTCGGGGCGGCTCGAGGCCGAGACCGTGCTCGATCCCGCTCGCGGCGTCATCGTCCGCTACGAGGAGCGCACGGAGTTCGAGTTCCGCAAGGTCGCCGACGGCTCGCTGACCCGCGCCAATTGGAAGCGCGTCCTCACGCTGATCGAATAGCCACGCTCCGCGACCGGCGAACCCGTCCGGCGGATCGCGCCCGCCACACCGTCTCGAGCCTGTTAGTTGCGCTCGAGCCTGTTAGGGCCCGCGCAGGAATGCCTTCCGGGATTCGGTCGGCTGCGGCGGCGTAGGACTGTGTTGCATCTCCTCCCCGACTCGGCTCCGCAATGAGTCGCGTCGTCGATGCGCCTTGTCCTACACCGCCTCGCTCGCCCTCGGTCCCAGGAACTCATTTCTGCGCGAACCCTGAGTTGCGGCCGTCCCGCGGAGGGTGCGGGCGGTGGCCGTGGGATCGGGGGCGCCGAGCACGGCGGCGCAGACCGCGATGCGTGTGAAGCCTGCCGCGGCCACGGCTCGCGCGCGATCGACGTCGATGCCGCCGATGGCGAAGGCCGGCACGCCGGCGGCCTCCGCCCGTGCGGCGAGGGGCGCCAGCCCGGCGGGGGAGCCGACGGGCACGGCGCGGCCCTTCGTAGCCGTGGCGTACACGCTGCCGACGCCGACGTAGTCCGCCCCGGCGGCGAGCGTGCGGTCCAGTTCCGCCGCGTCGTGTGTGGAGACGCCGACGAGCGCGTGCGGTCCGAGCGCTCGGCGCGCCGAGGCGACGCTCGCGTCGCCTTGCCCGACGTGTACGCCGTCGCAGTCCACACCCGCGGCGACGTCCAAACGGTCGTTGACGATGAACAGTGCTCCGTGCGCGCGGCAGAGGGCGCCGACGACCGCCGCCCGCTCGAGGAGCGCCGCGGCGCAGAGCGACTTCTCGCGGAGTTGCACGACGTCCACGCCGCCCGCGAGTGCGTGCTCCGTCGCCGCCAGCCAGTCGCCGCGCGCCGCCGCCGCGGTCACGAGCAGATAGAGGTGCGCGTCGCGCAATCGCGCTCTGCGTCGTCGTCGCTCCGTCGTGAAGGTCGCGTCGCACATGCGACGTCATCGTACATGGCGGCCTCCGCGCCCGGCCGCGCCGGCCGGGCGTGCTATCCTGGTCTGCGGATCGCGGACACGACGATCATGCATCCCCGACGCCACGCCCTCGCCACGCTCCTGCTCGCTGCCGCCGCCGCGGCCGCCGCGGCGGACGACGTGCATCTCACGAACGGCAACACGCTCGAGGGTCACGCGCGCCGCGTCGGCAACGAGGTCGTCGTCGTGACGGCGGCCGGAGAACTGCGGCTGCCGGCCTCCGAAGTGCGCGAGATCGTGCCCGGCAAGACCCGCCGTGATCGCTACGTCGAGCGCCTCCGCGCCCTCGAGAAGAGCGCGCGTGCCACCGACGCCGACGCCTACGTCGAGCTGGGGGACTGGTGCGCCGCGCAGCGCCTCCGCGCCGAGGCCGGCCGGGCGTTCCGGCGCGCGCTCGAGCTGGACGCCGACCATCGCGCGGCTCACGTACGCCTCGGCCACGTGCGTCATGAGGGGCGCTGGCTGACCGAGGCGCAGTACTACGAGGCACGCGGCTTCGTCCGGGACGGCGGCGCGTGGGTGCACCGCGACGAGCTCGCACGACGCCGGGCGAGGGTGGCGCGAGAGAAGGCGCTGCGCACGCACCGCGACACGATCCGGTCCTGCGTGCGGCGCATGCAGTCGCAGAGGCGCAAGGAACGCCAGCTCGCCAAGGTCGAACTGCAGGAGTACGCCGAGAGCATCGGCGACCTGCGCCTGGCCTCGTTCGCCTCCGACGTCGCCGACGGCTACAACGCGCAGTGGCGCGTCATCCGGCAGCAGCTCGCGCGCGGCACGGCCCTGACCGAGATCCGCGCCACGCAGGCCACGCTGAAGCGTCCGATCCCGGTCTTCACGACGAGCCTGGGCGCCAACTCGACCCCCGTGCGCATCCAGCTCCCCGAGCTGGCCATCACGTCGATCCGCACGACGGTCCTGGTGCCGCTGGACATCGAACTCGACGAAGACGACTGACGGCGGGGCGCACGCCCCGCCGCGACGGCGCGAGACAGCGGCGACATCCGGCGCTGCGGCCGTAGCCTCTGCGGCCGTCGATGTTGTTCAACACGCCCGAGTTCGCCGTCTTCCTCGCAGTGGTGTTCTGCGTCTACCACTGTCTGCGAACGCGTGCGCAGAACGTGCTCCTGCTCGTCGCGAGCTACGTGTTCTACGGATGGTGGGACTGGCGCTTCTGCTCGCTGCTCGCGCTCTCGACGATCGTGGACTTCGTCGTCGCGCGGTCCATCGAGGGCAGCAGCGACGCGCGGCGCCGGCGGCGGCTGCTGCTCGTCAGCCTCTCCGCCAACCTCGGGATGCTCGGCATCTTCAAGTACCTCGACTTCTTCACGGGCAGCGCCGTCCACCTGCTCGAGGCGCTCGGCTTCCACCCCGACCTGCCGACGCTCGGCATCGTGCTGCCGGTCGGCATCAGCTTCTACACCTTCCAGACGATGGCCTACACGATCGACGTCTACCGGCGTCGCATGCGCGCCACGCGCGATCCGATCGCCTTCGGCGTCTACGTGGCCTACTTCCCGCAGCTCGTGGCGGGGCCCATCGAGCGCGCGCAGCGGCTGCTCCCGCAGATCACGCGGCGGCGTCGCGTGGACGCCGCCGCGTTGTCGTCCGGGGTGCTGCTCTTCACGATCGGACTCGTGCGCAAGGTCGTCATCGCGGACGGCGTCGCGCCGATCGTCGATGAGGTCTTCGCCGACCCCGGCGCGCACACGGCATCACGCGTGGCGCTCGGTGTGTTCTTCTTCGGGCTCCAGATCTACGGCGACTTCGCCGGCTACTCCGACATGGCCCGCGGCGTGAGCCGGCTGCTCGGCATCGAACTGGTCGAGAACTTTCAGCACCCCTACGTCGCGACCAACATCACGGACTTCTGGAGACGCTGGCACGTCTCGCTCTCGCAGTGGCTGCGGGACTACCTCTACATTCCGCTCGGCGGCAACCGCGGTTCGCCGCTCGCCACGTATCGCAATCTGTTCCTCACGATGTTCCTCGGCGGGCTGTGGCACGGCGCCTCCTGGACGTTCGTCGTCTGGGGCTCGGCGCACGGGCTCGCGCTGGCGCTCCACAAGCTCGTCGTGGGGCGCGGCCGCGCGCGCTCGGCCGACCTGGCGCAGGGCGCCGCGGGACGCGCCGTGCGGCTCTGCAACTGGGCGTTCACCATGGCCTTCGTGTGGCTGGCCTGGGTGTTCTTCCGCGCGCCCGACTTCGACGGTGCGCGCACCGTGCTCGCCGCGTGCGTGAACGGTGCACCCGGGGGCTCGGCGCTCGAGCTCTCGCACGCGGCCTTCTACGTCGCCGTACTCGCTCTGATCGACGTACCCCAGATCCTCGGGCGCGATCACTGCGCCGTGCTGCGCTGGCCCGCCGTTGCACGGGGCGCGCTCTACACTCTCTGGCTGATCCTCATTGTCGGTGCCTGGTCCTCCGATGCCTCACCCTTCATCTACTTCCAGTTCTGAGCGGCGCTCCCTCTCCCTCGCCGGCTCCCTGACCGGACTGCGTCCCTGGGGCGTGCTCTGGATGGTCGCCTTCCTCCTCGCCGGCGAGCTGTTCGTGGCGCGCTCGGAGTGGTTCTGGACCTGGCCCGAGAGGTCGCGCAGCGGGGCGTTCCGCGTGCTCGAGCGCCGCGTGATGGCGCGGCGCCCGAACCCCGTGGTGGCTATCGTCGGCAGCAGCCGGTTGCGCGACGCGCTGGCGCCCGCGGCTCTCGAGGACGAGTTGGGACTGCCGCGCGGTGCGGTCGCAAACCTGTCTCTGACGTCCGGTAGCCCGCTCGATGAGCGCGCGCTCTTGCAGCGCAATGGCGTGTGGTTCTCGCGCGCGTCCGTACTCGTCGTCGGCGTGGAGGACTGGTACTTCGTGAACGCCTACGCACCGCACGAGCGGGAACGGCGCTTCGCGACGTGGCCGGAGCAGGAGGCCGGCTGGGCCGGACGCGGCGATCTGCCGCGCGCTCTCCTCGAGCACTGCGTGTGGTCGTTCGGCGCCGCGCGGCGGCTGGGCGATCTCGTGCGCGCGGGGCCGCGACCGCTGGTGCGCCCCTTGCGGCTGGACGGCGACGACCGCCTGACGTGGCGGCGCGCCAAGGTCGCCGAGGGGCCACCGTCCGTGCCCGTGGGCGCCGCCGTGCGGCGTTACTACGGCGCTGTCGGCGACCACGCTGCCGGCGAGGTCCGTGGACCGAGTTTCCGCGAGGCGGCGCTGCGGGACGTGGTGCGTGCTGGGCGCGCTGCCGGACTGCGCGTCGTCTTCGTGCAGGTGCCGTGGCGTGAGGAGTACGTGGACGGGGTGGAGGGTGGCCACGCCGCGGCGTGGCGGACGTACCACGATCGCCTGGCGGCCCTCGCCGGCCGCCTGGACGTGCCGCTCATCGCGGCGGACCGCGGGTCCGAGAGCGGTCTGCGGAGGACGGACTTCGTCGATTACGGCCACATGACCGAGGCCGCCGGCGCACGCTACGCGGCCTGGCTCGCGGCGCGCCTGCGTGCGATCGGCGTCGTCGCCGGGCGCGATGGGCGCTGAGGAGCGGCGGCTGCGCGGCGGCCACGCATCTCGTGCGTGGCTGTCAGCCTGACAGCGCGGCGCCCGCCGATGCCCGAGACTGCCATTCTGGCACCTGCGGGTCTACTCGCCTGCGTTGCCGTAAGTCGTTTTGCTCTTGGGTCTTAGGGCCTGGGCGCGAGGCCGCCCCGCGTTGGTATCGCCATTGCTCCGCTGTGCCCACACCACCGCGTGGATCGATCCGCGTCGTGGGGTGGAGGGAGTTGCGACTCCCCCCGCCGAGGGAAGCCCGAGGGCGGCAACAACAGGTAAGTTGCGCGGCGCGGACGAGCCGCGGCGCGAGGAGACCCAGCATCATGGCGAAGCCCAGCAAGAAGACCACCATCCGGCCCATCAACGACAAGGTGCTCGTGAAGCGCCTCGAGGCCGAGAGCAAGACGGCGGGCGGCATCGTCCTTCCGGACAACGCCAAGGAGAAGCCCAAGGAGGGCACGGTCGTCGCCGTCGGCAACGGCCGGCTCCTGAAGAGCGGTGAGCGCGCCGCGTTCCAGGTCGCGGCCGGCGACCGCGTCATCTTCAGCTCCTACGCCGGCACCGAGATCAAGGTGCAGGGCGAGGAGTTCCTGATCCTGGCCGAGGACGACGTCCTCGCCATCATCGCGGGCTAGTGGTCGCCCCGACCCTCCCTCCACAGAGACTCCAGAAGGAAGGCAGGCAACGATGAGTGCGAAGAAGATCGCCTACGACCAGGAAGCGCGCGAGAACACGCGCCGCGGCGTCAAGGCCCTGGCCCGCGCCGTGAAGGTCACCCTCGGTCCCCGCGGCCGCAACGTCCTGATCGAGGAGAGCTTCGGCGCCCCGCAGGTCACCAAGGACGGTGCCACGGTGGCGAAGGAGGTCGATCTCAAGGATCGCTACGAGAACATCGGTGCGATCATGGTCCGCGAGGTCGCGACCAAGACGGCCGACGTCGCCGGCGACGGCACGACGACGGCCGTCGTGCTGGCCGAGGCGATCTTCGAAGAGGGGCTCAAGAACGTCGCCGCCGGCGCCTCGCCCCTCGGGATCAAGAAAGGCATCGAGCTGGCCGTCGATCGCGTGACTGAGCAGCTCGGCAAGGCGTCGATCAAGGTCCGCGCCGACGCCGAGGAGCAGATCGCGCAGATCGCCGCCGTCGCCGCCAACAACGACCTCGACATCGGTCGCAAGATCGCCGAGGCGATCACCAAGGTCGGCAGCAACGGTGTGGTCACGATCGAGGAAGGGCGCGGCATCGCGACCGACGTCGAGTGGAAGGAGGGCATGCAGTTCGACAAGGGCTGGCTCTCGCCGCACTTCGTCAACAAGCCGGAGGGCATGGAGTGCGTGCTCGAGAACGCGTTCGTGCTCGTCCACGAGAAGAAGATCTCCTCGATCAAGGACATGCTCCCCTTGCTCGAGAAGCTGGCCAAGGCTGGCAAGCCGCTGCTGATCCTCGCCGAGGACGTCGAGGGCGAGGCCCTCGCGACGCTCGTCGTCAACCGTCTGCGCGGTACGCTCGACGTGTGCGCCGTCAAGGCGCCCGGCTTCGGGGACCGCCGCAAGGCCATGATGCAGGACATCGCCGTCCTGACGGGCGGCACGGCCCTCTTCGAGGATCTCGGCGTCAAGCTCGAGAACGTCGAGGTGAAGGATCTCGGGACCGCCAAGAAAGTCATCATCACCAAGGACGACACGACGATCGTCGAGGGTGGCGGGACGAGGAAGGACATCGCCGCGCGGGGCGAGCAGATCCGGCGCGAGCTCGAGGACACCAAGAGCGACTACGACCGTGAGAAGCTCCAGGAGCGCCTCGCGAAGCTCGCCGGCGGCGTCGCTCAGATCAACGTCGGGGCGGCGACCGAGGTCGAGATGAAGGAGAAGAAGATGCGCGTCGAGGACGCGCGCGACGCCACGTTCGCCGCGCTGGAGGAGGGCATCCTCGCCGGCGGCGGCACGGCGCTCCTGCGGGCGCGGTCCGCGCTCTCCGGCATGGAGAACGACGAGGAGTACGCCGACGAGGTCAAGGTCGGCATCGCCATCGTCCGCCGCGCCCTCGAGGCACCGATCCGCCAGATCGCGGAGAATGCGGGCGTGGACGGTTCGATCGTCGTGGACAGGGTCTGCGCCGGGAAGAAGACCTTCGGCTTCAATGCGGCCACCGAGACCTACGGCGACCTCGTGGAGATGGGCGTCATCGATCCTCGCAAGGTCGTGCGCGTGGCGCTCCAGAACGCCGCGTGGGTCGCCCCCTTGCTGCTGACCACCGAGGCCGTCATCACCGAGATCCCCGAGAAGAAGCCCGCGATGCCCGCCGGTGGTGGCGGCGACATGGGCGGCATGGGCGGCGGCATGGGCGGAATGGGCGGCATGGGCGGAATGGGCGGCTTCTGAGAGGCGACGTCCGTCCGAGGTACTGCGGGCGTTGCGCCCGGGCTCCTCCTCAAACCAGGTAGGTCCAAGACATCGGGGCGCCGTGCGGCGCCCCGATGTTCGTGTTGTAGGTGGACCGTCCATCGTGTACGTATCGGAGAGTCGGGGCCCCGTGCATGCGGCGTTCCGCGCCCGTTACGATCGAATGCATTCCGGGAGGCGCTGTGCCGGACGGAGTCCCGACCTCCGATTCACATGCCCCGTGCGTTGCCTGCGCGGGGCCGACTCGCGAACTCGGCACGCGGGGTGACTATCTCTACGTGTCCTGCCGTCGTTGCGGCACGGCGCAGCTCGATCCGATGCCCACGGCGGACGAGCTGGCTCATGCGTACGAGCATGACTACGCGACGTCGGGGCACTACGACGGCTCTCCGACGGCGGTCGCGCGGCTCGCGGCGCCCCTCTACCGCGCCGTGGGTGACCTCGTCCAGACGACGCCCCGGCCGGCCGGGACGGTGCTGGACGTTGGTTGCGGATGGGGCGGTTTCCTGTCGGTGCTCCGTGATGCGGGAGTGCCCGCCGAGGGCGTCGATTTCCCCTCCGCCACACTCGCCCACTGCATCTCCCTCGGCCACACGGTGCGCGAGATCACGCGTCTCGGAGAGGCGCTCGAACGTCGCTATGCGGCGCTGACGCTGATCACGGTCTTCGAGCACCTGGCGGACCATCGCGCGACGCTGCGCGAGCTCGCGGGCTGGCTCGTTCCCGGCGGGATCATGGTGATCCTGACGCCCACGTCGTCCGTGTTCTCGCGGGTCGCGGCGGCCGTTCGGACGGTGCGCGGCGGGCGCGAGATCCCCGCCGTCAACACGACGTTCTGCCCACCCTGGCACACTGTCATCCCCTCCGTGGCCGGCGCACGCCTCATGATCGCAGACGCCGGACTCGAGGTGTGCGACGTCCGTCCGTCCCCCTGCACCGTCGGCACCGGCGTCGTGCGCGTCGCTCAAGTCGGCGCCGAGCTGGTCGCACGCGCGGGGTTCGCGGTCCTCGGCGAGCGCTGGCCCCTGGTGTTGAACCACATCATCGTCTGTCGTGTCCCGGAGCCGGTCGAGGGTGCGGGGAGGGTGGGGGACTCTGCCAGGATGCACACGTGACGGACGCCCGCGACGGGATCGGCGCGCCGACGCTCGTCTGTGGCTTCCCGAAGTCGGGGACGACGCTCGTGGCGGCGCTGCTGGACGGGCACCCGGATCTGCTGTGCTTCCCGGAGGAGACCTGGGCGCTCAAGGTGGCCTCGCGCTTCCCTCACGCGGACTGGCTCGATCACATCCTCGCCTCGGAAGGCGTGCGGCGGCTCGGGCAGGGCGTCGCCGACGGCCCCGACGGGCCGCGGGACTTCACGGGCTTTGACTTCGCGCGTTTCGAGAGCGAGGCCGCTCGGCGTTGGGCGGCATCCGACGGCTCGCCGCGCTCTCTGATGGAGAGCGTGGTCGGCGCGTTCGGGTGTGCGCTCGGCCGTGGGGGCGTCGTGCGCTGGGTGGAGAAGAGCCCCGAGCATGAGTTGCAGCTCGCGCGTCACGCTGCCGACTGGCCGGATCTGCGCGTCGTTCACGTCGTGCGCGATCCGCGCGCCGTGCTGTGCTCCTTCCGTCGCAAGCGCGCGCGTCACGAGCAGAGGATCTACGTGGACGGGCTCGCCGCGCGCTGGAGGGCGGGGATCGCCGCCGTGGTCGCGCACGAGGAGCGGAATCCTGGCGCGGTCACGATCGTGCGCTACGAGGACGTCGTGCGGGAACACCGCGCGACGTTGACGCGCATCCTCGACGCGCTCGGCTGCGCCTGGGACGCCGCCGTCGAGACGCCGACGCTGCTCGGCCGCCCGTGGCGGGGCAACTCGATGTACGCCGCGCAGATCGAGGGCATCTCCGCGGCGTCGGTCGAGCGCTGGCAGGGCGAGATCGACGCGGACGAGCGCGCCGTGATCGAGGCTTGCCTCCACGACGAACTGGCCGCGCTCGGGTACTGCGATGACGACGGCGGCCCGCGGCGTGGCGCCCGGTCGAGCGCCGTACGCGTCGTGCTGCGACATCGCGCCGGTCCGGGCGCGCGCCTGCGGTCCCTGCTGCGCCTGCGGGGGCTTCGTCGCGCGAAGCCGGCGCCGGTCGCGAGCGAAGCCTTTCGGCGGGCGTCGTCCTCAGTCGCGCAGCATCCACTCATGCGTTGAGCCGTCGAGGGCGGCGGCTACGTCGTCGTAGTTCTCGAGCAGCGCCTCGACGGAGTGCGGGTGCAGGCGTCGCGTGTGCGGGCGGGCGGGCGTCGGCGCGATGCCGAGGAACGTGCAGACGCGCTCGTAGCCACGCTGTGGGCCGGCGTCGGCGATGTCCTCCTCGAACGTGAGATCGAGCACCCGCCTGCCCGCGAGCAGCGACGCGAGCTGCGCGTAGCTCCGCTCGATCTGGTCGAGGCAGGTGACGAGACTCTGCGGCTCGGCGCGCCTCGCAAAGCGGATGGCATCCACGCGCAGCCGAACGCGCTCCGGGGCTGCTTGCGCGCCACCTGACGGGGCGTGGCGCCGGCCGCTGCGCGTCCCCGCCTCGGCCGAGATCATGCGCCGCAGCGCGTTTCTGCGGCGCAGCACGATGTGGTGTGTGACCCCCGCACGCTCGATCTCGGCGACGCACTCCTCCAGCGGGCGCGCGACGATGGCGACGTGCTGCTGCGCGAGGAACTTCATCTCGAAGCCGTACCAGCGCCGCCCGGCGCACCACATGCGGCGTCGTAGGAAGCCCTCCGAGTCCCACGGCTCGAAGCGTCGCTCGCCCTGCGTGAAGTGGTGGAAGTAGATCTCGCGGTCCCATCTGACCGCGCGGTGCTGATTCAGCATCTCGCCCAGGACCGAACTCCCGCAGCGTCCGATGTGATACAGGCACACGGCGCCGGGGCGCAGCGGCGAGAGGGGCCATCCGAGAAACTGGTCCACGCCGCGCGCGACGCCGCGCAGCCGGTTCGTCCAGCGGTGGGGGAGTCGTGAGCCGACGGCGTGGCGGAGCGAGCCCATCGCGACGGAGTATGACGGCGCACCGCGCCGCTGCGCATCCTTCTCCGGGGCACCCGCGCGGCGCGCAGTACACTCCCGCCTTCCCGGCCGAGGAGGATGGAGGCCCGCACCGACGTGACCGAGAGCGACGCACCAGGACGGCGGCCGACCGGCCGAGCCGTGGCCGCCGTCCTGCTCGGCGCGCTGGCGGTGCGCATCGCGGTGGGTGTGTGGCGCGGTTAAGGCCTCCTCGCCGAGGGCAACGGGCTCTTCTACATGCGCGACCTGGCGCGTTCCCTCGCCGCCGGGAACGGCTACCAGGTGGGCGGCGTCCCGAACGTCTTCCAGCAGCCCGCCTACGTGTTCCTGCTGGCAGGTGGCTACGCGCTCCTCGGGGCCACCTGGCAGGGCGTGCTGCTCGTCGCCGCCCTCGTCTCGACAGCCCTCGTGGCGCTCTGCATGCGGATCGCGAGTCGTTTCGATCGCCGCGCCGTGCTTCCCGCCGGCATCCTCGCCGCGCTGCACCCGATCCTCGTCTGGCACGGGCTCAGCGTCGCGGACACGACGCTGTTCTCGCTGGCGCTCGTCGGGTGGGTGGACGCGGTCCTGGCGGAGCTGCGGCGTCCTGGCTGGAGGCCGCGCGTGCTCGCTGGCGCGTGGATCGGCCTGGCCTTCCTGACGCGGCCCTCGCTGCTGCCGTTGCTCCCGGTCGGGCTGGTCGCGATCGCGTGGGCCCGCCGTTCCGTGCGCCCGGCGCTCTCGTCCGCTGCGACGTGGTTCCTCGTCGCGGCGGTCATCACGGCACCCTGGCTCGTTCGCAACCACGCACTGACCGGACGCTTTCCGTTGGTCGGAACGCACGGCCCCGAGTCCGTCTGGGCGGCCAACACCGACGAATCGCTGCGGGCCACCGAACTCGACTCGTCCTACGACGTCGTTTCCGCGCTGCACGCCGGGACCGAGTTCGACGTGCGCGCGTTCCAGGTGGCGGTCGCGCCCGAGGAAGCCGTGCGCCGCGAGGACGGCTTCCGGGCGGCGGCGATCGCGTGGGTGCGCGCCAACCCCGGCACGTTCGCGTGGATGTGCGCCGTGCGCCTGGGGCGCATGTGGGACGTGCGCTATCACCCCACGCGGCGCGGGGATCGGCCGCTGCGCGGCCTCGCCCGGCGGGCGCGCGTGCATCTCGCGACGCAGGCGTCGCTGCTGCTTCTCGCGCTGCTCGGGGCGGCGGCGCTGTGGCGGCGCGGCGGGCGCCGCCCCGAACTGCTCTTCGTCGCCTCGATCCTGGTCGTCTACTCGCTCGCCCACTGCATCGGGGCCGGCTACTCACGCGTGCGCATTCCGGTGGATCCGCTCGTCGTGGCCATCGCCGGCTGCGGCGCGGCGGCGCTCGTCAGGCGCGTTCGGGGTCGAGGGCCGCCGCCGCATCCGGACCCAGCATCGCGAGCGTGTCGATGACCGAGACCTGCGGGATGAGCTCAGAGCGTGAGCAGGAATCCCACGCGACGCCGAGCACGCGGTTTGCGCGTGTGGGGCGCAGGACGAGCGTCTTGCGGCGACGGGCGCTGGACGCAGGCTTGTTGTCTCCGAGCAACGAGCGCAAACCACGCGCCAGCAATCTGTTACACCCGGCGGTTGCGCTGCGGCGTTGGCGCTCCTCCATGACTCGCTCCATTGAGTCGGGTTCGTCGCGCCGCCTTGCAGCGAACCCGCCGGACGCAATCGGCGCGCACCTGGGATTCCTGTTCACGCTCTCAGACGGCGCGCACGGCGGGTACCACTTCGCGCGGTCCGCCGTCGATGTTGTGGGTCTCGCGCACCGCAAAGATCGGTCGGTGCTTCACCTCGCGGTAGATGCTGCCCACGTACGTGCCGATCACGCCCAGGAACACGATGTTGAGCCCGGTGCCGAGCAGGATCGTGCAGATCACCGACGGCCAGCCGAGTTGGAAGTCCACGCCGATGAAGGCACTGGCGAGGAGGGCGACGACGCCGAGGGCGCCGAGCAGCATCACGTACAGCCCGCCGCGCAGCGTCAGGCGCAACGGCAGGTCGGAGTACGCCGCCACTGCGGTCAGCGCGAGCGTGATCTTGCGCTTCAGCGTGAACTTCGTCCGTCCGGCGACGCGCTCGTGGCGCTCGACCTCGATCTGCGTCACGCGCAATCCGACGTGCTGGAACATGCCCTCGATGAAGCGGTTGGTCTCACCGTAGAGCAGGAAGCGCTCGACGAACTTGCGGTTGACGACGCGCATCGTCGAGAGGTTGTGCGGGATCGTGAGTCCCGTTAAGCGCTCCAACACGAACCAGAACGCTCGTGAGCCCAGCCGATTGAAGAACGCTTCAGGTTTCTCGACGCAGACTCCCCAGACGAGGTCGTAGCCCTCGTCGATCGCCGCGACGAGGCGGGGGATCTCCGCCGGCGGGTCCTGCAGGTCGGGGTCCATGATGACGACGCGGTCGCCCGTGCAGTGTGCCAGGGCCGCCGTCACTGCGGCGGGTTTGCCGTGGTTGTAGGCGAGCTCGACGAGCTTCACGCGTGGGTCGCGGCGTATCCAGTCACGGACCCTCTCCACGGTTCGATCCGTGCTGCCGTCGTCGGCGAGGACGATCTCGGCGTCTTCATCCATCCCGTCAAGCACGCCGGTCACGGCCGCGAGGAAGGCATCGACGCACTCCTCCTCGTAGTAGAGAGGCGCGACGACGCTGAGGGTCGTGCGCGTGCCGTTCACGACGGTGGCTCCGGCGCCGCGCGAGCGGGGGTCGCCCCGTCGTGGAGGTTGCGCATGTACGTTCGTGCGTCCGTTCCCGTGTTGAGGAGCAGGTCGAGGATCGACACGTTGTGGTCGAACTCCCCGTGGAGCTGCGGGTATTCGGCGTAGCCGTCGTAGTCGATCCAGCGCAGCTCGACACCGGCTTCCGCGAACAGTTCCGCACGGTAGTAGTCGCGCGCGCGCGGCCCGGAGAGGAACACGGTGGATGCGGTGCGCGCGCACAGTTCCACCACCCTGCCCGTCAGGTCGTCGGAGCGCAGCGCGTAGTCCGAGGAGAGAGTCAGCTCCGTATCGATGCCGAGCATCCGGCAGATCGCCGCGAGGAAGCGGCGGTTTACACCCGTGAGATGGGTCTCGTCACAGCCCGCGTAGAGCTCCGCGATCTGCTCCCCGAACGCGGCGAAGCCCGGGGCCCTTCCGAGGCTCATCCGGATGGTGCGCCAGTGCTTGCGCGCCCAGCCGGCATGTCCGATGCGAACGTCCTGGATGAGTTGTTCGAAGCGCCCGCTGGTCTCGACGGGGATCGTCAGCCACTGCGGACCGTTCGCGGTCTTGATCCGGTTGCGGTTGCGCCAGCTCTTCTTCGTGTACTGCACGTCGTCGTACAGGACGAACTCGTCGGCTGCGGCTATCAGGTCGAAGTAGCCCTTCCACGGCACGTAGCACGACTGCACACTCGCGAGGACCTTCTCGGGCGGGTCGCTACGGGGCATCGGGTCGAAACTCCTCCTTCAGCGCACCGAAGTAGAGCAGGTCGATCCAGCGCCCGCGCAGACGGAACTCGGCGCGATGGCGGCCCTCGCGCACGAAGCCGGCGCGCTCGTACGCCCTGATGGCTCGCGCGTTCTCCGCGTGGACGGTCAGGATCACCTTGCGCAGGCCCAGCGCATCGAACGCCTGCGCGAGCATGGCGCGCACGGCCCGCGTGCCAACGCCGCTGCCCCGATCGGCGCTGTCGCCCACGTAGATGGACAGACGTGCCGTGCCGGCCTCCGCGTCGATGCGATCGAGCACCACGTTCCCGACATGTACGCCGTCCAGTTCGATGGCGCGTGCGCGGAAGCCCGCGTCGTCCGTGGCGCTCGCGATCCAGGAGAGCGTGAACTCGCGAGATGCCGCGCGCCGCACGCCGACGTCTTCCCGGACGTCGGGACGACTGAGCCACGCGACCATGCGGTCGGCGTCGCTCGCCGTCAGATGACGCAGCGTCAAGACGCCACGTCGCGGCGTGCGAGCGGCGTCGTCGGCAGGCGCGTCGTTCGTCATGTACCGACGCATGGTACGTCAGTCGGAGCGCGTGCGAAGCCCTGGCGGAGTATCCCGTCCTCAGGGGCGAAACGACAGCAGCGCGTCGATCACATTGCGCTGCTCGCTCTCACCGAGTCCGTTGAAGAACGGCAGGCGGATCAGGCGTTCGCTGACGTCCTCGGCCACCGGGCACGCGCCGGTGCGCCCGCCGTAGCGGCGGCCCATCTCCGCGAGGTGTAGCGGGACGTAGTGGAATACCGCCTGGATGCCGCGCTCGCGCAGGTGCGTCAGCAGCGCGCCGCGCGCGGCGGGCGTCGGCATCAGGAGATGGAACATGTGGTAGGCCTGCTGCCGATCGGCGGGCACGCACGGCAGCGCCGCACCGACCTCCCGCGCCCAGCCGCCGAGCGCGTCGTGGTAGCGGTTCCAGACGCCCGCGCGGAGGCGTTGGATCTCGTCGCGCGCCTCGAGCTGGGCCAGCAGGAATGCCGCCGTCAGGTCCGACGGCAGGTAGCTCGAGCCCAGGTCCACCCAGGTGTACTTGTCCACCTCGCCGCGGAAGAAGCGGGCGCGGTCGGTGCCCTTGTCACGGATGATCTCCGCGCGCTCGACGAGCTCGGGATCGTTCACCACGAGGGCGCCGCCCTCGCCGCAGATCACGTTCTTGGTCTCGTGGAAGCTCTGCGTGGCCAGGGCTCCCAGGCTGCCGAGAGGGCGCCCGCGATACGACGCCATGAGCCCGTGCGCGTTGTCCTCGATGACCGCGATACCGCGCTCCCCTGCGAACGCCAGGATCTCGTCCATGTCGCAGCCGATGCCCGCGTAGTGCACGACGACGATGGCCCGCGTGCGCTCGGTGACGAGCCGCGGCAGGTGGGCCGGGTCGAGGTTCAGCGTGTCCGGGCGCACGTCGGCGAACACCGGGCGGGCGCCGAAGATGGCGAAGGCGTTGGCCGTCGAGACGAATGTGAACGAGGGGACGATCACCTCGTCGCCCGGTTGCAGGCGCAGCAGGAGCGCGCACATTTCGAGCGCGTCGGTGCACGACGTCGTGAGGAGCGTGCGCTGGCCGCCGACGATGCCGTTCACGATCGCCTCGCAGCGACGCGTGAACGGTCCGTTGCCGGAGGTGTGTCCCGAGGCCACGCACTCGCGGACGTAGTCGTATTCGCGGCCGCAGGTCCACGGGCGGTTGAAGGTGGTGGCGTAGGTGCTCATGCGGGCCACGGCGCAAGGTAGGGGCGGGTCGCCGCCGCGGTCAAGTCGCGTCGTGGCGTGGTCGTCACCGCCGCAGCCACAGCAGGCGTTGCGGCCCGGACTCCCAGACAGCCCGGCCGCGCTCCGCGCGCTGCGCCAGCCACGCCGGCGGCGCCATCCGGCCGCCGCGCCAGGCCACGCGCGCTGCGTGCCAGTAGACGTAGGCGGGCGCTCCGGACGACGGAACCGCACGGTCCCACGCCACGACCGTGGGCTCACGGTCCCGGTAGCCGCGGTAGAAGCGGATCGTCCGTGCCGAGCGGCGGTCCGTCAGCACGACGCCGCCCTCGGGGACGAGACGGGGCAGACTCGTGACGAGGGCCCGTTCGGCGCGCATCGCGGCCGACTCGCCGAGACCGCCGCGGATCGCGCTGTACAGACTCATCGCCGCGGGCAGCGCGAGGACGGCCACGAGAGCCGCGCGGCGCGTCCACCCACCACCCCGCAGGGCGACGAGCAGCGCCCCCCCGCCCGCGACATACACGCAGGCGACGAGCAGGCGCCCGTCGGCGAGGGCGACGGCGGCGCCCGCGCCGACGATGATCGCGCCCGGGGCGAGAGCCCGGCCACGCATCCTCCCGGACGTCAGCGCGCAGGCCGCGAGGAGTGCGAGCGGCGCGGCGGCCGGCGCCAGCATGCGGGGCAGCAGCGGCAGCGGCGCCATCCGCGCGAACGACGTCGTGCCGACCCAGAACCCGCCGATGACGACGACGGCGTACGCCGCCCAGAACAGCAGGCGCGAGTCGCGGGGTCGCCGCAGCGCGTGCAGGGCCACGGCCGACGCGAGCGCCATGAGGAGCGCCAGGCCCGGCAGCTTGCGCAGGATCATCAGTGCCGGCGCGTACGACAACCGCCGCACGAGGTCCGCGGTGCTCGCATCGGCGAACGCCCAGTGCGTGTCGTTGTGCTGCGCGGCGATCGCGTGCAGGCGGTACAGCGCGTCACCGGTCGTGGCGGCGTACGCCGCGAAGAAGACAGCCGCTGTGACGGCGCCGGTCGCCACGAACGCCGTCCACGCCGCGCGATGCCGGCGCCGCGCGACGTCGGCGACGAAGAGCGCGGCGAAGAACGGCGCGAGCCAGAGCGTCGTGAGCTTGATCGTGACGCCCACCGCGATCAGGCCGGCTGCGGCCGCTCCCCACGCCGCGGCGCGCCGTCCCCGTGACGCGCGCGCCGTCCAGAGGCACGCCGCAGCGGCGAACATCTGCACCCCGACCGGGCCGTCCGGGAGGAGGAACGTGCTGGCGTTCACGACCTGGGAGAGCGTGGCGAAGACCAGCGCGGCGAGCACTCCCGCGCGGTCGCCGGCCATGCGCCGTGCGACCACTGCGACGACGATGATGCCGGCGACGGAGTGCAGCAGCGGCCACAGCACGGTGGTCCAGCGCCCGACGCCGAAGGCGAGGTAGGCCGCGGCCGTGGGCGCGATCAGGCCGAGGCGATTGCCGCGGTGTTCGGGGATCAACTCGAACGTGCCCCGCGCCATGTCGTGGGCCAGGCGGGCGTAGACCTCGTCGTCGCTGGAGCTGAAGCCGGGCCTGGCGAGGACCACCAGCGCCACGTGCACCGCGCACGCCGCGAGCACGAAGAGCGCAAACGACCGGTGGCGCCGGGGACGTGTCACGACTCGAAGAACCCTTCCCAGCGCGTCCCACGGAAGTGTTCGCGGAGTTCCGGAAGGTTCACCACGAGATCGCTCATCGGGCGCGTGATCTGCTTCACGAGGGGCGTCGTGGTGGCGAACGGGAGCAGCCCGAGGAAACCCCGCACGCGCGCGAGCTCCTCGTCGCGGCGGGCAACGAGGTCCTCGTACAGAAGGTCCAGGACGGCCTCCGCCGGGAACATCGCCGCGCACGCCGCGGCGCGCTCCTCGAGCAGCGTGAAGTACGTCGCGCACTCCTGTGGATCGAGCCGCAGGCTGCCCGCGCGGCGCAGCGCCTCCTCGGCGGCGCCCGGCGTCGTCGCGGCCATCTGGCCGGTGCGTTTGGCGATGCGGTTCGAGACGAGCACGCGGAGCAGGTTGCGGCGGCGCAGGTGGATGACGCGCAGGCCGGGTAGCGCGGCGAGCGCTGCACCGAGACCCGCGACCGGGCGCACCACGAGCTGCGGATAGAACAGCTTGAAGCCGACCGCGTGCACGCGCCGCGGATGGGGCCGGAAGACAGCTTCGTCAAGGAACGCCGCCGCGTCCTCGTGCCGTCGTCGCAGGAGTGCATCGCCGCTGCGCCGCGGCGCGTACGTGTGGTTGCCCCAGAAGAGCCCGCGGGGCGAGAACACCTCCGAGTAGGCGACGACGGCAGGATCCGAGTTCAGCAGGCTGAGCAAGAGGTTCGATCCCGTGCGGTACCACCCGAGCACGACGAAGCGGGAGAACGAGGACGAGCCGCGTGTCCACCCCGCATCGACGGCGCGGGCGGCCAGGAACGCGGGGAGACGGGCGATGCGGCGGGACCTCATGGCGTGCTGCCGGCGTTCTCGCGCGCCGCCGAGAGCGCGTCCGCGATGAGCTGCGCGCTCTGGCCGCGCCCGTCCACGCCCTCGCCGCGGGCGAGCCGCAGCCGCTGCGTCGCGCGCGCGGACGGATCGTCGAGTGCGTGGATGACCGCGGCGCGAAGCTCCTCCTCGGAGTGCGTGACGGGCGCTGCGCCGTAGGCGATCAGTCGCCTGGTGTGCGTGTAGTCGAAGAAGCGCACGACGGAGTCCAGATAGTCGATCCCGTCGTCGGCGTCGAACGCAACGTGCACCAC
>JAJRVY010000180.1 GCA_024277065.1 Planctomycetota bacterium
CGGCCTCATCCTGCAGCGCGAGCCTCCGCTGCGCGTGCTCGTCACGGCGCCGGAGGCGCGCGCGCCGCCGTTCCTGCTCGAGGCGCTGCGGGCGATGCCGGGTCTGGTGGACGCGGACGCGGCGCTGCTCGCCGCCCCGGACGCCGCCCCCGGGATCGTCGAGACGGCCGACGTCGTGATCGCCGTGGGTGCCTATCCCGCAGCGCTGCGGACGAACGCCTCCGAGAGCAGCGGCGTGGACCGCCCGCACGTGGGATTCGTGCCGCAGGGGGAGCCCGTCCCGCGGCCGATCCTGTGGGGCATCGGTTCGCACCCGGTGCTCGACGGCGTGGACCTCGCGCCGCTGCGTCTGGGGTCGGCCACGCCGCTGTCCGTGCGTCCCGGTGAGACGACGCTCATCGACAGCGCCGCCGGACCCCTGGCCGTGGCCGGCTCGAGCGGCGGCGCGCGCTACGTGCACTTCGGCTTCCGGCCGGGCGCGAGCACTCTGCCCCTCGAACCCGCATTCCCGCTGCTCGTGCGCAACGCGTTGCGCTGGGTGCGCGGCAGCGGCGTGCTCGCACCCTCGGTCTCCGCCGGCCGGCCGCTGCGCCTCGCGGAGGCGCTGCCGCCGGGTGTCACCGAGGTCATCTTCTCGACGCAGGACGGCAGCCGCAGCGTGGCGCTGGGACCGGACCTGGGCGAGCCCTCGGCGCCGACGCCGCGCCCGGGGGCCGATCGCGTCTTGCGCGTGGGGCTTCCCGGCGGGGCATCCCTCGGCGAGACGATGGTGCAGTGGCGGCTGCCTGCGGGCACGGCTCTCGTAGCGGACGAGCCGCTCGCGGCGGCGTCCACCGCGACCGCCGCCCTCGCCGCACTGCCGCCGCCGCCGGCGCCCGGCGCGCCCCTGCGGCACCTGGCGCCGCTCCTGGCCGCGCTGGCTGCGGCGTTCCTGCTCCTCGGCGCCGCGCTGCTCGGTGCGGGGCGCGCCTCCGCCGGGGCCGGTGCCGACGCTCCGAAACGGCGGCGCGCCGCCGCCGCTCTGAGCTAGAATGATGGAATCACACCCGTTCCGCCCGGCCGGTGCCACGGAGGGTCTGCGGACACCCGGTAGCACGCTCCCGCGGCCCCGCTCGGCGCGCGATCGGGAACGTGACCGGCCGGTCCCCGGACCGGGTCGGGGGCGGCAACGCCAGAGGCCGAAGCGTCGGGCGCAAGGCGTCGCGAGAGGAGCGGACATGCTGAACCGGATCGTGGCGGACGGGATCACTTTCGACGACGTGCTACTGCTCCCCGGCTACTCCGAGATCGTGCCGTCCGAGATCGACACGACGAGCAGGTTCTCGCGGCGCGTCGGGCTCAAAATCCCGATCACCTCGGCGGCGATGGACACCGTCACCGAGGCCGCGCTGGCCATCGCCCTGGCGTACGAGGGCGGGATCGGCGTCATCCACAAGAACATGACCGCCGAGGAACAGGCGCTCCAGGTCTACCAGGTCAAGCGCACGGTCTCGGGCGTCATCATGGACCCGGTCACGGTGGGGCCCGAGGCCATCGTCGCCAAGGCGCGCGCGCTGATGCGTACGCACCGCATCTCCGGGCTGCCGATCGTGGACGCCGAGCGGCGCGTGGTCGGCATCCTGACATCGCGCGACCTGCGCTTCCACAAGGACGACAACGAGACGATCGCGAGCGTGATGACGACCAAGCTGGTCACACGTCGCCCGGGCACGACGCTCGAGCAGGCGCAGGAAGTGCTCCACCAGATGAAGGTGGAGAAGCTCATCCTCGTCACGGAGGACGGCACGCTCGCGGGCCTCATCACGATCAAGGACATCGACAAGCTCCAGCAGTTCCCGAGCGCCAACCTGGACGACGACGGTCGGCTCCGCGTCGCCGCCGCGGTGGGCGTGCACGACGACGGCCGTGTCGAGAATCTGATCGCCGCCGACGTCGATGTGATCGTCGTCGATACGGCGCACGGGCACTCACGCAACGTCATCGAGGCCGTGCGGCGCATCAAGTCGCAGTACGACGTCGATGTCGTCGCCGGCAACGTGGCGACGAGCGAGGCGGCCGAGGCGCTGGTCGATGCCGGCGTGGACGGCGTCAAGGTCGGCATCGGGCCGGGCTCCATCTGCACGACGCGCGTCATCAGCGGCGTCGGCGTGCCGCAGCTCACGGCCATCGCCAACGCAGTCAAGGTCTGCGCCCCCGCGGGCGTGCCGGTGATTGCCGACGGCGGCATCCGCTACTCCGGCGACATGGCCAAGGCGCTCGCGACGGGCGCCACGTCGGTGATGTGCGGCTCGCTCTTCGCGGGCCTCGAGGAGAGCCCGGGCGAGACGATCCTCTACCGCGGCCGCACGTTCAAGCAGTACCGCGGCATGGGCTCCCTCGGCGCCATGGTGAAGGGCTCCTCGGATCGCTACGGACAGGGCGACGTGCGCATTCGCGAGAAGCTCGTGCCCGAGGGCGTCGAGGGCCGCGTGCCCTACCGCGGCAAGCTGTCGGACTTCGTCTATCAGCTCGTCGGCGGCATCCGCGCGGGCATGGGCTACGTGGGAGCGCGGGCCATCGCGGAGCTGCCCGAGAAGGCGCGTTTCGTGCGCATCACCGGCGCGTCCCTGCGCGAGAACCACCCGCACGACATCGCCATCACGCGCGAGGCGCCCAACTACCGCGCCGGCGAGAACACGGAGATCCTGTAGTGAAGGACAGCAGCGCGCCGGCGCCCGCCCACGCCGCCCCGGGTGCCGGCCACGAGACCGTGCTCGTCCTGGACTTCGGCAGCCAGTACACGCAGCTCATCGCCCGGCGCGTGCGCGAGCAGCACGTCTACTGTCGCATCCTGCCGTGCGACGCGCCGCTCGAGTCGATCCGCGCGCTCGCGCCGCGGGCGATCATCCTGTCGGGCGGCCCGGCGTCGGTGTGGGCCGGCGGTTCGCCGCGCTGCGACGGGGGCGTGTTCGAACTCGGCGTGCCCCTGCTCGGCCTCTGCTACGGCATGCAACTGCTCTGCGGCGAGATGGGCGGCAGCGTCGCTCCGGCGACGCATCGCGAGTTCGGGCGTGCCGCGCTCCACGTGGATCGTGCGGACGGCCTGCTCGACGGCCTGCCCGAGAGCACCGACGTCTGGATGAGCCACGGCGACCGCGTCGAGTCCCTGCCACCGGACTTCGAGGTCGTGGCGCACACCGACAGCGCGCCCTACGCCGCCGTGCGTCACGTGAGCAGCCCGATCTACGGGCTGCAGTTCCATCCCGAGGTCGCACACACGCCGCGTGGCCGCGACATCCTGCACAACTTCCTGTTCCATGTCGCGGGCCTCTCCGGCGACTGGGTCATGTCCACGTGGGTCGAGGAAGCCGTCGCGAACATCCGCGAGCAGGTGGGTGACGCACACGTCGCCTGCGGCCTCTCCGGCGGCGTGGACTCGGCCGTCGTCGCCGAACTGGTCCACCGCGCCATCGGTGATCGCCTCACCTGCATCTTCGTGGACAACGGTCTGCTGCGCGCCGGTGAGGCCGCGATGGTCGAGGAGACGTTCACGGGGCACTTCGGTCCCGGACTCGTCGTCGCGCGCGCCGGCGATCGCTTCCTGGACAAGCTCGCGGGCGTGACCGAACCAGAGCGCAAGCGCAAGATCATCGGTCACGAGTTCATCGCGGTCTTCCGCTCCGAGGTGACGCACGTCGATGGCCTGCGTTTCCTCGCGCAGGGCACGCTCTACCCCGACGTCATCGAGTCGGTGTCGGCCTTCGGCGGGCCGTCGGCCACGATCAAGACGCACCACAACGTCGGCGGCCTGCCCGCCGAACTCGGGTTCGATCTCGTCGAGCCGCTCCGTGACCTGTTCAAGGACGAAGTGCGCGAGATCGGCGCCGAACTCGGGCTGCCCGAGGCCATCACGTGGCGCCACCCCTTCCCCGGCCCGGGCCTCGCGATCCGCTGCCTCGGCGAGGTCACGCGCGAGCGCCTCGACGTACTCCGGCAGGCCGATGTCATCCTGCTCGAGGAGGTGGACGCCGCGGGACTCACGCGCGCCCTGTGGCAGTGCTTCTGCGTCATCTTGCCTGTCAAGACGGTGGGCGTGATGGGTGACGAGCGCACGTACGAGAGTGTCTGCGCGATCCGCGCGGTCACGAGCGAGGACGCCATGACGGCCGACTGGGCGCAGCTCCCCGACGGCTTGCTGCGCCGCATCAGCAACCGCATCATCAACGAGGTGCGCGGCATCAACCGCGTCGTGCTCGACATCTCGTCGAAGCCACCCGCCACGATCGAGTGGGAGTAGGGGCCGGCGCTCTCTCTCTGATGCAGGGTCTCGCGTTCCTGGTCGGCCGCTGGCGCGGCACGGGTGAGTGGGGCGGCGCGCCGTTCGCGTGCTCGTCGCACGTCACGATGCTGTTCGGACGCTACGTGCAGATCGACGTGCACGCCTGGCAGGACGGGCGCCCGGCCCACGAAGAGCGCGTGATCGTGCACGCGGGCGAGGACGGCGGCCCCGTGCTCGCGACGCTCTACCCGGACCGCGGCGCGGTGCAGCAGTACGTTCTGGAGGAGCTCGTTCCCGGGCGCGCCTACCGCTTCGTGTTCGTGCCCCCCGCGGGCAGCGATCTGTCGCCCCAGCGCTGGACCGTCCGCCGCACCGACAGCGGCTACGACGACGTGTTCGAGATCGCGCCTGGCGGCGGCCCCTTCGAGGTGGCGGTGACCTGTTCGTACGTGCCGGACGGGAACGCCGACGGCAGCGCGGCTGCGGACGAGCGTGGGGACGACGCCCGGTGAGCGATCAGGTGGATCTCAAGCGCTGCGCCCATTGTGGCGCCTGGATCCCCGGTACGGCGACGATGTGCGCGTCGTGCGGCACGTCGGACGTCGATGGCACGCGTACCGGCGGCCCGCGCCGCGCGGCGCCACGTCCCGCCGCGGTGCGGCTGCCGCGCGGCTGGACGGTCTCGCGCGTGCTCATATGGATGAACGTCGCGTACCTGCTCTGGGCGCTGCGCGTGCAGTTCGCCTACACGCCGAACGTCAGCGTGCTCGAGGCCGTCATCTCGCCCAGCGGGATGAACCGCGGCAACCTGGTCGCCGGTGCCTACATCCACAACGCCGTCGTGCGCGGCCAGTGGTGGCGCATCTTTACGGCCTTCTTCCTGCACGCGGGCCTCATCCACATCGGCATGAACATGTTCGTGCTGGCGCGCATCGGGCCGTTCCTCGAGGAGATCGTGGGGCCCGTGCGCTTCCTCGTGATCTACCTCGTGTCGGGCATCTGCTCGACGCTCGCGATCTCGTTCTGGTTCGTGGTCGTGTTGCACACGCCCGGCGCTGCGATGATGCTCGGCGCCTCCGGCGCCATCTTCGGCGTGCTCGGCGCGCTTGCCGCGTATGCGCTGCGGGCCGGTAACATGCGCGGCCGTGCGCTCGGCAAACGGCTGTGGCGCGACATCGCATTCATGCTGTTCATCGGATGGATCATCCCCATGGTCAGCAACACCGGCCACGTCGGCGGACTCCTGCCCGGCGCGCTCTTCGGGCTGTTGATCGGAAGTCGTTTCACGGACCGCGTCAACCCGCCGGGACAACGCCCATGGCTCGCCGCCGCGGCGTTCCTCTCGGCGTTGACGCTCGTCGCTCTCGCCCACGGTGTGTACTACTCGATCCAATCCCTCGGAGGACGATGATGAAGCCCCGCCCGTTCGCGCTGCTCACCCCGCTCGCCCTGTCCGTCGCCGCCGCTGTCACCGCCGGCGCGTGTGTGTCCCCGGATCCCGCCTGGGTCGTGCGGCCGGACAACCCCGGCGAGCCCAACCTCGTCAACATCCGCCAATTGACGTTCGGTGGCGACAACGCCGAGGCGTACTGGTCCTGGGACGAGCAGCGCATCATCTACCAGATGCGCGGACGCAAGGGCGTGCCCGCCGACCAGATCTTCATCATGGACGGCGACGGCAACGGCGAGCACATGGTGTCCACGGGCAAGGGGCGCACGACGTGCGGGTACTACCTGCCCGGTGACGAGGAACTCGTCTACGCCTCGACGCACCACATGGGCGACGCCGCGCCGCCGGTGCCCCCCAAGACGCCGGGCAAGTACACCTGGCCGCTCTTCGACTACGATATCTACCGCGCCAACGCCGACGGCTCGGACGTCAGGCTCCTGACGCGTTCGCCGGTCTACGACGCGGAGCCGACGGTCAGCGCCGACGGCAAGATCGTCTTCACGTCGGCGCGCGACGGCGACCTCGAGATCTACACGATGGACTCCGACGGCTCGAACGTCACGCGCCTGACGCACACCCGCGGCTACGACGGCGGACCGTTCTTCAGCCGCGACGGCTCGATGATCGTCTACCGCGCCAACCACCCCGAGACCGAGCAGGAGTACCGCGAGTACAAGGATCTTCTGGATTCCGGGCGCATTCAGCCGACTTCGATGGAGGTCTGGGTGATGGACGCCGACGGTTCGAACCAGCGCCAGGTGACGGACCTGCCCGGCGCCAACTGGGCGCCGTACTTCCACCCCGACGGCAAGCGCATCATCTTCGCCAGCAACCACGCCGACCCCAGCGGCCGCAACTTCGACCTGTACATGGTCAACATCGACGGGACGGGTCTCGTGCAGATCACCAACACGCCCGAGTTCGACGCGTTCCCGATGTTCTCGAAGGACGGCAAACACATTCTGTGGTGCAGCAACCGCTTCGCAGAGAACCCGCGCGACACGAACATCTTCCTCGCCGACTGGGTCGAGTGAGGCCGCCTCCGCCGTGATCAGCGAGCACGCCGGACCGCCGCCGGAACGGTACTCCGTGCCGTTCATGCAGTCGGTGCCCGTGGAACTCCACCGTCCGGAAGATGCGGACGGCAGCCTCGTCGTCGCGTTGCACGGCCAGGGCATGTCGCCGCGCACGTTCGGGCGCGAGGCGCTGCCGGCGTTGCCCGCCCGCGCGACCGTGGTCCTGCCGCAGGCGCCGCTGCCGTTCGAGATCCGCAAGGACGGCGGCCGCTTCCGGCAGGGCAACGCGTGGTACGTGTACCTCGGCGACACACCGGAGTTCCTGGCGTCGATGGAAGCCGCCGAGAACTGGCTGCGCTACGTGCTCGACGCGACGCTTGCGCGCGGCGGGCTCGACGCGTCGCGCGTCGCGCTCCTCGGCTTCTCGCAGGGCGGGTACCTGGCCGGCTTCGTCGGGCTGCGCGACCCGGCACGCTACGGCCGCCTGGTGGTCGCCGGCGCGCGCCTGAAGCACGAGGTCCTCGCGGACGCCGCCCGCGCCGCGGCGCAGCGCGACGGCTACCGCGTTCTCGCCGTGCACGGCGAGCACGACGAGGGCGTGCGCCTCGCGCCGACACGGGCTAGCGTCGAGCAGGTCCGCGCGTGGGGCGTCGACGTCACGCTGCAGACGTACGCCACGGCCCACCACGTCCTGCGCGACGAGGCATGTCAAGGCGACGTGCGGCGGTTCCTGGAGGGCGGGAACTGACGATGCCGCGGCGCGAGCGCGCTCCCCGGAGCGTCGTCACCGGTGGCGCGCCAGCGCCCACGCCGCGTGCTCCCGCACGAGTTCCGACCCATGCTGTGCGAGGTGCTCGAGGTGCGGCCGCGCAGCGGCGTCGGGGCAGTTGCCGAGGGCGACGGCCACGTTGCGCAGGAGGCCCTCGTAGCCGACGCGGCGCACCGCCGTGCCGCGCGTCGCGTCGTCCCACGCAGCGTGCGAGAGTCGCGCGAGGCGTGCGAGATCCGCGTCGGCGAACAGGTCTCGCGGACGGTGATCGGCGGCGCTCGCCGGCTGCGCGAAGCGGTTCCACGGGCAGCAGTCCTGGCAGTCGTCGCAGCCGAACACGCGTGTGCCGATGGCCGGGCGCACCCACTCCGGGATCACGCCTCGGTGCTCAATCGTCCAGTACGAGATGCAGAGCCTCGCGTCCACGCGGCCGGGGCGCGTGATGGCGTCCGTCGGGCAGACGTCGATGCAGCGCGTGCAGGTGCCGCACGTCACGGAGACGGGACCGTCCGGCGGGATATCGAGCGTCGTCAGCACGACGCCGAGCGTGGACCACGAGCCGCGGCGCGGGTCGATGAGCATCGTGTTCTTACCGACGAAGCCCACGCCCGCCGCCGCCGCCCACGAGCGCTCGAGCACCGGGCCGTGGTCCACGTACCAGCGGTGCCGCGGCGCGCCTCCTGCGCTGTCGCCGCCGCCGAGTTCCGCCACGCCGTCGAGGACGCGGCAGAGCCGTTTCAGCATGCCCTCCAGAATCCTGTGGTAGTCGCGCCCGCGGGCGTACCGCGCGACGGCGGCCGGCAGTGCCGCGCGTCGCGGCGCGTCCGGGAACCAGTGGCCGACCGTGACGGCGATGACCGTGCGGCAGCCCGCGAGCACGGCGCGCGGGTCCACGCGCCGCTCGGGCGTCTTGCGCATGTAGGCGAGGTCCGCCTCACAGCCGTCGTCCAGCCAAGCCGTGAAGCGTGCTGCGTCGTCGCTGCGCTGCGCGCGCGTGAACCCCACACGATCGAAGCCGATGTCGCGGCCCCGCTTCCGGATGAGCTCGGCGCGGGAAGCCGGGTCCGCGCTCACACCGACGGCATGAACCTCACGGCATAGACCGGCGGCAGGTGCTCGGAGACCGTCTGCCACGTGTCGCCCTGATCGTCGCTGACGTACAGCGATCCGGTCGTGCTCCCGAAGGCCACGTGCGTGCCGCTGCCGTCCACGTCCAGACCGTGGCGGAAGGTGATGTCGTACGCGTGGTGCTGCGGCAGCCCGTCGCGCAGGATCTCGAACGACGCGCCCCCGTCCCGCGTGCGCCCGACGACGACCTTGCCGTCCACGGGGATGCGCTTCTCGTCCTTGATGGCCGGCACGAACCACGCCGTCTCGGCGTCCTGCGGGTGTACGGCCACCGCTAACCCGAACACCGACGGATCGGCCTCCGGGATCTCCTGCCACGACGCGGCGCCGTCGGTCGAGCGGAAGATCCCGTTGTGGTGCTGGCACCAGAGTGCGTCGGGTTGCCCGGGGCACATGACGACGCAGTGCGCGTCCTGGATGCCGGGGTCGTGGGCCTGCGCCGGCGGCACGTAGTCGGCGCGCATGCCCGTGGCCCTGACCTCCCACGACGCGCCGGTGTCGCGCGTCTCCCAGACGCCACCGCACGACACGCCCGCCAGCACACGCGAACTGTCGCGTGGATCCACGCAGAGCGAGTGGATGCCGGGGTGGACCGCGCCGCCGCCGAACCAGCGCTTGCGACCCTCGTGATCCCACAGCCCGCGCACGAGTTCCCACGACGTGCCGTGATCGCGTGACAGGAACAGCCCGCCGGGGATCGTGCCGGCCCAGATGAGCCCGGGCTGATCGGCGCCGCCCGCGGCCAGGGACCAGATCGACATCAGGCGCCACGGATGGGGGTCGGAGGGATCGTCCGGCTTCTTCGGGAACGCCGGAATGCCGATCTCCGGCCACGTCACCCCGCCGTCGCGTGAACGGTGCAGCTTCGCGCCGAAGTGCCCGTGGTCGAGGGCGGCGTAGATCGCGCGGTAACGCGGGTCCGTCATCACCATCGACACGTTGTCGCCGAGGAACGCAGCGTGATCGATGGCCCATCCGTCTGCGCGGCGCTGCACCACGAACAGCCCCTTGCGCGTCGCCACCAGGATGCCGTCAGTCATCACGCGGTCTCCCTCGCTCTCCCCGTGCCCCTCGTGCAGAGGCTATCCTCCGGAGAGCGCCTGCATCACGTAGACCTCGCCGCCGGGCGCGACCGCGTCCGAGAGGCCGGCGCGGTCGCGTACCTGCTCGCCGTCCACGAAGACGACCATGTGCACACGCAGTTCGCCCTGGTCGTCGAGTACGTAGCTCCGCGCTCTCGGGTTGGCCGCGAATGCCGCGTCCAATACCTCGCGCACGGTGTCGCCGGGCACGACGGCCGGCGGACAAGCAACGTGCCGCTGGAGGTTCTGCGTGAAGACGACGCGCGCCATCGCGACATCCTACGCGACCCGCCCCGCACGCCCATCGACATCGGAGGACATGCCGCAGCCGGCACGGAACCTCCGGGGACGCCCTACGTGGCGTCCCCGAATGTCCCGTGTACGCCTCGAGCGTGTTAGTTGCGCTTGAGCGTGTTAGTTGCGGCCGTCCCTCGGGGGTTCGCCGACGTAGGCCCTCCCCTACGGCGGCGAGGGGGCCGCTGTCCGGCTCGTGTCCGCCGCTGAATCGTGGTTGCGGAGCAACCACCAACGCAGTGACTACCAACCGGGGCCGCGCGAGTGGTGCGCGCTGCTGCTGCGCGCGGGCGCCGCAGGAACGGGACAGGGCC
>JAJRVY010000181.1 GCA_024277065.1 Planctomycetota bacterium
ACTGATCACGGCCAGGGGTGCAGGCAGACCGCCCTCGAAGCACAGCTTGTGCCGCGGAATGAAGAGCGTGTCATAGCGACCGGGCACCGAGCGGATGCCGAGGCAGTTCGCACCGTTGATGACCGCGCCGCCATCGTCCTGCGCGCGGCCGTCGCGTATGGCGGCGCGCACCATCTCGCAGTGCCCTGCACCGTCGGTGTGCTCGGCGAAGCCGCCCGGGACGAGGATGACGCTACGCGCCTTGCGCGTGCGAATCGCGGCCGCCGTCACGTCTGCCGCCTGCCCGGCCGCGACGCTGACGACGAGCACGTCCACGGGCGTATCGAGCGCCTCCAGCGACGGCACGCAGCGGCAACCCAGGATCTCGCCGACGCCGGCCTTCAGCACGACCACGTTTTCGGGTGCGAAGCCCGCGCGCAGGATGTTCTCGAGAATGACCCGCCCGGGGTTCGCGCGCTTCGAGACGCCGACGACGGCGATGCTCCGCGGCCGCAGCAGCGCGTCGATGCGCTCGAGCGGGCGCGGTGCCGCAGGAAGGGGCGGCGGCGGGCCGAAGCGCCCGAGCGCGTCGAGCGCGACGACGCGGCCGTCGCGCACGACGAGCGGGTTGATCTCGAACTCCGCGAGTCCGGCCGCGGCCGCGATCGGCGCCAGCTCCATCCAGCGCCGCAGGAGCGTGCGCAGAGCCCGCGGCTCGATGCGCGGCGGCGCCCCGCGCTGGGACCGCGACGTGAGATCAACCACGGCGACGCCCGACAGCGCGCGAGCGACGTGCCGCTCCGACGCCAGCGCCGGGGACAGGATGGCGACGTCACGGCCTGCGGGCAGGTGGCTCGCGAGCAGCTCGGCGTGCACCCCCCCGATGCCGAGCGTCACGACGGGACCGAAGTCGTCCGTGCCCCGCAGCCCGACGAGCAACTCGCAACCCGGCGCCACGTCGTGCGGGACGAACTCCGCGACGAGTAACCCGTGCAGAGCGTCGTCACCGAAGCGCTGCTCGAACTCGGCCAGGACGTCGGCGACCTGCTCCCGGCGCACGATACGCACCGCGCCGACGTCGCTCTTGTGGAGGATCGTGGACGACAGCGTCTTCACGACCACGTCGTCACCCGGGTCACCGGGTAGTGCGTCGAGCGCCGGCGCCGGCGCGGCGCGTGGCACAACGACATGGCGCGGCACGTCGATGCCCATGGCCGCCGCGACGGCCATGCCCTCGTGCTCGAGCAGCACGCTGCGCCCCGCCGCGCGCGCCCCGGCGACGGCATCGCGGACCGCCGCCTCCACGACGACCGAGCGGGCGCTCTCCGGCTGCGGGTCAAGAGGCGGGTCGGCGGCGGCGGACATGGCAACTCCGTTCGATCGCGCGGCATGATGCGGCGCCGCGCCACACACGATCCGTCGATTCTCACCGCGTCGCGAGGGGAGGCATGCGACCTCGGTCGCACATGACGCATGTTTTCGACGGGGCCGCAGGGCTGCGACGCCCCGGACTCAGCGCCGCCGGCCGACGAACAGAGTGTGCCGCGCGCCCTTCTTGCCACGGCCACGGGCGCGCACGGCGCGCGCGGCGAAACCGGCCTGTTGCATGCGGCGCAGGAACGGCGGGCTCTCGAACGCCGACCACACGACGAGCGTGCCGCCGGGGCGCAACGCGGCGAGCAGGCGCCGCAGTCCGTTGCGACTGTACAGCCGTGAGTTGGACGTCGCCGTGAACGCCTCGGGGCCGTTGTCCACGTCGAGCACGATGCCGTCGAAGGGCTCGGGGCGCGCCGCCACGTAGTCCACGAGGTCCGCGACCTCGAGCGTCACGCGCGGGTCGTCGAGGGGACGCTCAGCGAGGTGCGCGAGCGGCCCGCGATTCCACTCGACGACCGCGGGCATCAGCTCGACCACGACGGCGCGCCCGCCTGCCCCCAGCCGGTCCAGCGCGGCGCGCAGCGTGAAGCCCATGCCGAGTCCGCCGATGAGTACGCGCGTCCCGGGCCACGCCGCGGCGTCGGCCAGCGCCAGCTCGGCCACGCGCTCCTCGGAGTGATGCTCCGCCGACGACATCAGGAGATCGCGGCCGACGCCGACCGAGAAGTACCCCGACCGCGACGTGAGCGTCAGCCGCTCCCCCGCCGGCGTCCGGGCCTCGGCAATCAGCTTGGTCGGGTCCATACCGCAGGCATCGTCGCCGCAGGTGCGGCGTGGTGGTCGGGGCGACTGGATTCGAACCAGCGACCTCATCCACCCCAAGGATGCGCGCTATCCAGGCTGCGCCACGCCCCGACCGGGGCCCACTCGCATCGGCCGTGGCTCGAGACCTCGGGAGAGGCCTGCCCGGCAGGGGTATTCCGGGGACCGGTGCAGAGCGATCCGGGAGACTATCGCGAGCGGTGCAGCGGCGGACAGGAAAGCGCGCCGTCGCCGACCGTGGCCCTCCGAGGAGTGACATGATCCGACTCGCACGCTGCACACCGCTCGCGCTCGTCGCCGCGCTGCTCGTCGCCTGCGGTGATCGCGAGCCGACGACGACACCCGGCGCGCCCGGCGCAACGCCGTCCTGGGCCCTGCAGTCGGCGGTGGTGTCGGAGCATCCGATCGTGCTGGCCGCTGCGCCGGGTCTCACGACCGCCGCGGGCGAGCGCCTGGCAGCGGACCTGCGGGAGCTGTCGTCGCAGGTCGCGGGCGCGGCCGGCGGCATCGTCGTGGACTACCCCTTCGAGGGTTCGGTCTTCCCTCCGGGTTTCGTGCCGCCCACGTTCCTGTGGCACGACGACGCGCCGCGCGCGGACGCGTGGCTCGTGCGCATCGAGGGCGGTGCCGCGACGCCCATCCTCACGTTCGTGCCGGGGCCGCCCCAGGAGCCGGGGTGGGTGGACCCGCGCGCCATCGGCGAGACGAACGAGCTCTACGAGCCGACGCCCTACCAGGCATCCGCGCACTCGTGGACGCCGTCCCCCGAACTGTGGCGGGAGATGCAGGCACGCTCGGTGGACGCGCCCGTGACGATCACGTTCGCGGGCGTCGTGACGGACGCACCTGTGTCCGCCGCGTCCACCGTGTCCGCCGGCAGCGTCGCCATCTCGACGTCACGCGACGAGGTGGGCGCACCGATCTTCTATCGCGACGTCCCGCTGATGCCGTCGGTCTCGGCGAAGGACGGGCGCATCAAGCCACTCGCCATCGATGCCGTGCCGATCATCGAGTGGCGCCTGCGCGACGTGACCAGGCCCGCGAGCAAGGTCGTGCTGACGGGCATCCGCCGCTGCGCCAACTGCCACTCGTTCTCGCAGGACGGCACGCGCCTCGGCATGGACATCGACGGACCGGCGGGCGACAAGGGCGCCTACGCGCTCGCGGACATCTCCCCGCAACTCGTCATCGCAGACGACGACGTCATCACGTGGAACTCGTTCCCCGGGAAGCGCGACGGCAAGAAGACGATCGGCTTCCTGGCACGCGTCTCGCCGGACGGGCGCTACTCGCTGGCGACGCTGAACGAGTCGGTGTACGTCGCCAACTTCGCCAACTACCGCTTCCTGCAGGTCTTCTATCCGACACGCGGCATCCTGGC
>JAJRVY010000182.1 GCA_024277065.1 Planctomycetota bacterium
CGCGGACGGACCTGGCGGGCGGAGACGACCAGTTGGTCCGCGTACGCGCCGAACAGCGACACGGCGACGACGTCGTCCCCGACGGCCACGCCGTCCACGCCGTCACCGATCTCGGCGACCACTCCGGCCGCCTCGAAGCCCGGCGTGATCGGCCAGCCGACGTACTCCTTCGCCGACGAGTAGAGCCCCATGCGGATGATGCAGTCCGCGTAGTTGACGCCGGCCGCCTGCACGGCGACGCGCACCTCGCCGGGGCCGACCGGCGGGTCCGGCACATCCTCGATCTCCAGCCGCTCGTACCCGCCGGGCTTCCTGATGACGACACGTCGCATGGCGGGAGAGGCTCGCCCATCGCCCGTCCGCGATCAACGCCCGTCCGCGCGCCGTCAGCGCAGATCGATGTCGAACTCGTTGCGGCCGGGCTGGATCTCGACGTCCAGCGTGGCCTTGCCGCCGCCATCGACGCCGACGGTCAGGTCGTAGCGGCCGGGCAGGATGCGGCGGTAGAGGGCCGTGCTGGACGCGTCGGCGGTGATGCCCGTGCCGATGCGCGTACCACCCTCGTCGCGGGCGTTGATGCCGAGGTTGAGTCGTCCGACGTGCGGCATGCCGTCCTTGCCGCGGACGCGCAGCACGAGCTCGGCGGCGCGGCGCAGCGCCATCTCGAACGTGCCCTCCGCGGGGACCGGCGCGAACTCGACGCCGTATCCGTCGCGACCGATGACGACGCGCGTGGGGCGCTCGCCCGAACCGCGCACCGTGAAGCGCCCGGCGGCATCGGACATCGTGTACGGCGCGGCGGTTCCGCGCGGCTCGATCCGCGCGCCGGCCACCGGGGCGCCGGTCGCAGCGTCACGCAGAACGCCCTCGAGCAGCACCGGCTGCTCGGCGCCCTCCTTGCGGCGCAGCACGACGTCGATGTCGTTCGCGCCCGCGATGAGCTGCGTCTTCACGCGGCCGGGCTCGTAGCCCTTCACCCTGACCGCGATCACGTAGCGCGCCGGCAGGACCTTGTCATACCGCACCACGCCGCTTGCATCCGGGCGCAGGTTGGTCGAGACGCGCGTGCCGCTCTCGTCCTCCGCCGGCGTGAACGACAGGATCGCCTCGGCCGTGATCGCGGCGCCTTCCTCGTCACGCAACCGCAGCGCGAACTGCGCGGCCACGACGAGCAGCAGATCACGGCGCGTGGCACCTCCGTCCAGCACGGCGCCCGAGCCCGTGAACAGCACTCCGTAGCCGTCTTTGGCCGCGCACAGCCGGTGCTCGCCCGGCGTCAGATCGACGAACTCGTAGCGGCCCGTGGAGTCCGTCGTCGTCATGGCGAAGTGCGGGCTCTGCACCTGCACTTCGGCGCCCACGATCGGACGGCGCGTCGCCGCGTCCATCACGATGCCCTCGAGCGACACCGTGCCGAGCAGCACGTCGTGGCGCACGTCGCCCGGGCCCGGCACGACGAGCGTGCTGCGCGGTTGAGCCCTGAAGCCGAGCGCGCCGCCCTTGAACGTCAGCACGTGCGTGCCCGGCGGGACGCCGGAGAGCCGGTAGACGCCACGCGAGTCGCTGGTCGCCCGGAGCGTGTCGTGGAACGCCCCCTCGACGTTGCGGTTGCGCACGAGCTGCCCGACCGTGACCTGGACGTAGGCGAGCAGCCCGCGCTCGGCGTGCCCTCACCCACCGATTCTACGGGATCGACCGCGGATCAGTCGGCGGCCAATTCCTCGAGGGTCGCCCGCAGTTCCTCCAAGGACTCCTGTTCGAGCGCCTTCGCAGCGTCCGGATCGACCAGGAAGTCGCGTGCGGCGAACCCGCCATCGAGGCAGGTGCGCACGCTCTGCTCGGCGGCGTCGCGCTCGCCGGCGGCCAACCGCACGACGGCGAGCGGGAACGGGTCGTCGATCTCGTCGCGCGCGAGTTCGGCGATGTACACCGCCGCGGTCATGTCGCCGCTGCGCAGACCGGCGCGGAACGCGCTGTCGTACACGGCGTAGTCCTGCCGGGCGACGAGTTCGTCCTCGTGCGCCGTGAAGTGCTGCAGCGCCTCCTCGTGGGCGCCCGTCAGGAACAGCGCGTGCAGCCGCACGATGACGTTCAACTCGTCGCCCGGTTGCGCCTTGGCGTGCGTGGTGGCGAGCTTCATGAGCACCTCGCCGTCAAGACCCTCGTAGAGGCGCTGCGCCAGTTCGGCGAACGCCGGTGCGCCCAGTTCCGCGTACCCCTCGAGCGCCTGTCCCCGCGCGATGAACGCGCGCGCACGACACTTGCGGACGAGCGCGCGCCAGTACGCCAGATCGAGGCTCTCGGGACGGATCCGGGCGAACGCATCGAGGAGCCCAGTCAGCGCCTCCTGGTCGCCGGCGTTGCGCAGCAGGACCACGATTCTCTCGAACACAGATTCCGGATTGCGCAGCATCCTGAACACGCGCAGCGGTTCGCGCAGTTCGCGGCCGTCGGCGATGTCCATCCAGACCCCGAGCACGTCGGCATCACGCGGCGCATCGGCGGACGCCTCGCGCAGAGCCTGCAGCGCTTCCTTGTGCCGGCCGAGAGCTTCCAGCGCCTCGCCTCGCAGTTGCAGCGCGGTCGAGTCGGGCCCGGTGACCGCGAGGTAGTGATCGATGCCGGGGATCACCTCCGCCGGCCGCCCCAGTTCGAGCAACGCGCGGCCGCGGATCAGCTCGCCGGCCACCGAGGCCGGGAAGACGCGGTCCATCTCGGCGACGCGTGACAGGGTCGCCTCGGCGTCGCCGTACAACTGGAGCGCCACGATGCCGTGCAGCATGGCGCGCATGGCATCGAAGTCGGGCGGAAACGTGACGTCGTCCATGCCGGCCAGGAGTCGTTCGGCGTTCTCCCAGTCGGCCGTTGCGGTGGCGTTCGCGGCCGCCGTGAGCTGCGCGATGCGTCGCACCCACTCCGGCGTTCCGTCGCCGTCGATGCTGTCCGCGACGGCGGCTAGCAGCAGGCGCGACACGCGAATTCCCTGCGACATCTCCTCGGCGTCGCAGAGCCGCCAGCCGTCCGGCTTCCCGACCAGCCACAACCTCCAACCGAGGCCCAGGTCGTCGGCGTCCCAGCCGCGGATGACGGCCACGGCGCGGTCGCCGGTGACGTGGACTTCGCGGATGTCCATGCGCTCGTACGCCATCACGGTCGGGTCGTTGGCGAACCCGGCGCGGATGCCTAGGCGCATGCCCATGCCGAGCAGCACCTTCTTCTCCTGCGAGAGTGCGGCGAGGTCCGGGGACGCGAGCACGTCATCCACCATCGTCGCGGCGTCCCAGAGGTCGGCGTACGCGACGCCCCCGCCCGCACTCGCGACGGCCCGCGCGTGCTCGAGCGCCGCGCGGACCTCCTGTTCCGCCGCCGCCTCCGGGGCCGCCGGCTCTTCCTGTGCGTGGGCGACGCCGGGGCGCCGCGGCACGGCGGCGGCCGCCGCCACGAGCGTGAAGAGGAGTACGCCTGCCCGGGCCCATCTTGCGCTCGTCATCATCGCCTCCCGTCGCTGCCCGCAGGTTAGGGCCCGCGCCAGAACAACTGCTGGATTCGGCTGGCTGCGGCGACGCAGTCCTGCGTTGCGCCGACTCCGCGACTCGGCTCCGCAATGAGTCGCAGTCGTCGGCGCGCCTTGCCCTGCGCCGCCTCGCTCGGCCTCGGTCCTGCGCAGTTGTTCTGGCGCGGACCCTTACGCTCTCGGCGCCTCCTTGCCGTAGTCTCGCCCCATGCGTGGCGCGATCGCGATGGTGGTTCTCTCGGCGCTTGCCGTGGCGTCGGCCGGGCCCGAGGAGCGGCCGGCGCTCACGCTGCGGCCGATCACGCTGGCGGAGGGCGTGCGCGACGTCCTGAACCCCGGCGGGGATGCGAAGAAGCTGGGCGGCCGCGAGGACTACCGACGAGCGAAGGCGTTGGGTCTCGATCTGGCGGCGCCGCAGCCGGACCCGGTCGTCGGGCTCGTGCGCACGGAGGCGCGCCTCTACTACGTCTTCTACAAGACCGTCGAGGAGGCCTTCGGGCAGCGCCACTACGTCATCCAGCGCATCAAGAAGACCGAGCGCACGTGGGTGACCGCGGATGCCGCGCCGGAGGAGACCGTCACGTACCAGGTCGAGGCGTTCAAGCTGCTCGGGGGGCAGCAGAAGCGCGCCGACCAGCACTACGGCAGCTACGGCATCAAGGGCCGCTACCGGCGCGAGATCGTGAAGGAGTACGAGATCGGTTTCGGCGAGGTGAAGGGGCTGTGCGAGGGCGCGGACTGGCCCTTCGATCGCGGCATCCTCTTCAAGTACCTGGACGACTACGGACCCGAGCGCGAGACGTTCGACGCCGTGCGCTTCGAGCGCTCGGTGACGTGGACGCTGACGGTGTCGCTGGACGCCGAGGGCGGCTACGCCGTGCGGGCGCCGGAACTCGGCATCGACCTGCCCGCGTCGCCGACCGACGTCGCGCGCACGATCCCCGCGCCCGACGCGGCGTCCCGCGACCTCGTGCTCGTGCGCGGCGTCGGCCTGCAGGGCACGGCCGACGAGGACGATCTCGTGGCCGCCTACAGCGCGCGCGCCGGAGCCGTGATCGACGACGTTCCGGCCGGGAAGGGCAACCGCAACGTCGCGTTCGCGGCGCGCATCATCGCCAACCTGAAGGCCGACGGCTCCCTCAACTCGCTGCGCACGCGACCGGGATTCGCGGGGCGGACGGCGGAGGGCGCGCGCGTCGGCGACGATCGCGCGCGCATCCTGCAACTCTACGGCCCGCCGCGGCGTCAGTATGCCGACGCCGACTGGTGGCACTATCGCGACATCGGTTTCTGGTTCGACGGCCGCGGCAAGGTCGGGCGCATGTACGTCCGGCGGCGCTGAGAGGAGCGCGACGATGAGAGCACGCCTCGCCATGATCGGAGCACTCGCGCTCCTCGCCGCCGTTCCCGGCGCGTCGCGCGCCGTCGCGGAGGAGCGACCGGCGGGGGAGCGGCCCGCAGAGGAGCGGCCGCCGCAGCCGCCGTGGGCACCATCGATTGCCGCCGGGCTCGCCGCGGCGAAGGAGCGCGGCGTGGCGTTCATGGTGGCGCTCAACATGGACCGCGAGCGCGGCAACCAGAAGATGGTGGACGAGGTCTACACGAGCCCGGAGTTCCGCGCCGCGGCCGAGAAGTGCGTCGTCGCGATCGCGTCGATGTTCGAGCACGAACTGGTGCGCGGGCCGGACGGCGCGAAGGTGTGCGCGCGCTTCGGCAGCGTGACGTGCGAGCAGCACCGCGTCATCGAGGACACGGTGCGCCGCGACTGGCTGGGGCGCGGCCCCGAGGACGACGTCGAGAGCCCACGGCACTTCTTCCTGTCGCCGGACGGCAAGATCCTCTTCGAGCGCGTCTGGACGATCGGCGCGGAGGATCTCGCGGCGCTGATGGTGCGCGCGTCGGAACTCTGCACGCCCGAGCGCCTCGCGGCCTGGGACACGGTCGCCGGGCGCCTGGATCGCGCCTTCGACTCGATCGCGGCCGTGCGCGACATCGCGCTGGCGGATCTCATTGCGGAGAACGACGCCGACATCGACGCCGCGCTCGCCGCGCGGGCGAAGCAGGAGCGGGACGGAGGCGTCGTCGCGTCGGTGTTCGCGGCGTTTGCGCGCGCCGCGGACGGGGCGCGGCGGAGTCTGGCCCGCGACGCCCTGGCGCACAAGGTCCCCGAGGTGCGCATGCGCGTGGCCTACGCGATGGGCGGAAGCGGCCACGCCGACCATCTGAAGCCGCTCCTGGCGCGCGTCGGCAAGGAGCAGGAGCCGCGGCCACGGGCGTCGATGCTGCGCGCCATCTCGATGCTCGGGCCGGATGACGCCGGCGTACGCAAGGCGCTCGTGCGGGCGCTCTCGTCCAAGGACGACCTCGTGCGCGAGCAGGCGTCCGTCGCGCTCGCGCCCTTCGCCGGGGAGAAGGTCGTCAGGACCGCGTTGCAGAGACTGCTGATCCAGGGCGGATCGCGCGACATCCGAGCCGCTGCGAGCTGGTGCCTGGGTCTGAGCGACGACAAGAACGTGAAGCAGTTCCTCGTCGGCTTCGCCGCGTCGCTCCCGCGCCGCGAGCGGCGCCTCGAGCGCGCCGTGCAAGTGGCGATCGACCGCCTCGAGGGCCGCGGCGAGGACGGCTACGAGGGCCTCGCCGCGCGCTACTTCCCCGA
>JAJRVY010000183.1 GCA_024277065.1 Planctomycetota bacterium
AAGCGAGGATCGCCTCGGGCCCGCAGATCTCGTCCAGGCGCGCGAACAGCTCGCACTTGACGGACGCGTCCTCGACGATGGCCTCGACGACGAGGTCGCAGCCCGCGAGGGCGTCGATGTCGGCGGCCGTCGTGATGCGGCCCATCACCTCGCCCGCGACGGCGTCGGCGTCCTGCTCCCTCTTCGTCGCGAACTTGCGCACCGAGCGCTCGACCTTGGCGAGCGCCTTCTCGAGCGCCGCCGGCACGGTGTCGATGAGCACCACCTCCCGGCCGTTGCTCGCGAACACCTGCGCGATTCCGTTGCCCATGGTTCCGGCGCCGATGACGCCGATCTTGCGGATCTCCATCTTCGTTCTCCCCATCTTCGTCTGCGGTTGTCGTGGTGACTCGTTACGAACTCATGTGTCAGGATCGAAGACGGGACGGCCCGGCCGCTGATGGGCGGGGCCGTCCCGTTCGCGGGCGCCGCGGCGCCCCTCTGGATCAGCCGAGCATCTCGACGGCGACCGCGACGGCGTTGCCGCCGCCCAGGCAAAGACCCGCGACGCCGCTCTTGCCGCCGCTGTCGGCGAGCCCCGAGAGCAGCGTCTCGAGGATGCGTGCCCCGGATGCGCCGATCGGGTGACCGAGCGCGACGGCGCCGCCCCACGGGTTGACGATGGCCGGATCGAGGCCCAGTTCGCGCCCGACGGCCAGCGATGCGACCGAGAACGGCTCGTTCAGCTCGTAGAGATCGAACGAACCGGCATCGGTGCCCGTCTTCTCCCACAGCTTCTTGACGGCGACCACGGGCGCCATCATCACCCACTCGGGCGCCATGCCACCGGTCGCGTAGCCGGTGATGCGCGCGATCGGGTCGATGCCGAGTTCCTGCGCCTTTTGGGCCGACGCCACGACCAGCGCAGCGCCGCCGTCGTTGATGGACGAGGCGTTGGCCGCCGTCACGGAGCCCTCGCGGTCGAACGCCGGACGCAACTTGGCGAGCGACTCGGCCGTGACGCCCGCGCGCGGCCCCTCGTCGCGATCCACCACCGTCACGTTGCCCTTGCGGTCCTTGACCTCGACGGGCACGACCTCGCGGGCGAATTTGCCGGCCTCCCAGGCGGCCACGGCGCGGCGGTGGCTCTCGGCGGCGAACACGTCCTGCGCCTCGCGCGCGATCTCGTACTTCTTCGCGACGAGTTCGGCCGTGTTGCCCATGTGGAAGTCGTTGTAGATGTCCCAGAGGCCGTCGTGGACCATCACGTCCACCAGCTTGCCGTGCCCGAGACGCAGTCCGTCGCGGGCCTTCGGGATCATGTAGGGCGCCTTCGACATCGACTCCATGCCGCCCGCGACGACGAAGTACGCGTCGCCGGCCTTGATCGCCTGGGCCGCGAGCATCACGGACTTGAGGCCCGAGCCGCACACCTTGTTGACGGTGAACGCACCCACGTCGTCGGGGATGCCGGCGGCGCGCGCGGCCTGGCGGGCGGGATTCTGGCCCACGCCGGCCTGCAGCACGTTGCCCATGATCACCTCGTCCACCAGGGCCGGGTCCAGTTCGCGCTTGGCGAGCGCCGCCTCGATGGCGAAGGCGCCGAGCTGCGGCGCCCGGAACGACGCCAGGCCGCCCTGGAAGCGGCCGATCGGGGTGCGGGCGTACGAGAGGATGACGGCTTCGCGCATGGAGGATCTCCTGAGGTCGGGCCCGGCACGGGAGCGCACGGGCAGGGGGGACGCCCTTCCTACCCGCAAGTCTCGCGCGGTGCCGTGACCGCGGTCACGAGCGGGGAACCCGGCATCGTATCCCGCAGGGTTTCCCCGGCCCCGCGAATCGCGCGCGACCTGCTGGGGCCGCGGCGATACACGGGAACCTCGCGGCGACGATCGCCGGGCGTGGCGGACGCGCTACTCGAGTTGCGTGTGCTGCTTGGCCATCTGCTTCTCGGAGATGCCGAGCTTTCTCATGGCGAGCAGCACGAGGGCGTCGCAATAGAGGAGCAGACTCTGCTCGAAGATCGTCCCGAGCGGCTGGTGGCTCTTGCCGCCGACGTCCACGGCGATGGTGAAGACGTAGTCGGCCTGCGCGGCGAGCGGGGTCTCGGTGCTCATCGTGATCATGGCCGCCTTGGCCTTGGCCTCGTGGGCCTTCTCGATGTACGTGCGCAGCGAGCGCGAACGCCCGTAGCGCGAGCAGCAGATGAGCAGGTCGCCGCGACGGATGGACGGCGTCGTCGTCTCGCCCACGACGAAGACCTGCATCTTGAGATGCATCAGCCGCATGGCGAGGGCCCCCGCCATCAGGCCGCTGCGGCCCATGCCGGCAACGAAGATGCGCTTGGCCTTGGCCATGCGGCAGACGAGGGCGTCCATCTCGCGCTCATCGACGTGGGAAGCGACCTCGGTGAGCTCGGTGAGGATGCCGACTAGTGGGTGGAGCGCATCAGATCCCAACGGATGGCCTCGACGGGGAACACGGGCCCCTCCACGCACGACTTGCCATAGCGGAAGCCGTCGGGATGGCTGCTCGACCGTAGCGGCACGACGCAACCTGCGCACGCACCGTATCCACAGGGCATGTTCTCCTCCGTGGAGACCTCGCACGGGAACTCCAGCCCCCTCGCGCGCGCCAGTTCCACCTGCGCGGCAAGTGCCTTGAACATGGGGTTCGGGCCGCACGCGAGCACGCGCGCGCCCGGCGCGAGCAACGGTTCGAGGAGTTGCGTGACGAAACCGTGGTGCCCGGAGCTGCCGTCGTCGGTCGCGACGCCGATCTCGCAGTTCAGGGCTGCGATCTCATCGACCAGGTAGACGTGATCCGCGCTCCGGGCGCCGACCAGGTACGTGATGCGCTGCGCCGCCGAGCGCTCGCGGAGCGCCCGCGCCACCATCAGGAACGGCGCCGCGCCGATGCCGCCCGCGACGAGCACCATGTGCTCCTCGGGCGAGCCGAGGTCGTAGGGGTTGCCGAGCGGCCCGAGCACGCCGATCTCCTCGCCGACGACGCGCCGCGCAAGCGCCCCGGTGCCGACGCCGATCACCACCTGCAGCACGACGATGCCCACGGCATCGCCGTCCTCGTCCACGAGGTCGCAGATGCTGAACGCGCGCGACAGCAGCGGATCGAGGCCCTGCCGGCAGCGCAGCATGATGAACTGCCCCGGGCGCGCCGCGCGGGCGAGGTCCGGGCAGCGGATCTCGAGGCGCCAACAGCCCGGCGCGATCTCGGCGTTCGCGGTGACGACGCCGCCGTGCGAGGCGACCGCGGAGGAGCAGTTCCCGTCCATGCCGGGATCGTAGCCTCGGGGCGTCACAGACGCCGGTAGAGATCGGGCCGTCGATCGCTCAGGAAAGGCAGGCCGGCGCGAATCTGCGCCACGACGCCGGGATCGACTTCGCCTTCGACGACGCCCTCCTCGCCGGGCGCCGGCGCGTGCAGGACCTCGCCCTCGGGCGACACGAACAGCGAGCCGCCCTCGTAGACCAGCCCGCCGCCCGTGCCGACGCGGTTGACGCCCAGCACGTAGCACTGCGCCTCGATCGCGCGGGCGATCAGGAGCGCCCGCCAGTGCGCGGCGCGCACGGCCGGCCAACTCGCCGTGACGACGAAGAGGTCCGTCTGCTCGGCGCGCGCCGTGAAGACCTCGGCGAAGCGCAGGTCATAGCAGATGAGAGGCGTGATGCGCACGCCGCCGAGCCGGATCGTGACGAGCGCCTCCCCCGCCTCGTAGTGGCGATCCTCGCCGCCGTGGGTGAACGGGTGGATCTTCGCGTAGCGGTGGACGTCGCCCTCCCGCGTCGCGAGCAGGAACACGTTGCGAGGCCGCGCCCAGCCGTCGTCCCCCGCGCGGCGCTGCGCCACGCTGCCGCCCAGCGCGCAACCCGTCTCCGCCGCCATCTCGACCAGAAACCGCTCCGACGGCCCGCCGGGCGGCTCGGCGACGCGCTCGGCGTGCATCGAGAAGCCCGTCGGCCACAGCTCGGGCAGCACGATCAGGCCACCCGGCGCGCGGGCCGCCGCCGCCCGGATGCGGACGCGAAACGCACCACGGTTGGCTGCGGGGTCTTCCCACACGATGTCCGCCTGCAGGCCGAGAACGTGCATGGGGACAGGGTAGCAGCCTGCCGGAGTCGTCGCGGCGGGCGGCTCGCGGGAAGGTGGCACCCGGGATGCTGCGGGTCATGGGCCCGCGCAGGAATGAGTTCGTAGGACCGAGGGCGAGCGAGGCGGCGCGGGGCAAGGCGCCTCGACGACGCGACTCATTGCGAAGCCGAGTCGGGGAGGAGAGGCAACGCCGCCCCGCGTCTTCGCAGCCGCCCGAATCCCGGACTCATTCTTTCGCGGGCCCTTAGATTGCCCCCATGACCGACGACTTCCTAGTCCGCCGACAGGAGAAGAACAAGCCCGCCGAGGAGGCGCAGTTCACGTGGTTCGGCCATGCCGGGACAACGGACCGCTTCCGGTTCCTCGTGACCAAGGAGTTGGG
>JAJRVY010000184.1 GCA_024277065.1 Planctomycetota bacterium
CGCGCTGGCCGTTGAACTCGCCGACCGACGTGATCTCGATGACCGCAGCCGGGCTGCCGAGGGCGATGTCGTCCTCGCCGAGCGGCGGGTCGAACGTTGGGGTTCCGTCGTCGTCATCGTCATCATCGTCGTGGCCATCGGCGTGATGGTCGTCATCATCATCATCGTCATCGCCGTCGTGGCAGCCGCCGCGATGGTCGTCATCGTCATCGTCGCCATCGGCGTGATGGTCGTCGTCGCTATCATCGTCATCGTCGCCATCGGCGTGATGGTCGTCGTCGCCATCGTCGTCATCGTCGCCATCGGCGTGATGGTCGTCGTCGCCATCGTCGTCGTCGCCATCGGCGTCGTCGTCGTCGCCACCGCTGCGGTGGCCGCCGCCGCGCATGGCGTAGGCATGCATGCCGTCCAGCGCGAGCCCGGACGTCAGGCCATCATCATCATCATCGTCGTCGTCGTCGTCGTCGTCGTGGCCGTCGGCGTGATGGTCGTCGTCATCGTCGTCGTCGTGGCCATCGGCGTGATGGTCGTCGTCGTCGTCATCGTCGTCGTGGCCATCGGCGCGATGGTCGTCGTCATCGTCGTCGTCGTCATCGTCGCGGCAGCCGCTGCGATGGTCGTCGTCGTCGTCGTCCGTGCCGCTGACCGTTGCGGGCGACGTGTCATCGTCGTCGTCCGCCTCAGAGGTGGACTCCCACACCTTGAACGTGACGGTATAGGTGCCCTGCCGGCCGTTCCCCGGCGCCAGGGTCGTCGTCGTGGTATCGGGCACTTCACCGCCCGCGTTGCGCACGACGGCCAAGCCGTAGTCCAGCCCGGCTTCGGCGAGCTGGAATGCCGTCTCGCGACTGACATCGGTCTTGACCCGGCGATTGCGGGATACGCTCGCCATCACCACGCCGGCAGCGAGCCCGATGCAGGTCAGCACGATGCTGAGTACCGACACGAACGCCGATCCCCGCTCGGGGGCGCGGCGTGCACGTCGTTCCAGATGTCCGGACATGTCCTTCTCCTTGGTCGCGCTGGCGGTGGCTCGCCATCCAATGCGGTTTCGACCCCAGGTCGCCGCGAATGGTGTCGCCGCAGCGGGCGAGTGGTTCGGCATCTTCATTGCCACACCAACTGGGATGAGTCCGCCGCGTATGCGGTCGGAGCAGCAGCAGTAGTGCCGACGACGCGATCTGCGATCTGCGTCACGACATCGACACTCGATTCGGTCGTTCCATCGACACTCACCGTGAGCGCGACGTCGAAGAGGGGCGCGTCGCTACCGGAACTCGCCCTGGTGACGCGGACGACGACCCAGCCCTTGTCCGCGCTGGAGTCGATGTCCGGCAGGGCGAACCGTGCGCCGTCGTACCGACTCACGAGCGTCGAGAAGTCCGCGGAACGCAGCCTCTCGATGATCGTGCTCGTGGCCCTCGACGCGGTGCGCAACCTGTTCGTCTCGACCGCGAGTCTCGACGCGGACAGCAGCGCTGCCGAAGTGCCGAGGAGCGCGACGACGACGATGAGCACGACGGCGAAGACCTCGAGAAGCGTGAAGCCGGCGGAGCGGCGCCCGCGCCGCAGTCCCGGTCCGCGTTCCGCCCTACTCATCACCGCGCACCTTCTTCCCGGCGAAGAGAACGTCGTCGCAGGCGTCGCCCCATGCCCTGGCGTCGTCGCCGTGGTCCACGCCGATGATCCGTCTGAGGGCGCGGCGGCAGCGTTGCCGGATTCCGGCGCTCGTGTGGTTGCGCATCACGCTGAGCAGCGCCGGCAACGACTCACGTCCGCCGATCTCCTCGAGCGTACGGATCGCCTCGTGGCAGACCTCGCTCATGGGGTCGCTGCGCAGCATCTCGATCACCTTCGACTCGACCGTACGGTCCTCGCGATGGCGGACGGCGCGCAGAGCCGCCAGGCGCACCTTCGCCGACGGATCCCCGAGAGCCGTCATCAGCAGATCCCGCGACTTGCGAAGCCGCTTCTGTCGGAGGAGTCGAACGATGTCGAGCCGCGCGGGCTCCGGGCCGTCGAGCAGGGTGACGACGGCGACGCCGCGCCAGCGCGGCCAGGTCTCGACGATCCAAGCGGTGGCCCGCGCGCGCTTCTCCCGTTCCTCGTTGGACAGCAACCTCCGGATGTGGTCGTACTCGCGCTGGGCACTGGTCCGCGTGACCGGCGGCGCGTGCGCGCCGGCTGCTTCTTCAGCACGCGCCGGGCGCGAGGGGGAGGTCTCGGTGCGATCCTCGACGTCCGCGTCGTCGCGTTGCACCGAGCGCACCGACTCGGTCGTGGCCCAGACGACACCGCCATCCGTCGCGACGCCGATCCATCCCCGCTCCTCGCGCACGATCTGCCCGCGGATGGCCTTCCCGTTGCGCAGTTGCACGACATCGAGGGTCGCGGACGAGAAGAGGATCAGGCAGGACGCGACGGCGGACGTGATCAGGTGCATCCGGGACTCCTCAGGGGTTTCTCGCGACGACTCGCAAGGAGCCGCGGGACGTGCGACCGCGGTCGTCTTCCGGGCCGGCCGCGCTGGTGACGGAGAACACGAACGCAGTGTCGTCGCGAGTGACCGTGAAGGCCGTGATGCCCCGGGCGACGACGGTCTCGATCTGCCCCTGGCGTCGTACGAGCTCACCCCTGGCAGAGTCGTAGGAGAACACGATGGTCGTCAGCAGCGCCGGCGCGGCGCCGTTCGCCCGGACCGTTCGAATCGAGAGCCCGGCCCCTGTGTCACCGTCGTCGAAACTCGATCCGTCGAGGTGCGACGCCGTCGCGAGCGACGCGCTGCGGATGTCGCCCTTGAGACGCGTCAGCGAGCGATCCACGCGGATCATCGCCGTGCGTTCGTTGCCGAGGGACGATGCCAGAGAACGCGACGAGTCGAAGAGCGTGGCCGAGGCGAACAGGATTGCCACGACCAGCGTTGCCGAGACCACGACCTCGAGCATCGAGAGGCCGAGATCGGCGCTGCGCCGGCGCGCGGCGATGCTCCCTCGAGCCCGCAGGCGGCGGCGGCGTGCGTGAGCTGCATGCCGCGTACGGCACAGGGCTTGCCCCGAGAAGGACTCCATGCGCGAACCTCTGTGCGCCGATCGAGCAGCTTTGATCGTCGCCTCGAAGCCTGTCGGCAGCGTAGCGGTCGCGACTTTAGCCCTGATTCGGGATTCCTCTTCGAGGCCGGCAGCGGGCGCCGCCGAATCGCAATCAGCGAGCGTCCGCGCCGAACACGAACTCGTGCAGGTACGGGTCCGGGACAGGCGTCACGTCGTGCGCGGACCGGATGAGGCGCGCGAACCGTTCGGCGCGCTGCGTGTCACCCGCACGGTTGTAGGCCTGCGCCAGCGCGATGGCCACCTCGACGTGGCCCTCGTCCACGTAGCGCGCCCGGCGCAGCAGGTCGATCGCGGCGCCGGTGTCCCCGCGGGCGAGCGCGATGCGGCCGAGCCCGAGGAGTGCGTGACTCGACGGCCCGGCCTTCTCGACTGCGCGGTACTCCTGCTCGGCCTCGTCGAAACGGCCGAGTTGCTCGAGCATGACGGCCAGCCGCAGGTGCGTGGACGGGGCGTTGCCGCCTGCGTCGAGAGCGGCGCGGAAGTGCAGGATCGCGCGCTCGCGATCGACGCCGGCGGCGGCGACGCCCGCGGCGTGTAGGCAGCCGGGCCGATCGTTGCCCGGCATCGCGGCGGCGCGTAGGAGCACCTGCTCGGCTTCCGCCGATTCGCCCGCCTCCATCAGCGCGCGGCCGTGACGCTGCCAGGCCGCAGCGCTGTCGTCCGCGAGCAGTGCGTCATGCGTCTTCGTGACGAGAGCCGCGAACTCGGGCCGCATGTGGGAGACGTTCGGGAAGGGGATGGCGGGCGCCTGGTCGGCGGCAGAATCGCAGCAGGCGGCTGCCAGCACGGCGAGCGCCACGAGAGCGCTGCGGACGGCGTTCCCCGCGGCGTGGCCGGTCATCGCGCGCCCTCGCCGCGACGCAGGACGACGGCGCGATCGACGCCGTCCACCGCGAAGCGCTCGGTGTCGCCCGCGGGCCACGTGACGTCGATGCGCTCGACCGCGGTGACCGCGCCGAGCCCGAAGTGGGCGGTCACGTCGTTGCTCGACGCGTAGCTCGACGCCGGCGAGATCACGCGCACGAACTCACGCCCGCCGGCTGCGACGCGGACCCGCGCGCCGTACGCGTCGCGACGCAGCGCCGGATCGATGCAGCGCACGCGCAGCCACGCACCCTCGCGGCGTGCGTCGTTGCGGAAGACGACGGCCGGTCCGGCGATGCGATTGGCGACGAGATCGAGGTCGCCGTCGCCGTCGATGTCCACGGCCACGAGTCCGCGCCCCACGGCGCGCATGTCGCCGAAGGCGCCGCGCACCTCCAGCAGCTTGCCGCTACCGTCGCCGCGGAGCAACTGGAACGGTTCCGCGTAGCGCACCCAGGGCGTCGGTCCGGGCTTGGCCCAGAGGCGCTCGCGGCGTCCCACGGCGCCGTTCGTGACGGCCATGTCGAGATCGCCGTCGAGTTCGAGATCGAAGAGCACGATGCCCCAGCCGGTGTGCGGCACGCTCGCCGCCGCCACGCCCGAGCGTCCCGATGCGTCGGTGTAGCCGGACGTCCCGACGCGCCGGTAGAGCGTGTTCGTCTCGCCGCTGAGATGCGCCAGCGCGAGCTCACGCCTGCCGTCACCGTTCACGTCGCCGACGGCGATGCCCATCGTGGCCTCTGCCGCACCCATGCCGTTGAACGCCAGGCCGAGCGCGACGGCGGCGTCGTGGAACGTGCCGTCGCCGCGGTTGATCCACGCGAAATTGGCGCGGCCGTCGTTGCCGACGTAGATGTCCGGCAGACCGTCCCCGTCGATGTCCTCGATCGTGACCGCCAGGCCGGGGCCCGGCCGCCGCGCGATGCCCGAGGATGCCGAGACGTCATCGAACGTCCCGTCGCCGCGATTGTGGTACAGCGCGTCCTGTGCCGGCGGGTACGCATCGGGAGCGCAGTACTCGGTCTTCGGGGTGTCCGCGCCGTCGCAGCTCGCGAGCGCCAGCGGCACGACGTAGCGCGTCACGTAGACGTCGAGGAAGCCGTCGCGGTCGTAGTCCAGAAACGCCACCGACGTCGTGAGGCCGTCCGCCGGCCCGCCGATCCCGATCTCTGCGGCGCGGCGTTCGAAGCGGCCGCCGCCCACGTTGACGTAGAGCGCGTCCTCGCCCCAGTTGCCGACGAACACGTCGGGGTCACCGTCGTTGTCCACGTCGCCGACGGCGAGCCCCGTGCTGAAGCCGTGACCGCCCAGGCCGCTGGCGGCCGTGGCGTCGTGGAACGTCCCGTCCGGCCCCTGGACGTACAGGCGGTTCGCGGCGCCGTTCTCCGGTCCGTCGCCGGCGCTCGCGAAGAGGAGATCGAGGCGCCCGTCGCCGTCGGCGTCGAGTACCGCCAGACCCGAGCCGACGACCTCGGCGATGCGATAGCGACCGTCGGCCGTCACCTCGTGCCGGAAGTCGATGCCGAGCTGCGCCGCCACCTCGTGGAAGATCGGCGGGGGCGACGGCGGGGCGGCGGGGGACTCGGCGGCCGGATCGCCGCCACAGCCGGCCAGGACTACGGTCAGCGACCACGCTGCCGCGGCGGCGCCGCGTGCGCCGCGGGAACGTGAGTGCATACACGCAGACACGATGGGCCCCGAGACCATGACCCTTAGAATGGACGAGTGGGCGGGTCGTGTGCAAGCACCATACGTTCCCACGCACCGGGTCGGGTCTCGGACGCTCCCGGGGGTGGCAGGGATCCGCGCCCGCCCGCACTCGAGGGGCGTCCGGGTGTGGCGGGCATGATCTGACGACACGATCTGTCGCGGAACTTCGCGTTCCGTCCGGCGCGGACGGGTAGTTTCTGGTGCCCAAAGGAGACTGCCACGATGCCCGACGCGAACGCCTCCCCGAGTCCCGCCGCCGCCGGCGACGACGACGCCATGCTCGCCGAGATCGAGAACGAGGTGGAACTGCTCTCCGAGCTGCTCGTGCACGAGTTCAGCGCGGTCGAGCGCGCCGCAACGAAGGTGTGCGGCAAGTCCGCCGTGGCGAAGGAGCTGCCGACCGGCGCCCTCCTGCAGATCCTGTCGAAACTGCGCCTCTCACGCGCCATCGACGACTTCACGACGATCTACCTCGATCTCAAGGACGAGGAAGCGCTCGCCGCCCGCGAACTCCTCGACGAGCTGGGCGAGGACGACGACGATCGCTTTGACGACGCCGACTTCGACGACGACTTCGAGGACGACCTCGACGAGTTCGAAGACGAGTTCGAGGACGAGCTGGACGACGAGTTCGGAGATCTCGGGGGCGACGCCGACAGCAAGTGAGAGTACGGCCCCGGGGGCGCCTCCGCCGCGCGTATCTCCGTGGCCGCATCGCCGCGTTCGGCCGGACGGCGTCAGCGGCGGTGCAGGGTCAGGATCAGCGCAGCGTCAGGCGCACGCGTCGCCGGCGCTCCTCGCCGGCGTCCAGGACGACGCGGATCTCCTTCGCGTAGAAGGCGTCGTCGTCGCGTGGCAGGAGCAGCACCGTGTGCGGTCCGGGCGTCAGGCCGCGCACGTGCAGCACGCTGGAGTCGTCTGCGTCACGCTGCGGCACGGCGATGCCGTCCACCAGAGCCGTCACGTCCACGGCATCGCCGCCGTCGTCCACGACGTCGAACGACAGCGACGCGGCGCCCCACGTGACGACGACGTCTCCGGGGCCGTCCACGCGCCGCGTCCAGACGACGTGGTCGGGGCGCTCGACGCGCACCCACGCCGGCCCGGTGACGGGCGCACGCAGAACCCCTCTGCCCGCCCCGTGCGTGGGGTAGCCGCCCCCACGCAGCGGCGTGATCCAGATGTCCATCCAGTCGCCCGTGCCCTCGGGTGGGATGACGCGGAGCGTGCGCTCGACGGCCTGCGGCGCGACGTCGATCGCGATGCGCTCGCCGGGTTCCGCGGGCAGCGAGACGGGCACCCGGAGGAAGGCGTCGCCCGTATCGATGCGCAGCTCGAGATCGCCGGAGGCGTAGGTGATGAGGCCGTCGTCCGTGGTCTCGATCTCGCACGCGTCCTCGTCGCGTAGAAGCTCGAGTTGTCCGTGCACGCCGGGTGGCAGTTGCAGCAGGTGCGGCGCCGGCAGGTCCACGCGGGCCGTGCGCACGCCCTCGATCGTCTCACCCGCCGGGAAGAAGAACACGCGGCCCAGCCACTCCACGGCGACCACCAGAGGGCCCGAACGCGGTACGTGCTGGGAATCCTCGTCGTCCAGGAACGGCGCGACGCCGAGCGCGGCGGTGCCTTCGACGGCGACGTACGCCGCCGCGTCGTCCGGGATCGCGCCGCTGACGGCGAGGCGCGCGCGCGGCTGTGCGTTGAACGTCACGCGCAGCGGCCGTCCGGATCGCACGTCGAACGGCGTGGGATCGATCTCCACCGGACCGAATGCGTAGGCCGCCTGCGGCACGTACAGCCCCGGCGGCAGGTCGAGGCGCAGCACGCCGCGCGGGCTGTCGTCGTCCTCCGCCGCCGCGTACGCGCGGCCGTCGCCGTCCCGCACCACCACGATCTCGTAGTCCAGCGCGTCGGTGTCCGCGGTCCCCAACACGCGCGCGAGGACTGGGACCGTGTCCTCATCGTCCTCCGCGAAGCCCCAGGGTGTGAGCGTCACCTGCAGCGGTGTCCCGGACCGCCACCCGTCCCCGTCGAGGATCGCCCAGCCGTTCACCGCCTGCGGGTGCTCCATGTAGAGCGACGAGTCGTCCTCGACACCGACGAGATGGAAGTGCCCGCGCCGGTCCGTCATCCCCACCGGTCCGCGGTGAGCCTGGAAGGAGCGCACGAAAACGCCCTCGATGGGGCGCCCGGCGGCATCCACGACGGTGCCCTCGGCGGTGCCTCCGGGGGCGACGAGGAACGTGCGCACGCCGGCTCCGAGGCCGACGCCGTCCGAGAGGTCCAGGTAGTCCGCCTGCGTTCCCGGCGCTTCCACCCAGAGCTGCGCTTCGTCCGCGTCCTGGCCACGGACGGTGAAGTCGCCGTCGGCGTCGGTCTGCACGAAGTCGAGGATCGGCCCGTGCCCGCATCCGAGGAAGACCTCGATGTCGGCGTCGGCGACGGGGCGTCCGAGCATGTCCACCAGGCGCCCGCCGACGTCGCGTCCCCTGACCAGCTCGAACGCGTCCGGCGGATACTGGCCGTACTCGTGCCGCGCGGCGTAGCCCTCGGCCGTGACGACGAAGTGGCCGTCGGCGTTCCACGTAGCGAGGGCCTCCCAGTCGAGTGTCGCCATGCCGTACGCGTTGCTGATGGCGGTGCCGAGCGCCGGTGCGCGCAGGCCCTCGACCTCGGCGTACCACGTGAGCCTTGCGCCCGGGATCGGGAGCCGCGTCAGGGCATCGACGACGAGCGACGTCGCCGTCTCGTCGCCCGGCGCGAGGGCATCGACGTCGCGCTCCCACTCCGCGTCGTCCTGCGCCGCTGCGACGGTGCCGATGACGGCCGTGAGCAGGGCGCAGACGATCATCCAGGTCGCCGACGCGGTGCATGCTCTCACACTCTCAGTCTACGTCCTCCTTCCTCCGCCGTTCCGATCCGTGCGCCGATCGGTGACAATGCGCCCATGATGCGACGAACACTGCTGCCACTCTCCCTGACGCTGCTCCTGTCGGCGTGCGTCACCAATCCGTACACCAACCGCAGCCAGCTCATGCTGGTGGACGAGGCGGAGGAGACGCAGATGGGCGTCGAGGGCTACGCCCAGGTGATGGCGGAGGAACCCATCAACACCGACGCCGACCTGAACGCCCCGCTCCTGCGCGTCGGCCGCGCCATCGCGGCGGCGGCCGACAAGTGGCGCGCGGAGAAGGGCGATGAACCCTACGACTGGGAGTTCAAGCTGATCGCGAGCGACGAGACCGTCAACGCGTGGTGCATGCCCGGGGGCAAGATCGCGTTCTACACGGGCATCTATCCAATCCTCGAGGACGAGGCGGGGATGGCCATCGTGATGGGGCACGAGGTGTCACACGCGATGCTGCGCCATGGCGGTGAACGCATGAGCCAGAACATCGCCGTCGGTGTGGGGATGTCGGCGGCGGGCATTCTCGCGAAGGACAGCGAGTACCGCGACATGGCCCTTGCCGCACTGGGCGCGGGCGTCTCGGTGGGGCTGCTCCTGCCGTACTCGCGCGATCACGAGAGCGAGGCGGACTTCCTCGGGCTGCAGCTCGCGGCGCGCGCGGGCTACGATCCGCGCGAGGGCATTCGGATCTGGGAGAACATGTCGAAGCTCGGCGGGACGCCGCCCGAGTGGCTCTCGACGCACCCCAATCCCGCGACGCGTATTCAGCAGATGCAAGAGTGGATGCCGGAGATGCTGACCACCTACCGGCGCTCGCAGAAGATGCCGAACGCCCCGCTGCCGAACGCCCTCGGACGGGGGCCCAAGGCCCAGAAGAAGGCCCCGAAGGTGTCTCGGCAGGCCCCGCACGAGCAGGCGGCGGGCCGCGCCGTCGCGACTGCGCAGCGGCGCTGAGCGGCCGTTGCGCTCCCCCGCCCCGGCGGCGGTCCTGACGGCGGCGCTCGTCGTCGGCGCGGCGCTCTGGTCCGCCCAGCCCGCGGCGCCGCGTCCGGCCGACGTGCCCGTGACCGAGTTCTCAGCGGCGCGGGCGCTGCCTGTCGTCGAGTGGGTCCGCAGGGACGGCCGCAACTAACAGGCTCGAGCGCAACTAACACGCTCGAGGCGACTGCCGCGCGGCGGCGCCGGTGGCTGTCTTTCGGGCTCGCGCGCAAGCGCGCAAGCGCGACCGGGCGACCGGGCGACCGGGCGACCGGGCGGCGCATGCCGCATACCGTCGTAGGGGGCGCCCCACGTGGCGCCCCCGAATGTCCCTGGCGGCGGCCGTGTTCCTGGCGGCCTCGCGCCCGACCGGGAGCAAACCGCGGCGGCCACGCAAGATCCGGGGACGACC
>JAJRVY010000185.1 GCA_024277065.1 Planctomycetota bacterium
CAAGAAGACGATCGGCTTCCTGGCACGCGTCTCGCCGGACGGGCGCTACTCGCTGGCGACGCTGAACGAGTCGGTGTACGTCGCCAACTTCGCCAACTACCGCTTCCTGCAGGTCTTCTATCCGACACGCGGCATCCTGGCGTGGGCCGCGCCGGAGACGGGCGAGATGAAGGCGCTCCCGGGCGCGGACGATCCGGATCTGGCGCAGTGCAACGGTGTCTGGACGCCCGACGGCAAGACGATCATCTTCTGCCGCGCGCCGGGGTTCGAGGCCCCGACCGGGCTCGAGGAGATGGCCCGCTATCCCAACGACGAGCGCGAGCCCAAGATCCAGTACGACCTCTACAGCATCCCGTTCAACGAGGGGCGCGGCGGCACGCCGCAGCCGATCGAGGGCGCATCACGGAACGGCATGAGCAACACCTTCCCCAAGGTGTCACCGGACGGCCGCTGGATCGTGTTCACGAAGTGCAAGAACGGCCTGCTGATGCGCCCCGACGGGCGGCTGTGGATCGTCCCCGTCGGCGGCGGCGAGGCGCGCGAGATGCGCTGCAACCTGGACGTCATGAACTCCTGGCACAGCTTCTCGCCGAACGGTCGCTGGATGTGCTTCACGTCCAAGGCGTTCCGGCCCTACACGCAGCTCTTCCTGACCCACATCGACGAGGACGGCAACAGTACGCCGGCGATCCTGGTCCCGAACTGCACGGCCAGCAACCGCGCCGTGAACATCCCCGAGTTCCTGAACGCGCCCTACGACGCCATCGAGGACATCAGCGTCTCCACGGCGCAGCACAACGCGTTCCTGGCCTACACCGAACAGGGCGGCAGGCTGCTCGAGGCAGGGCAGTTCAGGCAGTCCGCCGCGTTGCTCGCGAAGGCCGTCCGGCAGCAGCCGCAGATCGTGCTCGCGCGCCTGACCCTGGCGCGCGCGCTGCGCGGCGCGGGGGACGTCGCGGGCGCCGCCGAGCAGGTCGCGGTCGCACTCGACATCCAGCCCTGGAACGCAGTCGCCGCGGGAACGCTGCCCGTGCTGCGGACGGCAACGGGCGACGCGCGCCCGCTCGCGGAGCTGCGCGCGGCGCTCGACGCGGATCCACAGTCGGTCCCGGCGCTGCGGGCGTTCGCTCTGGCGCTGGCGCGCACGGACGCGTCGCCCGACGCCGCGACGGCGCTGGAGTCGGTGCTGGCGGCTACTCCGGACGACACGGTGGCGCGCGAAGCCCTCGCGTATCTCCTGCTGCGCAGCGGCGATCCACGCAGCGCCGTCGCCCACCTGCGGGCGATCCTCTCCCGCACCCCCGACGAACGCAACGCACGCATCGTGCTGTCCTGGCAGCGCGCAGCGAGCCCCGACCCAGAGATCCGCGATCCGCTGCGTGCCATCCAGAATGCACGGATCGCCTGCCGCGTCACCAACTACCAGGACGTGCGCGCCGTGGAGGCCCTCGCCGCGGCGTACGCAGCCGCGGGCGAGCGCGCCGAAGCGCTCGAGACGCAACGCATCGCCGTGCGCCTCGCCGAGCGCGACCGCCCACCGCTGCTGCCCTGGGCCCGCGGCCGGCTCGATCTCTACGAGCGCGGCGGGCGCGCCGGCGACTGAGAGGGTGTTCCCATAAAGAATGCGCCGCGTTCCTTTTGTCCACACCTTCTGAGGGGCGCCGCGCCGCGGAATCGGCACACACCGGATTCGCGCCGCGGATGTAGACCTTGGCCATGCCGTTCTCGCAGCACCTCGATCTGAAGCGCGTCGAGCTGGCGCACCGCCGCACGAAGATCGTCGCCACCGTCGGCCCGGTCTCGTCCGCGCCGGCCGTGCTCGACCGTCTGATCGCCGCGGGCGTGGACGTCTTCCGCCTGAACTTCTCGCACGGCACCCACGCGGAGCATCGCCGCGCGCGCCTCGCGATCCGCGCCGCTGCGCGCCGTGCCGGGCGCTACGTCGGCGTGTTCGCCGATCTCTGCGGACCCAAGATCCGCGTCGGCTCGTTCGAGGGCGGCGGCATCGATCTCGAGAAAGGGCAGAGCGTCGTCGTGACGTCGCGCACCGTGCGCGGCCGCGCGGGCCTCGTTCCGTCGCAGTACCGGCGCATCCACGAGGACGTGAGCGCGGGCGACCCGATCCTGCTCGACGACGGCAACCTGATGTTGCGCGTCGAAGCCGTTCGCGGTCGCGACATCACGTGCACCGTCATCGACGGGGGGCGCCTGACCGACCGCAAGGGCGTCAACCTGCCCCACTCGCACGTCTCGACGCCGACGCTGACACGCACGGACCGTGACGATGCGCGCTTCGCCATCGCGCTGGGCATCGACTACCTGGCGCTGTCCTTCGTGCGCACGGCGAAGTGCGTGACGTCCCTCCGCCGCCTGATCGCGAGAGAGGGCGCGAACACGCACATCATCGCCAAGATCGAGAAGCCGCAGGCGCTGGGCCACATCGAGGAGATCCTCGACGCGGCGGACGCCATCATGGTCGCCCGCGGGGACCTCGGCGTCGAGATGCCGGTCGAGGAGGTGCCGCTCATCCAGAGCGAACTCGTGCGGCTGGCGATCGAAGCCGGTCGCCCGGTCATCATGGCGACACAGATGCTCGAGTCGATGATCGAGAACGCGCGCCCCACGCGCGCCGAGGTCACGGACGTCGCGACCGCGGCGCAGTGCGGCGCGGACGCGGTGATGCTCTCCGCCGAAACGGCCGTCGGCGCCCATCCCGTGGCCGCCGTCGAGACGATGGACCGCGTGCTGCGGCTGATCGAGGGCTACCAGTGGAAGCACGACCAGTTCGCCAAGCTCGTGCAGCACGACGAGCTCGCCGACCCCGAGAGCGGCGCGCCGCTGTCGCTCCCCGAGGCGCTGTCACGGGCGACGTCGCTGCTCTCGCGCGGTCTCGCCGTGCGCGCCATCGTGGTGCCCACCAACAGCGGCCGCACGGCGCTCTGGGTGTCGAGCGAACGTCCCGCCGCACCGGTCTTCTGCTTCAGCGACAAGCACGAGGTGCTGCGCCGCGCGACGCTCTGGTGGGGCGTCTCCCCGCACCGCGCATCACGCACCCTGCTGCGCGATCCGCCGGCCCTCGCGCGCTGGGCGATCCGGGAGATGACCCTCGCCGACGCCGGCCAGACCGCCCTCTTGGTGTGGGACACGAGCCCCGACTCCGACGGCTCCCAGCGCGGCGCCTCCGTCGTCACGGGCTGAGGCTCACGGATCGCCGCAGGCGTCGGCGCGCGCGGCCGTCCGACACTCCACGGTCGCCGCGGCACGGCGCACCGTGGCGTTCGCCGCCGCCGCGTGCCTGCCCGTGGCGGCATCGGCGGCGGCGAGCAGAACGTCTTCGGACAGCGCGTCCATCGCGAGCAGCGCGACGGCCAGCGCGTAGAGCGCGACCTGCCGCGGAGCGAGCGTCCCCGACGCCTGCGCCGGGTCGATGGTCGTGACGGTCGCGCGCGTCGCCCCGAGCGCGACGCCGGGCAGGACGAACACGCGGTCGCCCGGCCCCATGGCGGCGAGTTGTCGCGCCGTCCGCGCGACGCCGTCGGCGCTGAGGGCGAGCAGCACGTCGGGCCGCTCGACGCCCGAGAAGTGGATCTCCTCGGGAGACAGCACGAGCGACGCGACGCAGTGCCCGGTCTGGACCGTCACGGGGTAGTCGTCGCGCTGTGTGACGCGCAATCCCGACAGGAGCGCGGCGCGCGACGCGAGGCGCGCTGCCGAACGGACCTTCGCGCCGGCCGAACCGGCGACGACGACGCGCAACGGTGTGCGCAGCCGCGGCGCCGCGAGCGGCTCGGCGCCCTCGGGGCGCCCCGGAGGGGGCGTGGCCTCGCCCCGGCACGCAGCGGCGTGGGCATTCGTGAACTCCGGCCGCGCCGCGCGGTGCAGGACGCCCGTCGCGAACCCGAGCCGATCGAGCGTCGCGGCCAGCCTCTGTCGCGACGCGCCGTTCCTCGCGGCGAAGTGCGCCGTGCACGGGCCCCAGATGTCGAGCAGTGCGAAGCCGTCGCACTCGATGCCCTCTTGGATGCGTGCGGAGAGATCGGAGTCGGAGCTCGTGCAGCGCGCCGCGTACGCCGCGCCGTTCACGCCGACCGTCGCGCAGATGTCGAGCGGGCGCTCGACGCTGCCGTGCGGCGTCGATGACGTGATCGCGCCGTCCGGCGTCGTCGAGGAGTGCTGACCGCCCGTCATGCCGAAGTTCAAGTTGTCGAGCACCAGCACGGTCAGACCGATGTTGCGGCGTGCCGCGGCGAGGAGATGCGCGCCGCCGATCCCCGTGCCCCCGTCGCCCATCACGACGACGACGGTGAGGTCCGGCCGCGCGATCTTGATGCCCGTGGCGTACGTGATGCTGCGGCCGTGCAGACCGTGGAACGCGTCCGTCACGAAGTACTGGTCCGAGAGCCCCGAGCAGCCGATGTCGCTGACGATCACGACCTCGCGCGGATCGCGGCCGAGGGCCACGAGGGCGTCGTTCAGGCGATCGAGGATGCGGCCGTGACCACACCCGGGACAGAACGGGTACGTGCGGTCGTTGCGATACGTCGCGCATCGCGCCGCGGCGGGCTGCGCGGCCGTCATCGCACGGACTCCGCGACCTGCTCCGGCGTGATGAGGCCGCCGTCGGTGCGGTGCAGGCCGACGACCGCGGCGCGCCCGGCCACGACGCGTTCGACCTCGCGTCGATACTGTCCGTGGTTGAGCTCCGCGACGACGACCCGGTCGTGGGTCGCGGCCACGGCCGCGAGCGCGGGCCCCGGCACCGGCCACAGGCTCTGCACCGTGAGCGTGGAGACCTGTCGCCCGCGGCGGCGCAGAGCGCGCGCGGCGTCGCGCACGGCGCCCGCCGTGACGCCGTACGAGACGACCACGGTGGAGGCGCCGGGCTGCAGATCGATGTCGATCATCGTGATCTCGTCCACGTGCTCCATCACCTTCGCCCGCAGGTGTTCGTTGAGGCGCCCGACGGTCACCGGGTCCTTCGTCAGGAACCCCTGCTCATCGTGCGTCGAGCTGGTGAAACGCACGGGCGCCCCGCTGCCGACATGCGCCATCGGCGTCACGTCGGCGGCCGGCTCGAAGCGATGCGCCGGCGCGGCCCCGGCCGACGGCGGCGCGGCGCGGCGAGGGCGCGGCACGGGCGGCGGCCCGGGAACGACCGCGACGGTCTCGGTCGTCAGAGCGAGCTCCTTGTCGGTGAGCACGAACACGGGACAGCGGAAGCGCTCCGCGAGATCGAACGCCCGGCGCGTGAGCGCGTAGCACTCCGCGGTCGAGGAGGGCGCGAGGACGATGACGGGGTAGCCGCCGGAGGTTCCCCAGCGGACGAACTGCACGTCGCCCTGCGCGACCGTGGTGGCACCGCCGGTCGAAGGCCCCAGCCGCTGCACGTCCACGATGACGAGCGGAACCTCGCCCATCACGGCGAGGCCGATGGTCTCGCTCATCAGACTGATCCCCGGTCCGCTCGTGGCGGTCATGGACCGCGCCCCGGCGAGCGTCGCGCCGACGCACATCCCGATCGCCGCGATCTCGTCCTCGGCCTGGACCGCCGCGCCGCCGGCCGCGGGCAGTCGCCGCAGCATCGCCATCAGGATGGACGAGGCAGGTGTGATCGGGTATCCGGCGAAGAACGTGCAGCCCGCGTCCAGGGCGCCACGCACGATCGCCGTCGAACCGTCGATGAGCTCGTACAAGGGATCGCTCCGTCGCGGTTCACCGGCGGCGTCGCTCGCCCCGCACGGACCGCTCACCATGGGGGTGCTCCCATGAGAGGCTCGGCGCCGGTCACGCGACCTGCGATCGAACCGTTGACTGCAACGTCGCAAGGGCTCGTAGACACAGCTCGCGCGCCCGCAGGCGGCTCACCCGTGGGCCCCGCAGTGGGCTGCGTCACTTGTCGGCGCCGCGAGTCCCGGACCCGGGTGCGGGCTCCCGGACCGTGCCGCCGCGCACGATGAACCGCGGCCCGGATGCACCCTGAACGGCGTTGCCTTTCATCTCGCGCACGGCGGCGCCCTGCACGATCGCGATGCCCGGCCCGCCGGGCTCGCGGATGCCGTTACGGCTGAGCTCGGGGACGACGGCGCCGTTGACGGAGATGCCGATGCCCTTGCTGCGCGCCACGATGTTCCCGGTGATGACCACGACGCTCTTCTCCGAGGCGCCGATGCCGACGGCTCCGGCGTCATAGACCCGGTTGCCGACCACTTCCGCCGGTTCGTAGGTGGTCCCGGCGCCGGCGCAGGCGATCCCGGGCATCGTCGTGCCGTTTGCGTACACGAGGTTGCTGCGGATGCGCGGCCGCGGAGGACGGTCGATCGGGTGTGCGCCCTGCCGCGCTCCGGTCTTGCAGAGGATGCCGCCGCCGGGGTTGCCGTGGATCACGTTGCCGACGATCGTCGGCCGCGCGCCGTGCTTGGCCCCGATCGCAGGAGTCGGGGCGCCGCCCAGTTTGGAGTCGTCGTTCCCGAACATCTCGTTGCCGAGGACGAACGGTGTCGCGAAGTGGTTGCAGCCGATCGCGAGCCCCAGGCTGTCACGGATCACGTTGCCGTAGATCAGCGCCGACGCCTCGTGCTTGATGTTCGCGTGGCGGAAATCGCGCTCGGGCATCGGCGCCGACTGGTCCTCGAACACGACGTGGTTGCCGATGCCGGTGCTGCCGTTGCCCATGATGAGGCAGTTCGCGATGACCGGGCTCGCGCCTCGCACGTTCAGCCCATGGGCGTGACCGGGGACGTGGTGGTCCTGCGGGGGCAGCGACCGGATCGTGAACCCGTCCACGATGGTCCGTCGCCCCGAGCCGGGCTCGAAGTCGATCATGCCGTGCGACGAGGGCTGCGACCTGGAGCCGTCGAGAATCGTACGCAGGGCGCGGCGCGGGAGCCGCAGACGAGCGTCCTCCACCGCGACCACCTCGTCCCCGTCCTGCGCGTCATCGGAGATGAGCTTGACGCCGTCCTTCATCGTCAGCAGCTCGTAGTACACGCCCGCGCGAACGACGACGACGTCCCCTGCGGCCGCTGCATCGATCGCGGTCTGGATGGTCTCGAAGTCGTCCGGGACCGTGATCGTCCTGCCCGCGTGGACGTACGCGTCCTCGAGGAGCGGTCGCGCCTCGGCAGCCGCAGCCGCGAACGCCGCAGCCGCCGCATCGTCGAGGTCCGGCGGCTCCACGGGCTCCCGAGACTGCTCTGCGAGCACGCTCTCGGCCAGGCCACCCATCTTGTCCAGCATGTCGCTGCGGCGGCTCTTCCACGGCGGCTCGCCGCCGGCCCGCCCCTGCGGGTCCTCGGGCCCCGCGAGCGCCATCGATGCCAGCGCGGCCGCGGCAAGCAGCGCTCCGGTGAATCCTCGACTGACGGACAGCGTGTGGGCCATGGCGTCTCCTTGCGATCTGGCGAGCAGCACTCTACCTCGCAGCGAGCCGCGTGGGAATCACGACACGGCGGCCGGCCGACCGCCGAGAAAACGGCCCGAGCCGTCGAGCGGGCGCGCCGCAAGTGCACGGTGATGGGACCGTCGGTGCGACGACGACCACCGCTTCGGCGGCGCCCGCCGGGACACGCACCCGGTCCCGCGTCCAGTGGTCCCTGACACGGACCCAGAACGCCGTCTCGGATGCGGGGAGTTCGGCGTCGAGCGTGAAGACGAGGGACAGGTCCGCCACGTCCGCGCTGCGGGCGGATGGAGCGAACTCCGTGACGTCGGCCGCCCCGGTCTCGTCCGTGTCCGCGTCACCCGCCTTCGTGCTGCCGTCGGGGCCGAGTACCGTGAGTGTCACCTCGATGTCTCGCTGCCGGAGCGGCACTCCGTCTTGATCGACGATCCGGGCGATCACGCGGCGCGCGCGCCGCATGACGATCTCGAAGTCCGGGAGTGAGGCACTGCCCGCCACGTGGATCACTTCCGACTCGCCGACCAGGCCGGGCGCGGTCGCGCGGAAGCGGTGGTGCCCCTGCTTCAGGAGCCGGCGGATCTCCGTGACGCCCTCGAGCGTATCGGAGCGCCTCGAATACTTGTCGGGTGCGCGGTCCGTCGCGCTCCACGCATGCATGAGTTCGATCTCCTGCGGAGCCGGGAGGCCGTCTGACAGAGAGATTCGTACGAGGGCCGCTGCTCGCCGCAGAGTTCGCACGCGTGGCATTGACCGATGACCTCGACGGAGGACCGAGAGCAGGCGAGTCGTCGATGCACAGGGCCGCCCCCTGCGGGTCTCGGCGTGCGGATCTCGCTCCCCGATGATCCCGACCGGGACGCGACGGGGACGTCGCCGCCGGGGAGAGTCGTTCAGCTCACCACGAATGACGACGGCCGCTTCGACGCAACGCTGCCGGCAACCAGCGCGCTGAGGACCGGGCAGAGTATGATCTTCGGGAACTGGACCGGATCGCACCGGAGCCGCTGCGGCTCCGCGTGATGCCGCAGGCGAGGAGGACCACGTGATCGTCGAGTACATCGACCGAGCCTTGCGGCGAGCGACCTACGAGAAGCTCGACGACGGGACGTTCGTGGGCGAAGTCGCGGGGCTCCAAGGCGTGCTCGCCAACGCCGAGACCCTCGAAGAGTGCCGAGATCAGTTGGCGGAGGTGATCGAGGGCTGAGAGCGTGGGCAGGAATCCCGGGTGCGCGCCGATTGCGTCCGACGGGTTCGCTGCAAGGCGGCGCGACGAACCCGACTCAATGGAGCGAGTCATGGAGGAGCGCCAACGCCGCAGCGGGACCGCCGGGCGTAACAGCTTGCTGGCGCGCG
>JAJRVY010000186.1 GCA_024277065.1 Planctomycetota bacterium
GCGTCTGGAGCGTCTGGAGCGTCTGGAGCGTCTGGAGCGTCTGGAGCGTCTGGAGCGTCCGGAGCGTCCGGAGCGTCCGGGGCGGGCGCGGAGGGCGCGGAGGGCGCGTTCGACCACGACTTCGTCGTCGTCGGGTCGGGGTTCGGCGGCAGCGTTGCCGCGCTGCGCCTGGTCGAGAAGGGCTACGACGTCCACCTCCTCGAGAAGGGGCGCGCGTGGCGCAGCGCCGACTTCCCGCGCACGAACTGGAACCTGCGGCGGTGGCTCTGGGCGCCGCGGCTGGGGCTGCGGGGCTTCTTCAAGATGACGCTCTTCCGCCACGTCACGGTGCTCTCAGGCGTCGGCGTGGGCGGTGGCTCGCTGGTCTACGCGGCGACGCTGCCGGTTCCCGGGCGCAGCTTCTTCGAGAGCCCCGCCTGGGCCGGACTCGCCGACTGGGAGTGCGAGCTGCGCCCACACTACGCCACCGCCGAGCGCATGCTGGGCGCCACCACGACGCGCTTCGTCACGCGCGCCGACCGCGTCCTCGAAGAGGTGGCGCGCGACCGCGGCACGCCGGACGCCTGGCAGCCCGCGCGCGTCGGCATCCACTTCGGGGAACCGGGCGAACGCGCGGCCGATCCCTACTTCGGCGGCGCCGGTCCCGAGCGCTCGGGGTGCATCGGCTGCGGCGGCTGCATGACGGGCTGCCGCCACGACGCCAAGAACTCCCTCGACCGCAACTACCTGCACCTGGCGCGGCAGCACGGGCTGCAGCTCAGCGCCGAGACCGAGGTGACCGCGGTGCGCGCCCTGCCCGGCGACGGCTACCGCGTCGAGGCGCGCCGACGAACGGGACCACGCGCACGGCGCCGCACGGCGCTCACGGCACGCAGCGTCGTGCTCGCCGGCGGCGTGATGGGCACGGTCGAGCTGCTGCTGCGCATGCAGCGTGATCCGCGCGGCCTGCCCGCGCTGTCGCGGCGCCTCGGCGACCGCGTGCGCACCAACTCCGAGGCACTCATCGGCGTGACCACGCCGCACGCGGAGGACGACTTCAGCCAGGGCGTCGCCATCGGCTAGATGCTGAGCATCGACGAGCGGTCGCACGGCGAGGTCGTGCGCTACGGCGCCGGATCGGGCGTCTTCCGGCTCCTCCTGTCCCCCCACGTCCGCGGCACGGCACCGGCCGCCGTGCGCGTGCTCCGCGCCGCGTACACGTACCTGCGCCGGCCCCTGCGCATGCTGCGCACGCACCTGGTGCGCGACTGGGCCAAGCAGACGATCATCGTCCTCTTCATGCGCAGCGCCGAGGGCTCGCTGCGGCTGCGGCTGCGACGCGGCCTGCTGGCACCGCTGCGTCCGCGGCTCGCCAGCGACCTCTCGGGCGGACGCCCGCCGACGGCGCTCATCCCCGAGGCCGGTGATCTCGCCGACGCCATCGCCGCCAAGATCGATGGACAGACGTGCGCGCTCGTCCAGGAGACCGTCCTCGGCATCCCAACGACGGCGCACATCCTCGGCGGCTGTCCCATGGGCGCGACGGCGGACGAGGGCGTCATCGACGCGTCGCACCGCGTGCACGGCCATCCCGGGCTCTACGTCGTGGACGGCTCGGCCGTCTCGGCCAACCCGGGCGTCAATCCCTCCCTGACGATCACCGCGCTCGCCGAGCGCGCCATGAGCCTGATCCCGAACAGGGCCGCGGCCGCAGGCCAGTCGGAGGGCCGCCGCGACCGATAGGAGATGAGCCATGGTCACGCTCGAGCAAATCATGCGCGCGGACAGGCTCCGCGGCGAGGGACGCTTTCACGAGACGCCCTTGCGCTACGCCACCACGCTGAACAAGCGTCTCGGCGTCGGACTGCCCGTCCACCTCAAGCTCGAGCTGTTCCAGCGCACCGGCAGCTTCAAGGTCCGCGGCGCTGCGGCCAAGATCCAGGCGCTGACCGCCGCCGAGCGCGATCAGGGCATCATCGCCGCCTCGGCGGGCAATCACGCGCAGGGGGTGGCCCTCGCCGCGCGGTCGCTCGGCGCCAAGGCGCGCATCGTCATGCCGGAGTACGCCCCGCTGACCAAGCGCGAGGCGACGGAGGGCTACGGCGCCGAGGTCATCCTGCACGGCGCCAGCTACGACGACGCCTACCACCAGGCGCTGCAGATCCAGTCCGAGCGCGGCGGTGTGTTCGTGCACGCGTTCGACGACGATCTCGTGATGGCGGGGCAGGGCACCATCGGGCTCGAGATCCTCAAGCAGCTCCCCGACGTCTCCGCCGTCGTGTGCCCCGTCGGCGGAGGCGGCCTGATCGCGGGCATCGCCACGGCGGTCAAGGCCGTGCGGCCGGAGGTGCGCGTGATCGGCGTGCAGGCCGAGGGCGCCGACTCCGCGGCGCAGTCCTTCCACGCCGGCCGCCGCATCGAGACCGAGAGCGTGGAGACGATCGCCGACGGCATCAAGGTACAGCACGTCGGCGAGCGCACGCTGGTCGCCATCCTGCAGCATGTCGATGCCATGGTGACGGTCGATGACATCGCCATCTGCCGCGCTCTGCTGATGCTCGACGAGCACTCCCATCTGTCGTGCGAGCCGGCGGGCGCCGTGCCCGTCGCGGCGATGATCAACGGCGTGCTGAAGGACGCCCTGCCGCGGACGGGCACCATCGCGGCGATCGTCTCCGGCGGCAACATGGACACGTTCCAGAAGACCCGCTACGTGCGCCGCGCGCTGGCCGCCGAGCGCCGCCACCTGTCGATCAAGCTGCGGCTCACGGACCGTCGCGGCAGCACGCCGCGGCAGATGGCGGAGCTGTTCCACGTGCTCGCCGAGCACGAGGTCAACATCCTCGACGTCGCATACCGGCGCAGCACGCTGGATCTGCCCGTCGGCGTCGTCGAGGTCGCGCTGCTGCTCGAGACGCGCGGCGGCGAGAACGCCCACGCGGTGCGGGCGGCGCTCGGCGCGGCCGGCTTCCAGTTCGCCTGACCGGCCAGCGGGCTGGCCCGGGCGACGGGGCGCGTCGTGGGCGACGACCGCAACCGCTGACCGCACGGCCCTCTCGCGCCTGCGGTTGCATTCGGAAAGTTGTAGCCTCGGCGGCGGGAGGTCGCGGCAGCACGTGAAGACACTGTTCCTACTGGCCATCAGCGCTGCGGTCGTCTACGCCATCGTGCGCAGCGCGAAGGAGCGCCGGCGGACGAAGGACGCGTGGGCCGCCGTGGCGCGGGAGCGCGGGCTCGAGCTCCGCAGCGGGGGGGCCTTCGCACGCCCGTCCATGTCCGGCATCCATGACGGCTATCGCGTGATGATCAGCGTGGTCATGCGCGGCGGCGGCAAGAGCCGCAGCAGCTACACCCGCTACCGTGTCCACTACCAGGAGCTCGGCGCCGCCATGCGGCTCACGCGCGAGATGCCGATCCTCAGCGCACTCGGCAGGTTCTTCGGCGGCGAGGACCACGAGACCGGCGACGCGGCCTTCGACGACAAGGTGGTCGTCCGCGCACCGCGGCCGCAGCAGACGCTGGCCTACCTGACGCGGGAACGCCGTTAAGCGATCGAGAACTTCCTGTCGAGGCACAAGAACGCCGTGATCACGGATCGCAGCGCGACGTTCGAGACGCGCGGCGTGGAGTCGCGCGCACAGGCCCTGGGCCGCGGGCTGCACCTGCTGACGGAGATCGCCCGCGCAC
>JAJRVY010000187.1 GCA_024277065.1 Planctomycetota bacterium
GGGCACGCCGGGCGACGCCGGATTTCCGCGCCCCGCCGGCTCGCGCGTCACGATCGACGACCCGTGAGCCGCGCCGGGAATCGAACGGGGGCGATGGAGTGCTCGAACTCCATCGCCCCGTGAAGGCGTCAGCGACCGGCTCGGCCGCTACTTCTTCTTCTTGCTGTGGACCTCACCCTTGCGGGCGTCGAAGTCGAACGCCTCCTTGGGGTTGGTCGGGTTCTTGTCGTTGTGGCAGCCCGCGCACACTTCCTTCGACGGATCGACGATGCCGAAGGGCGCCAGGTTCTCGAACGTGAACTTGGCTTCCTTGTTGGCCTCGAGCTCCTTCTTCTTGTGCTCGACGTACTTGCTGCCCGCGCCGTGGCAGGCCTCGCAGCCGACCTGGCCCATGGCCTCCGCCGCGTCACCGGCGCCGTCCTCGGGGTAGCCGCCCTTCTTGCCGAAGCCCGTCGTGTGACAGGCCAGGCACGTCTTGTCGGTGCTGTAGTCCTTGGCGGGGTCGAGCCCGGCGGCCTTCTTCTTCGCGAACAGGTCGGCGTTGTCCTCGGCGGTGGGCTCGAGCGACTCCAGCGCCTTGTACTTGCTGGTCTTCTTCCAGTAGCGGTGCTGCTTGAAGTGGCACTTCTTGCACGCGTCGGAGCCGACGTACGTGGCGGCTCCCTCCTGCGCTTGCACGGCTCCGTCCGGTACCAGGAGTGGCGTGAACATCATGGCGATCAGGAATGATCCGGCGGCGATCAGAAGGCGCATGGACCCTCCTCCCTTGGGTGACTTCCAGGATTTGCGATGTGGGCGTCGGCCTGCACAGGCCACGTCCAACACGACCAGAACGACGCGCTCGGCCCTTGCCGATCGCGCCAGGATTGTAGGAATTCGTACGACGGTGCGCGACCCGTGCACTTGCGCGATGTGTGACGTAGGTCCCGGTTCATGCGAGTATCTTGTGCGCGTGCGTAGTCTGCATGTGCGGTATGGCGCCACGCGAGGGAAGATTCAGGTGCCGTTCGGGGCGAAGGACGGGAGGCGTCCCGCGGTGCGCGTGGGGCGAACGTTGGGAGGGTCCCGGTCGCAAGCCTCGCCGCGATCGCGGGCGAGTGGAACGGCTGTCCCGTGCACGGTGCCGGAAGCGGCCGGGAGAACCAGGGTGAAAGGGCAGATGTTCGATCCATCGGAAGCGATCCGGGTGTGCGCCGGTCCTCCGCAGACGCCGTGCCCGCCGGATGCCACCGCTCAGTCGGTGGCCGGCGGTGGCGACGGAAGCCCCTGCGGGGCTTCCCATGGGGCCCTCACCGTGCTTGCGCTGATCTCCGTGCTTGCGATCGGCGCCGGCGTGGCACGCGCGGACGAGGACAAGGAAGCGTCCTCGGGTGAGGACACCGCGGCGCCGGCCACCGCGGCCGAGAACGCCGCTGCGGCCGTGACATCGGAGACCACGGAGACCACGGAGACCACGGGCGACGCCGCGCCCGACCCCGACGCGTTCGACCTGTCGGCCACGATCGACGACATGATCGCCGGCGCGCACGGTTCGATCTCCGCCGAGTACCGCCTGCGCTCCGGTGACGACGACACCGATCAGGACATCTACAGTTGGCTCGACCTGCGACTCGGCGACGAGAACCGCGACCGCATCTCCGCGACGTTCTACGCGCGCTCGACCTGGGATCTCGACGGGCAGCGCAAGAACCGCGAGCGGTACGAGTTCACGTCCATCGCCGACACGTACGACTCGTCCTACAACGTCCGCCTCTACAGCGCGTATCTGACGTTCCGACCAAATAACTCTCCGGTCGAGATGGCCCGCGTCGGGCGGCAGTACGTGTACGCCGCGGAGACGTTCCACGTGGACGGCCTCTACGCGGAGTCCGCGGTGCTCGAGGAGGGGACGCGCCTGACGGCCAGCGTCTACGGTGGCGTTCCCGTTCATCTCTACGAGTCGTCGCCGAGCGGCGACTGGATCGCCGGGACGTCGGTCAGCGTCGAGCCCTTGCGGGGCACGCGCGCCACTCTCGACTACGTACACGTCACGGACGACTTCGAAGGCACCGCTCGTGACGACACGACCGCACTGCGCGTCTGGCAGCGAGCCACGCCGTGGCTCAACCTCTACGGACGGGCCACCTACCTTCACGGGCTGCGCGATGCCGAGGCGCGGGCGACGGCGTCGTTCGACGAGCAGGATCTGATGGTCCAGGTCTCGTGGTTCACGCTGCTCGAGGACAAGGACGAGGAGTTCACGACCGAGTTCGACCCCTATCGCGCCGTCCTTCACACTCTGAGCGAGTACGACCAGTACAAACTACGCGCGGTCAAGGGCTTCGGCGACGACGTCGTCGTCGAGGTGGGCGCGGACGTCCGCGATGCCGACACGGAGGGCACGTTCAACCGCGACGTGCAGCGCTACTACGTCACCCCGAGTTTCGTGGATGCGCTGTGGGACGATTCCGAGATCTCCGTCGTCGCCGAACGCTGGAGCGGCAACGGCCAGCGTATCGAGACCTACGGCGGCGAGTTGACGCAGACGTTCAGCGACAAGATCGAGGCGTCGATCGGCTCCGACTACACGATGTACGGCTACGACGGCTTCCGCGACCGGGAGCGCAACCATGTGCGCAGCGTCTTCGCCGAACTGCGCTGGGATCTGACCGAGACGCTGGCGCTGCGCGTGCGCCACGTACACGAAGAGGATGACGAGGAAACGTACGATGTCTTCACGCTGGGGCTCACGCTTGCGTTCTGAGGCCGCCGCGCCGCGGCCGGCGCGCGTCGCCGTGACGCTGCCGCGCTGCGGCTCGACGCGATTCACGTCGGCGCTCTTCGTCGCAGCGCTCCTCGCCGCCGGGGGCTGCGGCCTCGGGGCCGACGGCGTCGAGGGGCCGGAGTTCCCTCCGGGGCCGTCGTTCGATCACTCCTCGCACCTCGACAAGGGACTCGAGTGCAGTGACTGTCACGAGTCTGCCGAAGACGAGGCCGAGGCCGGGATGCCGGACTTCGAGTTCTGCATGGAGTGCCACGAGGAGATGGACGAGGAGCGCCCCGAGGAGGAGCGGCTCGGGGCGATGTGGCTGGACGCCGACGGCGAGCCGCGCTGGCATCGCGTCACCGCGCAGACCGGCGACGTGCTCTTCAGCCATGCACCGCACGTCGCGCGCGGCGTCGAGTGCACGGAGTGCCACACGGACATCGAGCAGAGCAAGCGTGTCGGCTTCGCCCTGCGCCAGACGATGGACGACTGCATGACCTGCCACGCAGAGCGCGACGCGCCGACCTCGTGCGACACCTGTCACGCGGACATCGACGCCGATTGGAAGCCGCCGACGCACTCGCGACTGTGGATGACCCGTCACGGGCAGCGCGTGCAGGAGGGCGCGGCACCGGAGAGCCACGCCGACGACTGCTCGCTCTGCCACACGCAGACGACGTGCACCGACTGCCATCGCACGCGGGAGCCCCGCGATCACACACAGTCCTGGCGCCGCGGCGGTGGGCACGGCCTGGCGTCGTCGATGGATCGTGACCGCTGCCAGACCTGCCACGAGGTCCACGACTGCCTCTCGTGCCACGAGAACGCGCGCCCACGGTCGCACCGCGGGATGTGGGGCGGGCGCCGGGCCCGCCACTGCCTGAACTGCCACGAGCCGCTGCGGCCGGACTCCCCGGACGGCTGCGGCGTCTGCCACAAGGGAACACCGTCCCACGACCGTGCACCGCCGAAGCCGGGCTGGCACACGCCGGATCTCGAGTGTCTGCTCTGTCACTCGCCGCTGCGACACGCCGACAACGGGCGCAACTGCAACGCCTGTCACCGCTGATCGGGTGATGTCCGGCGTCGCGGCGCCGTGGCCTGCGTCGCCCGCGATCACGCGTCGCGGGCGGCCGTGCGCGCCGTCGTGCGTGCCCGTGGCGGCCGCGCTCCGCCGCGCCTTGTGACGTAGGTTGCGCCCGGGCTCCCTGAACTGCGGGAGAGCCTCGAAACGCCGTGAGGCGCGCCGCCACCGTTCCTAGCCTGGACGCCGTGACGACCCGGTGCTTCGCCGCGCCGGTGCGCACGCACTCCCCGGTCCGTACGCACAGTCCCTCGCTCCGTCGTCGCTCATGGGACGACGGGCTCACTTCGCTCGGGAGCGGTTAGATGATGCGACGCCTGCTCAAGATGAGCTTCTCGGCACTCGTTCTCGCCATCGTCGTCGCTGCGGCGGCAACGGCCTCCGCAGAGGACGAGGACGCCGCGTGTCTCGAGTGTCATGGAGATCGCTCGAAGTTGGCTGCGAGCCTCCGCACGGAGGGGCGCTCGATCGACGATCTGTTCGTGGACGCCGCCGCCTACGAGGCGTCGCTCCACGCGAAGCAGACGTGCGCCGGCTGCCACTTCGACTACGAGGAGTTCCCGCACGATCTGGACGAGGCCGAGTCCATCGGCTGCGCGGAGTGTCACGAGGGCGCCGTCGAGGCCTTCCAGGCGAGCGAGCACGCCGAGGCCAACGGCGAGGGCAAGCACGCCGCGACCTGCGCCGACTGCCACGGCGTGCACGACATCCTGCGCGCCACCGATCGCAACGCACGCCTGCACCCGCTGAACATCTACAAGCTCTGCGGGTCCTGCCACTTCAGCATCGACGTCGAGACCGCCACCGTCGATGAGCTGATGCGCGAGCCGCTCACCGACGACGCGCACGCCTACGGCATCCTGCGCGCCGGTCTCACCACCTCGGCCACGTGTGTCTCGTGCCACGGTGGTCACGAGATTCGCAAGAAGGGTGATCCCGAGTCCCTCGTCGCGCGCGGGCGGGTCGAAGACACCTGCGGCACGTGCCATCTCGGCATCCTCGAGCAGTATGAGACGAGCGTGCACGCGCTCGTCTCCGTGGGCGTGGAACACAGAGGCGCGACCTGCACCGACTGCCACGAGCAGCATGCGATCACGCTCGCCGACGACGAGTTCCGCCAGAACACGATCGACTCCTGCTCCGCGTGTCACGACCAGCGGGGCGGGTCGTTCCGCAAGAGCTACCACGGCAAGCGCCACACGCTGGGCGTCGCGGGCGGCGTGGCCACGTGCGACTCGTGCCACGGATCGCACGCGATCCTCCCGCAGAGCGATCCGGCGTCGGCGATCAACGAGGCCAACATCGTCGCCACGTGCGGCAAGTGCCACGCGGGCTCGCACGAGGAGTTCACGAAGTACATCGCGCACGCCGATCGCAACGACCGCGAGAAGTTCCCGGTCCTCTACTGGACGTTCTGGGGCATGACGGGGCTGATCCTCGCCACGCTCGCGCTCGGCGTACTCCATGCGCTGCTGTGGCTCATACGTGCCACCGTGGCGGGGGAGTGGAAGCGCCCGCGGCCCCAGCGGGGCGAGCGTTACCTGCGTCGCTGGCCGCACATCTACGTCGCCTACCACATGGGGCTCATGACGAGCGTGCTGACGCTCGCGGCGACCGGCTTCCCGCTGCACTACGCGGACCAGCCGTGGGCCACGTCGATCATGAACTTCTTCGGCGGCGCCGCCGCCGCGGGCTGGGTGCACAGGGTGGCGGCCGTCGCCTTGATGGCCCTCGTCGCGGCCTTCCTCTCGCACCTCTGCTACCGCCTCTTCGTGAAGCGGGAGAAGGGCATCTTCGTCGGCGAATCGACGCTGCTGCCGCGCTTCAAGGACCTGCAGGATCTCATCGGGAACGTGCGCTGGTTCCTGTTCCTGGGTGAGCGGCCGCGA
>JAJRVY010000188.1 GCA_024277065.1 Planctomycetota bacterium
CAGCCGACTCAGAAACCGATGTCGTGGGTCGCTTCGCGCTTCATGAAGAGCGTGATCTTGGGGGCGTCGCGGTCGCCCGTGCGGTAGTCGCCGGGCAGGATCGAGATGATCTCCCAGCCGCCGCGACCCAGTTCGTAGAAGCGGTCCTAGCGGCCTTTCGAGTGCTCGGCATCCACCACCACGACGTCGTACTTCCAGAGCACTGCCATCGATCCGTCCTCCTGAGCGCTTCACCTCTGCCGTGCGGGGGCAGTCTACTGTGCTGCGGCGGCAGCGGGCCGTGCTATGTTGCGCGTGCGCTCTCGGGAGCGAGAGGGAGGTACGTCGGATGAGCCGGAGAACGGTGGCGGCCGCGCTGGCCGCGGTGGCGGGTCTTGCGCTGCTCGCGGGCTGCGTGGAGCGGCGCATGGTGATCCGCTCGCAACCCGCGGGGGCACGGCTGCTGCTCGACCTCGAGGAGATCGAGGGGCGTACCCCGTTCGACATGCCGTTCGAGTGGAGCGGGACGCGCTCCGTCGTGCTCATTGCGCCCGGCTACGAGGTGTTCGAGGGCGAAGCCCATCTCGCCGATCGCTGGTACTCGTACTTCCCCCTCGACCTGTTCGCGGAACTGCTCTATCCGGGGACGATCGTGGACGTGCAGGAGTTCGACTTCGAGCTGAATGCCTACTACCCCGAGGACCAGCCGTTCACGGAGGACCAGGAGGCAGAGCTCGAGCGGCGGCTGGCGGGGTTGCGCGAGCGCGCGGACGCGCACCGCCGCGGCGGTTCCGCCGGGCCGCCGCGCGCCGACGCCCCTCCGGGAGCTCCCGGTACCCGGGGTGCTTCGAAGGGCGCGCCGCTGCCGCCGCCGCGGCCTCCGCGCTCGGACCGCTGACGCGATGGGGCGGGGCGCGAACGGTCCGCGTTCGCAGGGCCGGCGCGCCACCGTCATGGGGCTCGGCCTCTTCGACGGCGGTGTGTCGGTCACGCGGCACCTCGTCGAGGCCGGCCACGACGTCGTCGTCACCGATCTGAAGGACGAGGCCGCTCTGGCGCGCTCCGTCGCACGAGTCCGCGGCCCGCACGTGACGCTGCGCCTGGGGCGCCACGAGACGGCGGACTTCACCGACACCGACCTGGTCGTCGTCGGGCCGGCGGTCAAGCCCGGCAATCCCTTCGTCGCGGCGGCGCGCGCGGCCGGCGTGCCCCTCGACACCGAGATCGGGCTCTTCTTCCGCGCCTGCCGCGGCCGCGTCACGGGCATCACCGGCACGGCCGGCAAGAGCACGACCAGTGCGCTGCTCCACCGCATCCTGGAGGCCGCGCCCGGACGTACGGCGCTGCTCGGCGGCAACATCGGACGCTCTCTCCTGCGGGACCTGCCGGACATCACGCCCGAGACCGACGTCGTGCTCGAGCTGTCCTCGTTCCAGCTCCATTGGCTGCGCGCCGAGGGCCTACGCCAGGACGTCGCCGTCATCACGAACCTGACGCCGAACCACCTCGACTGGCATGGCGACATGGCGTCCTACCGCGCCGACAAGGCCGCGATCGTGCCGGGCGCGGGCGGCATCCTGATCGCGTGCGCCGACGATCCCGGCGCGCGCGGGATCGCAGCCGGCGCCGCGTGTCACGTGGTCTGGACGGCGCGCGACGGCGAGCCGGCCGGCGACGCCCTCTGGTGGGAGGGCGGCGTGCTGCGCGCGCGAAAGGGGGATCACGCCCTCGACGTCCTGCGCCGCGAGGACGTGCGGCTGCTCGGCGGCCACGCGCTGTGGAACGTCGCCTCGGCCGCCGCCGCGGCACTGGTGCGCGGCGTCCCGGCGGCGATCATCCGCGGCGCCGTCCGGGAGTTCACGGGCCTGCCGCATCGCCTGCGGCCGCTCGGCGAGACCGCGGGCGTGCTCGCCGTGGACGACTCCAAGTCCACGACGCCCGAGGCCACCGCGCTCGCGCTGGACTCCTTCGAGCGCCCCGTGCGCCTGCTCGCGGGTGGCTACGACAAGGGCGTGGATGCCGCGCCCCTCGTCGCTGCGGCGGCGCGGCGCGCGGCGCAGGTGGTCTGCTTCGGGGCGACGCGCGACGCGCTCGCGACTGCGCTGCGCGCGGCACGGGGGACGGTGCGCGTGGACGTCGCCCCGACACTGCCGGAGGCCGTTCGGATCGCCCTCGCCGCGGCATCCTCGGGCGATGTTCTGCTGCTCTCGCCCGGCCACGCCTCGTGGGATCAGTTCGATAACTACGAGGAGCGCGGGCGGGTCTTCGCGGACACGGTGCGAGCGGTACACTCGGGCTCGTGAACGGCAAGTGTCAGCGCTGCGGCAAGCATCAGGCGACGGTCCACCTGACGGAGATCCTGGATAACCAGGAGAAGCGTGAGGTGCACCTCTGCGAGAAGTGCGCCCAGGAGCAGGACGGCCCGTTCGAGCTGATGGGGATGCTGTCCACGGCGTTCACGCCCGAGAGTGGCGCGACGGGGACCGACCCCGCCGGGCTGAGCTGCGAGGACTGCGGCCTCGGCTACATGGAGTTCCGCTCGCGCGGACGCCTCGGTTGCCCGCGCTGCTACGAGGTCTTCCGGGCGTCGCTCGAGCCGCTGCTCGAGAAGATCCACGGTGGTACGCAGCACGTGGGCAAGG
>JAJRVY010000189.1 GCA_024277065.1 Planctomycetota bacterium
CCCATGCGTTGGCAGCACACGAGGGCCGCCACCGAGAGCAGCCCGAAGCGCAGGTGCTCGTCGCCGTCCATGCAGTAGATGGACTTGCGCGCATACAGCGGCGGGCACGAGATGAAGTAGGCCCACTGCGATGAGCCGGGGATCGGCGCCGTGAACAGCGAGATCGTGTACTCGCGGCCGCCGAGATGGACGGGGACACCCTGCAGGAAGTCCACCGCGACGAGCGTGTCGCGGCCCTCGCGCAGCGCGCCGTAGAGCGGCAGGAACAGCCGCACGTCGTGGCCCGCCTCGCCGAGGTAGCGCCCCAGCGCCGACGTCACGTCGCCGAGACCGCCCGTTTTCGCGAACGGGGCGACCTCGGACGAGGCGATCAGCACCCTCATCGAGTCAGACCACCGTTCCGGGCGCGATGACCGCGCCGCGCGGTACGACGACCACGCCGTCGCGGATGCACCAGCCGTCGCCGTCGGCCTCCTGCACGCCTGCCTCGTTGAGCAGCCGCACGCCGTCGCCGATGCACGCATCGAGATCGATGATCGCATTGCGCACGTGGCAGTCCTTGCCGATGCCCTGGTGCACGTCGGACTCCCAGTGCTCGCGCTCGTAGAAACGGGCGCCCATCACCACCGTGTCCTCGATCACCGATCCCTCGCGGATGACCGCGCGGATGCCGATGATCGAACGCCGGATCGTGCTCTCGGAGAGGATGCTGCCCTCGCAGAAGATGGCGTGCTCCACGTCGCACTGGTTGATCTTCGTGCCGGGCAGGAAGCGGGGGTTCGTGAAGATCGGACGTCCGCGGCTGTAGAGGTCGAGCGGGGGCAGCGGCGTCGTCATGGCGAGGCTCGCGGAATGGAACGCCTTGATCGTCCCGATGTCCTCCCAGTAGTCGGTGTGGAGGAAGGCCATCACCTTCCGGTTGCCGATCGCGCCGGGGATGATCTCGCGGCCGAAATCGACGCCGGGCTGCTCGAGCAGCGCCGTCAGCACGGGCGACCTGAACAGGTAGATGCCCATGCTGGCGAGGATCTCGCCGGGCTGCGCCGCGAGTCCGAGAGCGCTGATCGTCTCGGCGTCCAGCGCGAACTCGTCGAGCACGCCGTCGTCGTCGCCGGGCTTCTCGAAGAACGCGACGATGCGGCCCTCGCGATCGATGCGCATGATCCCGAGCGCGCGCGCCTGCTCGCGCGGCACGGGCTTGACCGCGATCGTGAAGTCGGCCTGCGCATCGCGGTGCAGCCGGATCATCTGGCGCACGTGCATCAGGTAGAGTTGGTCCCCCGACAGGATCAGGATGTCCTGCGGCCGGCGGTCCATGATGTAGGACATGTTGCGGCGCACGGCATCGGCCGTGCCCTCGAACCACTCGCGCGAGTGCAGGCTCTCCTCCGCGGCCAGGATGTCCACGGCGCCGTCGCCGAAGTGATCGAAGCGGTACGTCTCGGAGATGTGCCGGTGCAGCGTCGCGCTGGCGTACTGCGTCAGCACGTAGATGCGCGTCACGTCCGCGTGCAGGCTGTTGCTGATCGGGATGTCGATCAGACGGAACTTGCCGCCGAACGGCACCGCGGGCTTCGCACGATCCGCCGTGAGGGGCCACAGACGCGAACCGCGCCCGCCGCCCAGGATGACCGTGTTGACTCCGTGCATGCGACCCGCCGGTACTCGCGTGAAAGTGTTCGCGTGAGGAAACGGGGATCACCGCCCCGACCGCAGGATACCCTTGACGGGTTTCCCGGTCCAAGGTAGGGAAAAGTCCCCACGTCGGGGTCCGTGGCCGGGACGAGAGGACCACCTGAGATGTCGATGAACGTCGTGTTCGTGGTGCCGTTCGCGATGCCCACGACCTTGCGTTTCGTCAGCGCGGTCGCGGATCTGCCCGGTGTGCGCGTGGGGCTCGTGACCATGGAGCGCGCGCAGCGACTGCCGCCCGAGCTGCGGCAGCGCATCGCGGCGCACCGGCACGTACCCAGCTGCTTCGAGGCGCAGCAGATCGCCGACGGCGTCCGCGGACTCGCCACCGAAATGGGCGGTGAGGTGCAGCGGCTCCTCGCGGCGCTCGAAGAGTTGCAGGTGCCGATCGCCGAGGTACGCGACGCGCTGGGCATCCCCGGCGCGAGCGCCGCCGTCGCTCGTAACTTCCGCGAGAAGTCGCGCATGAAGACGGTCTTCGAGCGCGCCGGCGTGCCGTGCGCGCGGCATCGCCAGGTCGCCTCGGCCGACGCGGGCCTGGCCTTCGCCGCCGACGTCGGCTACCCGCTCGTCGTGAAGCCGCCCGCCGGCGCGGGCTCGAAGGCGACGTTCAGCGTGCACGACGAGTCGCAGCTCCGCGAGGCGCTCGCCGTCCATCGCCCCCGCCCGGGGGCCGAGACCCTCATCGAGGAGTTCGTGCAGGGCAGCGAGCACTCGTTCGAGACGATCTCCATCGCTGGACGCCCCGTCTGGCACTCGCTCAGCCACTACCTTCCCACGCCCCTCGAGGTGGTCGAGACGCCGTGGATCCAGTGGTGCGTGCTCGTGCCGCGCGAGGCCGACCATCCCCAGTTCGACGACATCAGGCGCGTCTCCGCGCAGGCCATCGCCGCGCTCGGGATCGACACCGGACTGACACACATGGAGTGGTTCCGGCGGCGTGACGGAACGCTGGCCGTGTCGGAGGTCGCCATGCGGCCGCCCGGCTCGCACATCGTCACGCTGCACTCCTACGCGCACGAGTTCGATCTGTACGCGGCGTGGGCGCGTCTCATGGTCCACGAGCAGTTCGACGTGCCGCAGCGTCACTACGCCTGCGGCGCCGCGTTCTTCCGTGGCCAGGGCACGGGACGCGTCAAGGCCCTGCACGGACTCGCCGCCGCGCAGGCCGAGATCGAAAAGCTCGGCGTGGACGTCGTCGAGACACGGCTCCCGCAACCGGGGCAGCAGAAGTCGAGCCACTACGAGGGCGAGGGCTACGCCATCGTGCGGCACCCCGAGACGTCCGCCGTACATGCCGCGCTCGGTTCGCTCGTCTCGAACGTCCGCGTGGAGATGGCCTGATGCGCGTGCTCTTCCTCTCCCCCGGCTACCCCACCGAGATGCCGTTCTTCTGCCGCGGTCTCGCCGCCGTCGGCGCCGAGATCGTCGGCGTCGGCGATCAGCCGGACGGCGCGCTCCCCGAGATGGCGCGCCACGCTCTCGCCGACCACATCCAGGTTCCGAGCCTCTGGGACGAGGACGCGGTGGTCGCGGCCGTCACGGCCTGGCCCGGAGCGCGCGGGTTCGACCGCGTGGAGTGCCTCTGGGAGCCCGGGATGCTCGTCGCCGCCCGGCTTCGCGAGGCGCTCGGAATCCCCGGCATGACCTACGCGCAGACCATCCCGTTCCGCGACAAGGAAGTCATGAAGCGCGTCCTCGACGAGGCGGGCCTGCGCACGCCGCGCCACCGCAGCGCCAGGAGCGGCAACCAGGCGCGTGCCGCGGCCGAGGAGATCGGCTACCCGCTCATCGTGAAGCCCATCGCGGGCGCCGGGTCGGCCGACACGCACCGCGTGGACGAGCCCGCGCAGCTCGAGCGCGTCATCGCCGCGACGCAGCACGTCGCCGAGGTCAGCGTCGAGGAGTTCATCGAGGGCCGCGAGTTCACGTTCGACACCATCTGCGCCGGCGGCACACCGCAGTACCACAACATCACCTGGTATCGCCCGCGGCCCCTGATCGCGCGCACGCTCGAGTGGGTCAGCCCCCAGATGGTGGCGCTCAAGCACCCCGAGCAGGATGAGCTGTCGGCCGGCGTGCGACTGGGTCTCGGCGTGCTCGAGGCGCTCGGCTTCGAGGACGGCTTCACCCACATGGAGTGGTTCCTCACGGACGACGGCGAGGCGGTCTTCGGCGAGATCGGCGGGCGGCCCCCGGGAGCGCGCAGTGTCGATCTCATGAACTGGGCGTGCGACTTCGACGCGTTCACGGCGTGGGCCGAGGCCCTCTGCCATGGACGCATCTCGCAGCCCATCGAGCGCCGCTGGAACGCGTCGCAGATCGTCAAGAGGGCGCACGGCGAGGGCCGCATCCGGCGCATCGAGGGCCTGGCCGGGATCATGGCCCGCTTCGGACGCTGGATCCCGTCCGTCGAACTCCTTCCGATCGGTGCGCCGCGCCGCAACTGGAAGGCGACGCTGCTCTCGGACGGCTGGCTCGTGGTGCGCCACCCGCAGCTCGACCGCTGCCTCGAGATGGCCGACGCCATCGCGGCGGAACTCCAGATCTACGCCGACTGACGATCTCGTCCGCCACGCTCGCGCTTTGCTCGGCGCAGCCGCGCGGTGCGGATCCAATCAGGGATTCGTGAGGCCCGGTCAGGGGAAGTCCGTGCAGAGACACCACGCGGAGAGTGGTGTCCGGACATCCGCCCCGAGGTCTCGAGAGGATGCCGGTTCGTTCCGGCCGAGGAGAACGGCGCGATGCCCACGCCCAAGAAGACGCCTGCCAAGAGCAACGCGGCGGCCAAGAAGACGGCCGTGAAGAAGACGGCCGTGAAGAAGACGGTGGCCAAGAAGAGCCCCGTGAAGAGGACTTCCGTCAAGAAGACCGCGACCAGGAGGACCCCGGCCGAGAAGGCGACGACCGCGCGGCGGACGCCCGCCAAGAAGACCGCGGCCGGGAAGACCGTCGCGAGGAAGACCGCCGTGCGCGAGCCGGCGCCGCGCCGCGCGGCCGCGCAACAGGCCGCGGCAGGCGTGGTCACCCCTCCGACGCACGGCGAGATCGCCGCGCGTGCGCGGGAGATCTGGATCGCGAGAGGTCGCCGGGACGGCAGCGCGTTCGCCGATTGGGTGCAGGCCGAGAAGGACGTCCACGCAGGCCGCGGACTGACTGTCTGAACGACGTTCTCGTTCGCACGAACGCGCGCCGTGCACGCGCGTCCCGGAGTCGGCGATCACAGATCGCCGGCTCCGGTCCCTTCCGGCGCCGGGTCAGCGGGCGCGGAAGGCGAGCAGCGGATCGCCGGAAGCGTCGGTCAGCACGATCCCTGCATCCGTGGCGCGCCAGCCCGCCACGCGCGAGAGCGCCTCGAAGTAGCGCATCTCGACGTCCATGACCTCGGGTGCGCACATACGCCGCGTGGCCCCGACGGGCCCGAGGGTGCTCTGCGCCTCGCCGAGCGACCAGCGGCCGAAGTAGCCGTTGCAGCCGCCGCTCCCGGCGATCGCGCCGTCGTCCTCGACGTTCAACGTGACCTCGCCGGGGACGGCGCCGTCGCGGTCGCCGAACGCCGTCAACAACCACTTCCCGACGGGAGGCGCGACGCGCGCGCCGGCCGCGTTCACGGCGTCGGAGGTGGCGGAAGACGACGTGCCGACGCACCCCGCGGTGAGGAGTAGGGCGACAAAGCAGAGCAGGAGTGTGCGCATCGCCCGACGCTACGGCCCGCCGCCCCGCACGTCACGAATCGGCGGGCGGCGGCTTCGGAAGCAGCATGAGCAGCGAACCCATGCCGAGGATCGCCGCCACGGCGGAGGCGAACAGGATGCCCACCTTGGCGACGTCCAAGTTGTCGCCGCCGAGGGCGAGACCGGAGATGAAGAGCGCCATCGTGAATCCGATTCCGGCCAGACAGCCGCCTCCCGCCAGCACGCTCCAGGTCACGCCCTTGGGCAGCGCGGCGAGTCCCAGTTTCACGGCCAGGAACGACATGAGGACGATTCCGAGCGGCTTGCCGATGACCAGTCCGGCGCCCACCGCCAGCGCCACGGGGGCCGTGACGTCCGCGAACTCGAACGGCACGCCCGCGTTCGCGAGAGCGAAGATCGGCATGATGGCGAAGCCCATCCAGGGGTGCAGCAGCCCCTCGAGGTACTCGAGCGGTGACAGCGTCTCGCGGGCGGCGCGTGTGAACTTGCGCACCTTCTCGCTGCGGTGGCTCGTGTCGTCCCACGTGTCGCCGTTCAACACGGCCCGGGCGCGGTCCATGACGCTCCCGAACGCCGGCTTGCTGACGTAGCTCTTGGCGGGCGTCATCAACCCCAGGATCACGCCCGCGATCGTGGCGTGGACGCCCGACTCGTGGAACGCCAGCCACACGAGCACGCCGACGATCGTGTAGAGCCCGAAGCTGCGAATGCCGACGCGCCCCATGGCCCAGACGAGCGCGATGCTGGCGAAGCCGAGTCCCAGCGCCGTCATGTCGATCGACTCCGTGTAGCCGATGGCGATCACCAGGATCGCGCCGATGTCATCGGCGATCGCGAGCGACAGGAGCAGCACGCGCAGACCGTGCGGGATGCGCTTGCCGAGCACCGCCATGCAGCCGACGACGAATGCGATGTCGGTCGCCATGGGGATGCCCCAGCCGTCTTGCGCGTCGGTGCCGCCCTGCAGCAGCAGGTAGACGCCCGCGGGCACCACCATGCCGCCGATGGCGGCGGCGATGGGCAGCGCGGCCATGCGCATCTCGCGAAGCTCGCCGATGACCAGCTCGCGCTTGACCTCGAGGCCGATGACGAAGAAGAAGATCGCCATCAGCCCGTCGTTGATCCAGTGGTAGAGCGGGTGGTCCATCTGGAACGAGCCGAAACCGATCGACACGCGCGTCTTCCAGATCCCCGCGAACCACTCCGCGGCGTCGCTGTTCGCGAGCCCGAGCGCGACGGCCGTACAGAGCAGGAGGACCACGCCGCTGGCGGCCTCGACATGGAGGAACTTCTCGAGAGGCCGCGTGACCTTGTCGATGGGTTCCTGCGGCAGGCCGAGCGAATCGCCCTGTTCATCGTGCGGCGCCATGTTCGTCCCTCCCGTCTGTCAGCTCTGTCAGTGGTGGAACAGGCGCACGCCCGTGTGGGCCATGGCGATGCCGTACTCCCGGCACGCCTCGTTCACTTCCTCGTCCCGCGAGGATCCGCCGGGTTGCGCAATGTAGCGCACACCGTGGCGCTGCGCGTGATCGATGTTGTCGCGGAACGGGATGAACCCGTCGGAGATCATCGAGACGCCGTCCAGCGTGGCGATCCAGGCCCGCCGCTCATCGCCCGAGAGCGGCTGCGCCGGCGCCGCGAGCGCGGCGTCGAACGCCGCCTGCTCCTCGCGCGTCAGGTCCCCTTCGATGAAGCGCACGCGCCAGTTGATGCGCTGCTGGCGCTTGACCTCGTCCTTGAAGCGCAGCCCGAGCACCTTGGGGTGGCGCTGCAGGTGCCACGTGTCGGCCTTCGCGCCCGCGAGCTTGGTGCAGTCCACGCGGGATTGCTGCCCCGCGCCGATGCCGATCATCTGGCCGTCCAGCGCATAGCCGACCGAGTTGGACTGCGTGTACTTGATGGCGCAGAGGCCGAGCACCAGGTCGCGGACCGCGGCGTCGGGGAGTTCTCCGACGACCACGTTCGAGACGTCGCCCGGCGTGGCGCGGTGTGCGTGGCGGTCCTGTGTCAGGCGCATGCCGAGGATCTCGCGCGACTCGCGCTGCGGGGCGACGAACGACGGATCCGCCTCCATGACGATGAACTTGCCACCCTTCTTGGATGCCAGCAGCTCCATCGCGCCGCTCTCGTAGCCGGGCGCCACGATGCCGTCGGAGATCACCTTCTTGAGGAACTGCGCCGTCGGCAGATCGACGGGGTCAGACAGCGCCACGAAGTCGCCGAAGCTGCTCTTCGGGTCGGCGCCGCGCGCGCGGACGTAGGCGGTCGCTGCCGGGGTAAGGTCGATGTCCCCCACCTCGTAGACCGCGCGCAGGTCGTCGGGCAGCTCGACGGCGACGGCCGCCCCGGCCGGCGACACGTGCTTGAAGCTCGCTGCGGCCGGGATGCCGAGCGCGCCGCGCGCCTCGTGCACGAGCTGCCATGCGTTCAGCGCGTCACAGAAGTTGATGAAGGAAGGCGTCCCGTTGAGCACGCGCACCGGATCGGTGGCGGGGTCGATCGGCTCGATCGACGCGGACGCCTGGTTCGGGTTGCATCCGTACTTGAGCTGCATGGCGCAGATACTACGCGGAGGGTCTGTCGTTCTCTCGGGCTCCCCCGCCGCGAGCCGGGTTCAGCGTACGGACGCGACCACGCGTCGCCGGCGCGGGCGCTGCGCGCCGCGCTCGGCCGCGTTCCGGCGAGAGACGCGCCGTGAGAGCGCCGCGCTCACCGTCGCCTCGACATCGCGGTAGCTGCGTTCGTTCTCGGCGGCGACGAGCGCGTCCCAGAACCGCGCGGCCGCCGGCCGGTTGCCGCGCATCCACAGGCGACGCCGTGCGCTCGCGTGATAGTCCGCGAAGCTCTCGGCGAAGTACTCCGACTGCTTGCGATCTCGGAAGTCGATGCGCTCCGGATACCCGAGGTCGGCCCGCGCGTCATCGAGTGTCAGGACGCGATCGAAGGCATCGCCCTCGGACCGATCGTCGAGTGCGTCGTCGAGCATGTGCCCGAGCTCGTGCAGAAGGACGTGGCGCGCCCGCGTCAGCGAGCTGTCGATCTTGACGTAGGCTGTGCGCGCGCCCGGCGCGTAGAGTCCACCGGCCTCGTCGTACGTCATGTCGTTCTCGCGGCGCAGGCCGACGCGCCGGCCCTCGAGGTGGCGCAGTTCCTCGATGTCCGTGATGCAACCCTCGAGGAACACGACCTCGCCGCCGTGACGCCCGAGGATGCGCCGCAGAGCCGGCGAGACTCCCCTCGTGGCGGCGCGGACCAACACCACGAACGCCGCATCGTGCTCCTCGATGCGGACGTCGAGCGGCAACTCCCCGGCTGCGTTCCAACGGCGCGCCACCTCGCCGCCCCACCACAGGCGATCGTCCGGCGTCGAGCGCCGGCGCGCCGCCCGTCGCACGAGCCCCGCGTGCGCGGCCGCGGGCGAGTCGTCCATTTCACGAACGGCGTCGAGCGTCATCACCGCCGCCACCGCCGCCGGCGTGCCGACGAGCAGCGCCAGTCCTGCCATGCGCAGCACGAACCTCGAGCGCCTCATCCGGGTCGTCCCTCCGGATCCCCTCGTGCCATTGTGCCACGCGCCGCGGTGCGCGTGAGTGGTCCCGGCGCTTCCGCGGCAGGCGGCGGATGCGGGCGCGGAGGGGACACCGACTGTCCCTCGTCGAGGACAGCGCGCTCGAGGACGATTCCCACGCCGCCGACGATCGCAGGACCCGCGAAGCCCAGCGCCGAGCCCGTCCCTTCCACGATCGCCAATGGACCCTCCTTCCGTTGCCGCGCAGACGGTGCCGGCGCACATCGCGCGCCAGGCGGGCGCGGCGCTGCCCCCGCCTCGTCGCGCCCCATGAGGGGCTTGACAGATGGGCGCCGGGGCGCCTTGATGGACTCGTGAGTCGTCGTCACGCCGCCGCCGTTCTCGCCCTCGGGCTGGTCGCGCTGGTTCTCGCTTGGATCTCGTGCACCGGACCGACGGCGCTGGAGACGCGTCGTGGCGACGCCGGCGGTGCGCGCGCGCCGCCGGACGCGCACGTCGCCGAGGCGCCGCCGCAGCGCAGCCGTGTCGCGGCGCAGCCGCCGCCCGCGCCGGCGACCACTGCGCAGCAGCAGCGCACAACGCTGCGCGTCGTCGCCCGGCTGCCGGGTGGCGCGCCGCTGGCCGGAGTCACGGTCGTCGCGCGCTTCGAGAGCCCGCGCTTCGATGCCATCGGCGACGAGGTGGCGCGCGCCGTCACGGACGCAGCGGGCGAAGCCGTCATCGACGCGTGCTGTCCCATCGCAAGCTGACGATCCTCGTGGCGGCCCCCGACGGCCGCCGCCAAGCGAGCGTGGGCTGGACGCCCGACCCCGGGATCGCCCCCGTCGTCGACGTCGTGCTGCCCCCGGGACGAACACTCGTGGGCGTCGTCGTCAACGGCTGGACCGATCGCCCCGTGCCGGGCGCCGCGGTGTGGACCCGTCGCGGCCACGACTGGGAGCAGGAGATCGTGTCCGATCAGGGCGGACGCTTCACTCTGGAACGCGTGCCTGGCGACGCGGGCGACGATCTCGAGATCATGGCGTACGGCGCCGGACTGGCCCCCGACACGGACGGCTGGGGCGCCGACGTCACGCCGCAGGACGGGCGGCTGCGGCTCGTCGTCTTCCCCACGATGACGCTCACCGGACGTGCCATCGACGCCGCGGGCGAGCCGGTCGCGGGGGCGAGCGTACGCGTCACGACCCCGCGCGACAGCCTGCCGCTGCTCCCGCAGCCGCTGACCGTGAACACGGGCGCCGACGGGGCCTTCACCGTCGGCGGCGTGCCCCCGGTCGAGGACGTCGTGCTCCTCGCCGAGGCGGCGGGCCACGGCATCGGCTGGACGCGCGACGAGATTCCAGCCGTCCCGGACGCGCGCCACGCCGTTGCGGACATCGTCCTGCCGTCGCGATTCGTGCTCGACGTGCCCGTCGTGGACGAGGACGGCAACGCCGTCGAGAGCGCGACGCTTTGGGTCCGCTGGCGCGTGCGCACGCGGGGGATGGGCGCCGCGTTCCGCGACGTCGTCGCGGGTCGCTTCGACCCGGTGGACGTCCCCCGAGGATCCTGCTCCATCGAGATCGCGGGCCCTGGTCTCGTCCCCGACGTGCTCCGCCTGAGCGCGCACACCTAGCGCATCGTGGCCTCTCTCCCCTGCCGCGTCGGCGGCCGCATCATCGACGGGGCGAGCGGCGAGCCGATTGCCGCGGGGAGCTGGGTGAAGCTCACGTCGAAGGATCGGCTGCACACCCTCGAGGGCAACCACGGCGGCGGACAGACCGACGCGGACGGCCGCTTCTCCGCTGGTCCCCTGCGTCGCGGCCGCTACGAGTTGCGCGTCGAAGGCATGCGCTTCGTGAGGGTCGTTGACGTGGCGAGCCGCGACACCGCCCGCGGCGACATCGCCGTCGAGTGACGGCATCGACCGACGGCGGCGCCGCGTCGTCGTTCGCGGTCACTCGCAGCTACTCGCGGACGATCTCGCTCTCGAAGACCTCGAGCGCGGCGCCCTTGCGCCAGGCATTCCCAGGCAGACCGGCCTTGCGGGCGAGGTGCGTGAGCGTGGTCTCGAGATCCCAGCCCATGTCGGGCGCGACGCTTGGCAGGAACACGGCCGAGCGCCCGCGCTTGGTCAGCACGATGCCGTGGCGGCCCAGTTCGATCGCCTCGGGGCCGCTGACGGCGCGCCGCGGCGAGAGCACCTGCACGACCAGCCGCACGCGCCCGAGTTCGTCGCAGGTGACCGCCGGGAAGCGCGGGTCGTGGAGCGCCGTCGAGATCGCGATCTCCTCGACGACGTCGCCGAGCGGCTCCTCCGCCGCGAGTCGCCCGCGGCACCCGCGCAGGGCGCCGTCCTCGTCGTAGATCGTCACGAACGCCGCGCCCGGTTCGCGCAGCAGCGGCGTCGTCGGACGAGCGGCGAACGGCACACCGCAGAGCCGCTCGAGGAGAGCACCGCGCGCGCGCCGGATCAGCGCCTTGCGGTCGGCGTCGGACAGGGCCATGAGTTCAATTCTCGCACGAGCCCGCGATTCCCGGGTACGCGAGCCGAGCCGGTGCGTCGTACGTCACCTCGGGAGAGGGGAGAGTAGGATGGTCCACATGCGCTGGTCCTGGGAGTCCTTCGGCGCGGGTCTGCTCAGCGGCGCCGCGGCGGCGGCCCTGCTGTGGCTCGCCCTCGGCAGCGCGCGGTCTGCGGCGCCCACCACGACGATGCGGCCGACCGGCAGCACGGGCGCGCGCGACGTGGCGCCCCAGGAGGTCGAGGCGAGCACGGGGGGCACTGCGCGTGCCACGCCACCGCCGCGAGCCCCCGGTCGCACGCGCGTCCACGTCGCGCAGGACCCTCGCGAGGACTCGCCGCCACCCATCGCCTCGGGCTCGACCACGGTCACAGGGGGGGCGGTTCTACCTGGGCAAGGGTGGCGCGTTCTCGCCGCGGGGAACTCTCTTCATCAGCGTCAAGAACGGCAGTCTCCAGGTCGTCACGGTCAACACTCGCGGCGACCCGGCGCCGGGTCTGCTCGCTTGGTCCAAGGCCCGCGCCCGCGAGATCTTCCCGGATGGCGAACCGATCGCGCGCTCCGAGGCTGCGACGCGGCTGTCCGCACCGTCCTACGCCGAGCGGGCCGAGGGACTGGGGCTCGCGACGCGCGCTCAGCCGCCGTCCCTCGACCTGCTGCTCGCGGCGGCGCGCGACGTGGCCTACCCGGACCTGCGCGGCGCGGCGCTGCTGGCCGCGGCAGAGCGCGGCACGGAAGACGACGACGTCCGCGCGGCGATCCTCGAACTCGCGCTGGACGGCGATTCCGGCGTCCGCCGGACGGCCACGGGTCTGCTCGGGAAGCTCGGCGCGGCCGGCGCGCGTCGCGCGGCGGAGATCCTCCTCTCGGGCGACTACACGGACGACGTCCTGCCGCAACTCACCGCCCCGGTCGCGTTGCACGGCAACGTCGCCGCGTTCCTCGGGGCGTCCCCGCCACCGGGCGCGGCGCTCTCCGTCGTGCAGCAGCTCGCGGCGCAACTCTCCGACCCGCAGAGCGACGACGATCGCCGGCTCGCGCAGACGCTCCCGCAACTCGTGCGCCCGCTCCTGGAGTCCCCCGCCGCGGATGCGCCCGCCGCCGCGATCCTCCCGCAGCTCGCCGCGCTCGGCCACGGCGCATTCCTGCGCGGCATCGCCGCTGCGCCGCTCTATCGCGACGCGGTGCGCAGCGCTGCGGTTCTCGCGGCGCTCGGAGACGACGCAACGCGCGCCGACGGCATCGCCGCGACGGCGGCGATCCTGACCGATCCGTCCGCGAGCGTCGCGCTCGCCCGCGGCGTCCTGGCGGCGGTGGACGACTCGCTGCTCGACGACCCCACGCTGCGCGGTGCGCTGTCCGCGGCCGCGCGCGGCCATCCGAGCGGGTGGGTACGCGACGACGCCCGCGACCGCCTGGCGCGCCACGACCCGGCGACGCGCGGCACGCTCGTGATCCACGAGGCCGCCTACGGCGCCGGCGACGGCTGGGTGGACGTCACCGACGCGCTACGCGGCGCCATCGAGAACGGCCGACTGCGCATCCAGGCGGGCAACGCCCTCGCCGGGGATCCCAAGGTCGGCACGCCGAAGACCCTCCGCGTCGAGTACTCCCTCGGCGGCGAAAGGCGGCTGCGTACGGCCTCCGAGGGCGCCTGGCTGACGATCCCCTGACGCGCCCGGCGCGTGGGTCAGCTCAGTCGGACGCGTCCTCCGTTCCGCCGCGTGCCCCCTGCGCGACCGGTTCCGTCACGAAGACGCCGTGCGAGTAGGTGTGCGCATCCAAGTCGTTGGTGATCTGGGCCTGTTCGAGCCACAGCGCCCACCACGCGAACAACTCCTCCTCCGTGAGCCGCGACAGGTCGAGGTCCTCCTCGCTCAGGAACTCATCGCGAGGAGTCGTCATGGTGCCTCGTCCGCGGGTGCGAAGGGGAGTATGCCGTCCGCACGGCCGGTCACGACGTAGTCCTTCTCGCGGTTGGTCTTCTTGAGTTCCACGAGGCGACGCACGTCCACGACCGGCACGTCGGCGTCTCGCTGCTCTTCCCAGAGCGCGGCGAGGTCCGGCGCGCTGAGACGCGGCGGCCGCGTCACGAAGTCGGTTCGCACGCGCAGCGCGCCGTGGCGGAACTCGAAGTGGGAACTCCAACCTCGGCTCATCCAGCGCTCGTCGAGCGGCGCTCCGAAGCGGTAGTGCGCGCCGTGACGCTCGAGGACCCGCAACACGTGCGCGAGCGCGGGTTCCGTCTCGTGCACGATCCAGTCGCCGTCCTTGCTCATGATCGCGAGGCGGTGCATCACGACGGCCTGTCCGCTGCTGAGGATGGCGTGGAGCCCGCCCTCGTTGAAGCTGCGGGTGAGTTCGACGTAGATGTTCACGAGCAGACGCTAGCAGACAACCAGAGCACTTCACCGCGCCGAACCGCCCGCGAGCCCGGCGAGGAACTCCCACGTGTCCGCGCGTCTCGCGAAGCACGTGCGCTCTGCGATCCCTCGGCTGATGACGTGGTGGACGACGCCGACGCCATCACCATCGCACGCGCGTGGCCTATGGTGACCGGTCGATCCCCGCGGGTGCGGGGGGAGCCGACGGGGGTCTGGACATCTATGTGGACGACGAGGGGCGATCCCCGCGGGTGCGGGGGAGCCCCGGCCGCGAACGCTCCGTCTGCCGGCGACCTCGGTCGATCCCCGCGGGTGCGGGGGAGCCCGTGTCGCACAGCATCATGGCGCAAATGGACGGGGTCGATCCCCGCGGGTGCGGGGGAGCCCGCTTGACGACGGCCGGGCCGAACGGCGGATCCGGTCGATCCCCGCGGGTGCGGGGGAGCCGCGCGCCCGCTTCGCATAAGCGTCGGTCCCTGCGGTCGATCCCCGCGGGTGCGGGGGAGCCGTGAACTCTTCCTCGTACAAGAACCGACCACTGGGTCGATCCCCGCGGGTGCGGGGGAGCCCGCGGGCGTAGGAGATGAGGGTCGAGTACGAGGGGTCGATCCCCGCGGGTGCGGGGGAGCCCGGCGAAGCACCGGGAACTCTACGTCGCGGGCGGGTCGATCCCCGCGGGTGCGGGGGAGCC
>JAJRVY010000190.1 GCA_024277065.1 Planctomycetota bacterium
AGGGGGACGTCGCCGCCACGGCTGCGCCCCGCACCACGCCCTCGTGCGATCCGGCCGCCGGGCTCTTCCCGGCGACCGGTGCTTCGAGAGGTGTTCGCTCGCTCCGCCGGCGGCTCAGCCCTGGATGGCCTCGAGCACGGCGCCGTTGACGAGCAGCGCGATCACGCAGGCGAACAGGCAGACGCCCTCGATGAAGGCGGCGGTCAGGATCGTGTTGCCCTTGATGTCGCCAGCGGCCTCGGGCTGCCGGGCGATGGACTCGCAGGCGGCGGCCGAGATGCGGCCGATGCCGATGGCGGCGGCGACGGCGGCGATCGCTGCGCCCAGCGCGGCGCCCACGAAGCCGAAGGCCATCATGCCCATGTCGGGCGCAGCCGCGGCGGCGTTGACAATCTCGTTTTCCATCGGAACACCTCTCGGTTGTTGGGGCCCGTCTCCGCGGACCCGACCTCTCGAAGCTCTAGGTTGGGATCAATGTTCGTGGGAGAGCGAAGCTCCCACGAACACGACACTCAGGATCGTGAAGATGTAGGCCTGGATGACGGCGATCATGATTTCGAAGGCGGTGATCGCGAAGAAGCCGAAGGCACTCGCGCCCTTGACGGCGATCAGGCTTCCGATGCCGAGGCCATCGATGATCAGGAACCCCGACAGCACGGCGAGGATGATGTGGCCCGCGGTCATGTTGGCCGCGAGGCGGATCATCAACGCGAACGGCTTGACGAACTGCCCGATGAACTCGATGGGCAGGAGCAGCGGCCAGCGGATCCACCACGGCGCGGGCGGCGCGAGATGCGCGACGTACCCGATCGGCCCGTGCTCGTAGATGCCGGCGCCGAAGATCAGCATCAGCGTGATGCCGAACCCGAGCGCGCCGGTCACCCAGTGCGCCCCCGTCGCCGTGTATCCGAACGGCTGCGGCAGGAGTCCGAGCAGGTTGCACGTCAGGATGAAGAAGAAGATCGTGCAGAAGACCGAGATCAGGAACGGCGCCTTGAAGTGGTGCGGCATGTTGGGCCGCATCATGTCGTCGCGGATGAACTCCACGAACACCTCGACGCCGTGCGCTAGCCCGCGCGGCACGCGGCCCTCGGCCTGCGCGCGGCGCGCCTCGGCGCCGGCGCGCAGGCCGAGCAGCAGCACGATGAGCGCCGCGGCCACCATCATCACGACGGACTTCGTGACGTAGAGGTCGCGCAGCAGCGGGATGTGATCCAGCCGGATGTCGAGCCAGTAGAAGTGCAGGCTCCACGAGTTCCACGTGTGCTGGAAGGGACCACCGGAGGCGAGCATCGTCGGCATCAGCGCGCACTCCCCGCGGTGGCGCGGTCAACGGCCTCCGTAGCGGCCACGGTGTCTGCGGTGCCGGCGCTCTTGGGCCGGTACTGCACGGGCGCCTTGTACGTGCGCCACGTCAGCCAGCAGAGGTAGACGAAGAACGTCCCGCAGTAGCTCAGGCAGAACGCCGACGGGTCGGTGGCGCTGGCGTCGCGCATGAACCACATGCCGAGCGCGCCGACGATCGCGAGTCGCATCGTGAACGTCTGCAGCGTGGCGCCCATGCCGTTGTGCGCGAACAGGCGCAGCGAGCGGCCGATGACGGCGATCTCGATGGCCAGGCTGATCAGTCCGGCGAAGGTCCCGACGTAGACGCCCGACATCGACTCGGGTCCGAAGCCGCTGTAACCGATCGTGCCCCACGTGACGAGCGCGAACGCGACGACCAGCCCGAGGACGCCGAAGAACGCCTCGGCGACGCCGACGGTGATCGCGGCGGGGGCGGGCGCCGGCCGGCGCGCATCCGTCAGTCGCGGATCTGCAGGGCCTGCCTCACGATCAGATACGTCGAGGCCCCGAACCCCAGCAGCGCTCCCGTCAGCAACAGCCACGGTTCCGTGTCCAGACGACGGTCCGCCCACTGCCCCCCGAATACGAAGAGCAGCAAGGTCAGGCAATACTGCAGGCCCAGGTGGGTGTAGCGAAGCCACGATGCTCCCGCCCGATCGTCGGGGGTCTTCATGAGGGGCTGTTCGAGGGCTGGAGGAGGGCGCCGACGCGCTGCCTCCGGACATCTCCGTGAGGGACTTCGGGCCGCCTCTCGGGGATAAAGCCGCTGAGCGTACGCCGGGACGGGCGAACCCGCCAGAAAACTCACGGCGCGCCAGAGTCCCGCCCGCGCGCGCGCGACGGGCATCAGGCGATCACCCGGCACGGGCCCAACGAGTTACGGCGTTCGCGGCGCGACGCAGAAAGTGCGTCGTGCGCGGATCCGCGCACGGTGCGCGAAGAGCCGCCGCATCGGTTCTCGGGGCCCGCGCAGGAATGAGTTCGTAGGACCGAGGGCGGCGCGGGGCAAGGCTCCTCGACGACGCGACTCATTGCGGAGCCGAGTCGGGGAGGAGAGGCAACGCCGCCCCGCGTCGTCGCAGCCGACCGAATCCCGACGTCATTCCTGCGCGGGCCCTTGCCGAGTGCGACGGCCCGAGGAAGAAGGGTCGCGGTCAGTAACTCGACGGACGCGCGCCGACGTACTCGTCGCGGATCTCGTCGAAGTCCCAGGGGTTCCAGTCGTCGTTGTCGTCGGACAGCCACTTCGGAATCTGGTACGGCGACATCACGATGTCCACGGGCACGGTCACCCACAGGTACGCGTTCGTGAGCCCGCCCTGCAGTCCATCGCCGGCAACGCGGCGCGAGGTGTAACAGCCCGTCGTTGCAAGCAGCATGGCGACGGCGAGAACGGTCAGCATCTTCTTCATTTTCGATCTCCGGCCCCGGGGAGACGACGCGCCTCCGTCCACGGGAGTTCAGTGCTGGTGACAGTTGGGCATCGGCACCGGAACGGGGGGGACTGTAGGGGGCAACCTTCGCGCGCGGCGCCGTGACGACGCCGCAACGTGAGAGGCCCGCGCGAGATCGCTGCGCGACGCGCTACGCTACGCGCAGCCGCAGCGCGCGGAACGCCTACCGAGGAGCATGCGAGAATGCACATCGTGCTGACGACGATCCCACCACGAGCCGCTGAGAGCCTGGCTTGCAGCCTGGTCGAGGAACGCGTTGCGGCCTGCGTCAACGTTCTCCCGGGAGTGACGTCGATCTACCGCTGGGACGGCGCGCTGCAACGCGAACTCGAAGCACTCCTGATCATCAAGACCAGCAGCGATTCGCTCCCGCGGTTGATGCGCCGACTGCGCGCGCTGCACCCCTACGACGTACCCGAAATCGTCGCGCTGGATGCGTCGCACGTGGACCCCGCATACGCGCGCTGGATCGCCGCCGAAACGGACGACGCGAGAAGCCGTTGAAGATTCGCGGCAACGCGGTCGAAGTAATGCGACGACTCGGTCGATGAACTGAGTGAACGAGCGGCACGCGGCTGTGCCGTCATTTTGTGCCACGACCACCAGGAGGTACGGATGGCAGCAAGGAAGGCAGCGAAGAAGGCCGCGCGCAAGCCGGCCAAGAAGGCAGCCAAGAAGGCGGCGCGCAAGCCCGCCAAGAAGGCTGCGAAGAAGGCGACCAAGAAGCCGGCGAAGAAGGCCGCCAAGAAGGCCGCGCGCAAGCCGGCCAAGAAGGCCGCGCGCAAGCCCGCCAAGAAGGCGGCCAAGAAGGCGACGCGCAAGCCCGCCAAGAAGGCGGCCAAGAAGGCGACCAGGAAGCCGGCCAAGAAGAAGGCCGCCAAGAAGACCGCGCGCAAGCCGGCCAAGAAGGCGGCCAAGAAGGCGACGCGCAAGCCCGCCAAGAAGGCGGCCAAGAAGAAGACCGCCAAGAAGACCGCGCGCAAGCCCGCCA
>JAJRVY010000191.1 GCA_024277065.1 Planctomycetota bacterium
ACCGTCGACATCCACCTTGGCTCCCGTCGGCGGAGCCGACAGAACGCAACACAGCCTCCACCTTGTCGAGGTGGATGAGGTCTGGCCGGAGCGACGGGGCTCTACGGCGGGTGCCGGAGCTGGAGCGGGTGAACGGATTCGAACCGTCGACATCCACCTTGGCAAGGTGGCGCTCTACCACTGAGCTACACCCGCTCCGTCGTTGCGAGCCCGGGATGTTCCGGGCCGGGCGCCGGGGTGTCAACTATCCCGGGGGCGGATCGTCGTCGCGGCGGGCCGGCTGGATTCGTGTCCGCTGCGGCGCGCTGCGGTGTTCGGCGTCCTCTGGTCTTCGTGCCCTCGGGGCCTCCGGTCTGCGGTCGTCGGCCTCGGGTCGCCGCCTCAGGCTGTCGGCATCAGGTTCTCGCGGACGGCGGCCTCGACGATCTCCTCGAGGCGCAGCGCGATGGACCAGTGGCTGTAGTTGTTCAGCATCGCGCGCCGGGCACGGAAGCCGAGGCGCTCGCGCGACTGCGGGTCGGCGAAGAGGTCCTCGATCGTGCGCACCATCTCCTCGTCGTCGTCGGCGACCATGAGGTCCGTGCCGGGGAGGGCGTCGATGCCCACGAACGCCTCGCGGCTGACGACCGTCGGGACGCCGAACGTCAGCGCCTCGAGGATCTCGTTGCGCACGCCGCGGCTGACGCGGTGGGGGACGACGGCGACCCAGGCCGTCGAGTAGAGTTCACGCAGATCGGCCGGGCGGTCGTCGAGGAAGATCCCCGGGCGCAGCGCGAGCTGGCGGATCTCGTCGGGCGGGTTGCGGCCAGCCACGCGGAGCACGGCATCGGGGTAGTGGTCGCGGATGCGCGGGAAGACCCTCTTCGCGAAGGTCTTGAGCGCGTCGCGGTTGGGCTGGTGATCGAGATGTCCGGCGAAGAGCATCGTCGGCACGCCCGAGGCGCGGCGGATGAGGGGCGCGTGGGGCGGCGCGGGCGTCTTGAGCGGGACGATGCGCTGCGTGCCGGGCGTCAGGCCACGCAGCACCTCGGCCTCGGTCTGCGAGGCGAGCAGCACACGCTGGTAGTCGGCGACGGCCTGCGTCTCGAGGTGCATCAGGCGGTTGCCCTCGCGGCGGAACACCGCCGAGGCGGGGAACGCGCGCCGCGAGCCGTACTCGATCCAGCGCAGCGAGGTGACCTCGACCAGGTCGAGGATCTTGGGCGTCATGGGGAACGCCCGGCCATAGGGCGCCATCGATGCCGAGTAGACGTAGATGAGGTCGTAGCGGTTGGTCTCGTTCAGCGCGTCGAGGCGCTCCATCAGGTCGCGGCTCTCGTAGCGGCTGACGGCCAGGGGCTGCGTCGTGAAGACGTGACGCGCCGAGGCGGGCGTGACGGTCCGCGACTGCATTGGCAGGATCTGCACGCGCGGGCAGAAACGACGCAGGCGGCGGCGGGCGTCCCACTCGATGCCGCCGCCCCCGAAGGTGACGAGGTCCACGTCGTGGCGCAGCGACAGGAAGCGGATGGCCTGGTAGGGGCGCACGTTCTCGCGGTCGAGCGCTGGGAACGGTATCCGCGGAGCCAAGAAGAGGACTCGCAAGGTGAATCACCCCTGTGGTCGCGATCTGCCGGGACATCCGGCATCCGCCACGCACCAGTTTCGCAAAGGCGAGGCCAAACCCGCGAACGCGTTCCTGGATCTTCCCCAGGCTCGGGGCAGACCGGCGTCGGGACGCGGGTTCGCGCGCCGGGACACGGCCGCGCTGGGGCGTCCACCGGCTGCCACGTGAGCTCGGTCGCCCGCAGCGGGCCCTTGCGTGTCGATCTGCATCGACATCTCGCAACGCTCGTTGACAGCGGCGTGCAGGGGCGGAACGATCGCTGCATGACACGCGCGCTCCTCTCCGCCGTCGCCGTCCTCGCGCTCGCCGCCGGTCCGACGCACGCCGACACCGTCGTCTTGAAGAGCGGCAAGAAGCTCCACGACGTCGTCGTCAGCCGCGACGACGGAGAGGTCGTGGTCATCAATCCGTGGAACTCCCGCAACCCGGACATGACGTGGGAGATCCCGGACAGGAACCGCATCCCGCGCGAGAAGGTCGCCGAGGTGATCATCGCCGATGCGCCGCTCGTCGAGTACCGGCGGCGCGCGTCGGAGCGCGGGCTCACGGCCGACGACCATTTCGCGCTCGCCGAGTTCTGTGCGGAGCACAAACTGAAGGACGAGCGCGCACGGGAACTGCGGCTCGCGCTGTCGCTCGATCCCGAGCACGCCGCCGCGCTGGCGGCGTTCGGCGGCGCGGCGAAGTGGGAGCGCGCGGCGCGCGGCGATCCGGTGGCGGACGCGCGGCTGCGCGAGCTCGAGCGCGAGTACGTCGCGCTCGCGGACCCGGATGCCTTGGGCGCGCAGGTCGCGCTGCTGAAGGAGGCCGGCTCGAAGCGGCCCGTCACCTACCTGGAGCGCGCGCGGCGCTCTGCGGCGCTGCCCCGGCGGCAGCGCGACAAGGTGCCGCTCACGCTGCGCAGTGAGCAGGCGCCCGGCGCGACGTACTGCATCTACGTGCCAGAGAGCTACGACCCGCTCGTGCCGACGGCGCTCGTCGTCGGGCTGCACGGCGGTGGTCGCGGGGGGGCCGACAGCACGATCGTGACCGGCAGCGGCGAGCAGGCGATGCCGTTCTACGTCCGTGAGGCGCAGGAGTGGGGCTGGATCGTCGTGTGTCCGACGGCCGTCGCGGCGCCGTGGGGCAACAAGAAGAACGAGCCCTGGATCGACGCGCTCATCGAGGAGATGCGGCTGCTCTACAACGTGGACGAGAACCGCATCTACCTCACCGGGCACTCGATGGGCGGCTTCGGGGCGTGGCAGTGGGGGCCGGCGCGGGCCGAGATCTGGGCGGCCGTCAGCCCGTGCGCCGGTGGCGGCGGGCCCGCCGGCGTGGCTGGCACCGGGTTGCCGATCTACATCTACCACGGCACCGATGATCGCGTCGTGCCGCCGGGCTCGGATCGCTCGGCGGCTAAGTCGCTGGCGAGCGGCAAGAAGCCGTACGACTTCGTCTACACCGAAATCGACGGCGTCGGCCATGGCTTCCCGGCCTGGGTGCGCGCCGACATCTTCCGCTTCTTCGCCGGGCGCTGGAAGGGCCGCGGGCGCAAGCGGGCGACGGCGCCGGCGTCCACGTTCGAGCGCAAGGTCTCGAGGGAGGAGATCAAGACGTTCGGCGATCCGTCCAAGCTGCCCACCGGCGGCGGTGCCGGGGACACCAAGACGAAGGAACTGATCGCAGCACTCGCGAAAGGGGGCGGCGGCGGGCGCGCGGCGGCGGACGAACTCGGCACGCGCAAGGACGTCAAGACCGCCAAGGCCGTGGCCAAGATCCTGCG
>JAJRVY010000192.1 GCA_024277065.1 Planctomycetota bacterium
ACGTGCTCCTTCTGCGTCGTCCGCGCGAACGCCTCGTCGGCCCCCGCGCTGATCGCGCACGCGGTGTGTGGCGAGAGCGGGACGACCGCGAAGCGTCCGTACTCCTCGTGGTCGCGGCCGAGGAGCCGTGTCGTCGTCTGAGCGGCGTCGCCATGTGTCACGCGCCGAGGGATACCACATGCCGCGGCGAAGCGGGACGAGAGTTCGGACGCACGTGAGCGGGCCGAGACGAACCAGTGACGGCTGCGTGACCGCGGGCACGCAGCGTGGCGTTCTCCCCGATCCGCCAGGAGGTTCCCATGCGCCTCGGCGATGCGCGTGACGAGCGACGACTGCTGCTCCTCACCGTGAAGCGCGTGGCGCTCGGCGACGAGGAGTGAGCGTCCGGCGCCCCGGCGTCAGACGGCGTCCGCCGGCGTGCGCGTCAGGTAGTCCACCAGATCCACCTTCGAGATGATGCCGTGCAGGCGCTCGTCGTCGTCCACGACGAGCGCGGCGTAGCCGTCCCCGAAGAGCGACGTCAGCACGCCCGCCTCCTCGGACTCGTGCACCGTGCGCACGTCGCGGAACATGACCTCCGCCACCGCGCTCGCCGGATTGGCGCGGCCATCGACGAGCTTCCCGAGCAGGTCGCTCTCGGTGACGATGCCCACCAGCCGTCCGTCGTCCACGACCGGGAGCTGGCTGACGGCGTGCTCCTTGAGCGCGGCGACCGTCGCGGCCACCGTGTCGCTGCTCGCAGCCGTGATCAGCGTGCGCGGCGGCAGCGCGCGCAGCAGATCGCCCAGCGTCTCACCTTCCCAGCGGCACTCGGTGAAGCCGTTCGCGCGCATCCAGCCGTCGTCGAGGAACTTCGTCATGTAGTTGCGCACGCTGTCGGCGAGGAGCGTCACGATGCGCTTGTCCGGGCCGTACTTCTTCGCGATCTCGACCGCCGCCCAGGCCGCCGAGCCGCTGCTGCCGCCGACGAGCAGGCCCTCGTGCCGGATGAGCCGGCGCGCCATCAGGAACGACTCACGGTCCTCGGTCTTGATCCACTCGTCCACGAGGTCGCGATCGAGCACGTCGGGGATGAAGTCGTAGCCGATGCCCTCGACCTTGTACGACGTGATCGGCGCGGGGCCCGCCAGGATCGAACCGACCGGATCGACGCCGACGACGCGCGCGTCCGGGCAGCGCTCCCTGATGGCCCGCGCCACGCCGCTGATGGTGCCTCCGGTGCCGGCCGTCAGCACGACGAAGTCCAGCTTCCCGCCGGTCTGCTCGAGGATCTCGCGGCCCGTGCCGTCGTAGTGGGCGTCGGGATTGTCGGGGTTGCCGTACTGGTCGAGGATGTGCGCGTTCGGCAGGATCTTCTGGAGCTGCTTGGCGACCTCGATGTGGCTCTCGGGGGCGTCCCACGCGGCCTCCGTGGGCGTGCGGATGATCTCGGCGCCGAGGGCCTCGAGGACGACCTGCTTCTCGCGGCTCATCTTCTCGGGCATGGTGATGATCATGCGGTAGCCGTGGATCGCCGCCGCCAGCGCCATGCCAATGCCCGTGTTGCCGCTCGTGGGCTCGATCAGCGTGTCTCCGGGCCGGATGCGGCCGGCTTCCTGGGCCTCCTCGACCATGCGCTTGCCGATGCGGTCCTTGACGGATCCGCCGGGGCTCAGGAACTCGCACTTGGCGAGGATCTCGCAGCCCGTGCCGCGGCCGATGGTCCGCAGGCGCACGAGTGGCGTGTTGCCCACCGCACCCAGGATCGAGTCGAAGATCTGCGCCATGCCGAGCCTCCCGTGTCCGCCGCACCACTCCGGCGCGGCGCGGCAGAGTCTACCCGCGCGCCGCGACGACGCGACGCCGAGGGGAGGGGGGAATCAGTGCTGGAACGAGGACCCTCCCGCCAGGCACCATCAGGGCGCATGGACAACGAGGGGTTCGTGTCGGCCGGATACCTGGTCGTTCGACGCGTCGGACGACCCGGGTATGTCGATTCCGCCGCGTTCCCCGAGCAGATCGTCTCGGCCTCCGACCACCTGGCGCCGGTGCTCCCGGTCGTGCCGGCGGGCTGGATCGAGGCCCTTGCGGCGCCGCCCGGGCCGTTCTCCGGCTTCGCGGACGCCGCCCAGGGCAACCTCTTGTGGGCGCTCGAGGCCGATCTGGAGCGCTTCGGCCTCGACGGCACGCGCGCCGCCGAACTCAGTGACTGGCTCGCGGTCGCCGCGGCCCGCGGCGACTTCCATCCGCCGTCGGCCTTCGTGTCGGTGGCCGCGGCGCGGCGCTTCGTGCGTTCGTTCGGGCCGTTCCCGGGGGACACGCTGATCCTCGGCCTCGCGCTGCGTGAGACCGACATCGACCCCGTGACGGCCGTGGACGATGGCATCACCTCCGTGTCGCGGCTCCCCGCGTGCGGGGCGCCGCCCGAAGGTGACGGCTATCTCCTCGGCTTCGACGTCTACGGCGTCGATGAGGGCGATCTGCGCCCCTGGGTGCGCCGCCACGGGGCCGTCGAGTGCCTTGCGTCGCACGGCCTGTGCACGAACGGCTGCGGCCTGTTCGACGGCCTCGACACAGCCGTCGAGGCGAGCGCCGCGCTGTCCGCGTGCGGCGAGCGCTGGTTCGCCTGGCGGCTCGCCGCCTATCCGCTCACCGCCGCCTGAGCGGGGGTTTCCCACTTCCCCGCTGCGATGCGTCAGTAGAAGTGTGACCACGAGCAGCGCGTCGATGAGGACCGAAGAGCACCGCTACGCGATCGAACCGGCGTTCCACGGCATGGTGGGGCGCGGCGCCGCGTTGCGCGTCGTGTTCGAGAAGATCGATCGCTACGCGCCCTCCGACGCGCCGGTGCTCGTCACCGGCGAGACGGGCACCGGCAAGGAGCTGATCGCCCGGGCCATCCATCGCATCAGCCCGCGTCGCAACCACGCATTCGTGGCCCTCAACTGCTCGGCGCTCAACGAGGATCTGTTCGAGTCCGAGCTGTTCGGACACGACCGCGGTGCGTTCACCGGCGCGATCTCCGCCCACAAGGGTCGCTTCGAGCGGGCGAGCCTCGGGTCGCTGTTCCTCGACGAGGTCGGCGACATGCCCGAGCGCGCGCAGGCCAAGCTCCTGCGCGTGCTCGAGCACGGGACGTTCGAACGCGTCGGCGGCGAGCGCGAGATCGCGGCCGACGTGCGCATCATCGCGGCGACGAACGTCGGTCTGGAGCGCGCCGTCGGTGACGGCCGTTTTCGCGAGGACCTCTACCACCGCATCGCCGTGCTGCGCATCCACGCGCCGCCGCTCCGCGAGCGCCTGGACGACCTGCCGCTCCTCGTAGATCACTTCCTGCGTCTCTTCGCCGCGCGCTACGGACGCGTGCCCGCGCGCCTCTCTCCCGAAGCGATGCACGCCCTGGTGGACTACCGCTGGCCGGGCAACGTGCGCGAGCTGCGCAACGTCCTCGAGCGGCTCTTCGTCGAGGCGCGGGGCGACGTGATCGGACGCGGTGCGCTCGCCGAGTGGGTGCAGGAGCGGGGGCTGCTCGCGGCCGGGGCCTGGAACGTCGATCTGCGCGACCGGCAGCACGTGTCGGGACGCCGCGTCCTCGTGCCGGGCGCCGCCGACGATCTGTCCGAGGCCGACCTGCGCAGCGCGGCGATGGTGCTCGCACGGCTGCTCGCGAACGCGGTCCCGGCGGAGCGGCGGCTCGCCGCGCCGGATCGGCTGGGCGCGGCGCAGGGCGATCACGCCGCCGACATCGTCGCGGGAGACGACGTGCCCGTCGTGCGTGTCCGCGCAGAGGTGCGCAAGGCCCCGGATGAGCCGGACGCGCCGCCCGAGATCACGCCCGAGACGCTGCGCGACGCGTTTCGCGCGTCGCGCGGCAACCTGAGCGCCGCCGCGCGCCGGCTGGGCGTCCACAAGGCCACGCTCTATCGTCACATGAAGCGGCTGGGGCTCTCGCGCGACGACCTCGCCAGGGACTGACCGCCCGCACCAGCAGGAGAAGAGATGCCCGCACGCCCCGGCCACCGCCATCCCCTGCACTTCGTGACGCTCGCGACGCTGCTCGCGCTGCTCGTCGTCTGCGGCTGGCAGACGGCGCGCATGGGCTGGCAGGCGTGGCGCGCCCCGCGCGCCGAGCCGCGCGTCGTCGCCGCGCGCGGGGAATTGGCGCCGGCCGAGCAGACGACGATCGACATCTTCCGCGCGGCGGCGCCGTCGGTCGTCTACATCACGTCGCTCGACCGCCGCGTCGCGTTCGCGTTCGACGTGACGGAGATCCCGCGCGGCACCGGGTCCGGGTTCATCTGGGACGATCGCGGCACGATCGTCACGAACTTCCACGTCATCCAGGGCGCCGACAGCGCCACCGTGACGCTGCACGACGGGTCCACATGGCGCGCGCGGCTGCTGGGCGCGAGCCCCGACGACGACCTGGCCGTGCTGCGCATCGACGCGCCCGCCGGGAAGCTGCGTCCGCTTCCCATCGGCACCTCCCACGATCTCCAGGTGGGGCAGACGGCTGTCGCGATCGGCAACCCGTTCGGCCTGGACCACACGCTGACGACGGGCGTGATCAGTGCCGTCGGCCGCGAGATCCGCTCCGTGACCGGCCGCCCGATCCGCGGCGCGATCCAGACCGACGCGGCGATCAACCCCGGGAACTCGGGCGGGCCGCTGCTCGATTCCGCGGGCCGTCTGATCGGCGTCAACACCGCGATCGCGGGGTCCACCAACCAGTCGGCGGGCGTCGGGTTCGCGGTGCCCGTGGACACCGTCAACCGTGTCGTGCCCGAGCTCATCGCGCACGGCAAGGTCGTGCGTCCCGGGCTCGGGATCTACGTCGCGCCGGACCAGTGGGCGGCGCAACTCGGTGTCGATGGTGTGCTCGTGCTCGACGTCGTCGCGGGGGGCGGCGCGGCGGCGGCCGGCATCCGCCCCATGGCGCGCGATGCGCGCGGCCGGGTGACGGTCGGCGACGTGATCCGCTCCGTCGCCGGCGAGAGCGTGCGCACGCGCGAGGACGTCTTCGACGCGCTCTCCGGGCACGCTCCCGGCGACGTCGTGGCGGTGGAGATCCTGCGCGGCGACAGCACGGAAACGCTCCAGGTGAAGCTCGGCGCCGTCGATTGAGGCGCCGCTCGCGCCGTCATGGGAACACCTTCTCAGATGCGCGGGATGCCGCGCACCTTGATCGCCAGGACGCGCTCGATCGGGCACCCGCACGTCGCGGCTGCGGCGTGCAGCGGGAGCGGCGCCGCCAGGACGTCGGCGTCGGCGAGGTCGTGGGCCGTCGCGGCGAGGGCCTCGAGGCACACGTCGTAGACCGCCGCCGGGGCTCGCTCCTCGGCGGGCGCCCCGCGCGCGCCGTGGTCCGGCTCGTCCGCCGCGTCGTCCCCCGCCGCGTCGTCGGCCTGGTCTGCAGGTTCGTCTGCGGGCTCGGCGATGGCGAACTCGTCCGGCACCCTGGCCCGGCACACGTTCTCGCTCAGGAAGAGGCCCACGAACGAGCGCCACTGGCCGAGCGTGGCCTGGCTGCGATCGTCGTCCGCGCCGTCCTCGGGCAGTGACATGCGCAGTGCGAGGCCCTGGCTCCAGAGCGCCTCCACGGCGCTCTGCACGACCGTGAAGCGGCGGCTCCGGCCGCGCCATCTCTCCCGGGAGAGCTTGCGGCGGGAGCGTCCCCGGAGGATGCGCAGCTTCATGTCCCTCAGCATCGGCAGCCCGCCGCCCGGCACGACCGCCGCGTTGCCGTGACGGTCGAATCTCAGCGCCGCGGGAGCGCGGCGAGCGAACGCTCGGCGGCGGCCCGCACGCGCGCGTGGTCGTCCGTCGCCAGGCGTGTCAGGACGGCCACGGACGCGGGAACGGCGTCGCGTGAGAGGAGCGTCGCCGCCGCGGCGCGCACGGCGGGCGCGGGGTGATCGGCGTTGGCGTGGGCGGCGCCCGGCCGCGGGGCGCCGGGCACGGCGCGGAGCGCGTGCAGTGCCGCTTCGCGGACGAGGTCGTCGTCGTCGCGTGCGAGTCGCTCGAGGCTCCGTGATCCGGCACCCCTGATGCGGCCGAGCGCGCGCGCCGCCTCGAGCCTGACCCTGGCGTCGCCGTCGCGCTACAGCTCGCGCGCCGCGAACGGGTCGAACGCGAGCAACAGCGCGGCCGCCGCGCGGCGGCGCGGGTCGCCGGCCGCGCGCAGCACCGTGCGCAGCTCGGCTCGCGTCGCCTCCGGCAGCAGCTTTCCGGGCGCGGCCTCGAGGGCGCGGGCCGCCCGGACGACGGCCGAGCCGAGCACGCGATCGGCGCGCAGGGCGGCGACGAGCGCTCGCACGCCCACCGGCGAGGGGTGCCGCGCGACCGCGAGCGCCTCGGCCTGGGCCAGGAAACCGTGCGAGAGCCGCCGCGCCGTGCGTGCCCCGAGTTCCTCGGCCCCGGGCGCCGCGAGTTCGCCGAGTCGCGCGTCACGCGCGGAGCCCGCTGCCAGGTGCCCCTCCTGGCGCAGCGCCGCGCGCAAGAGAGAGCGGGCCTCCAGCCGGCGCACGCGCCGCTCGAGATCGCCGCCCGGCCGCAGCGACGCGAGCAGCGCCCGTGAGCGCCGCCGTGCTTCCGGCGGGCCATCGCGGGCCACCACCTCGAGCGTCTCGCGCGCGCCTTCGCCCATCGCCGCCAGCTCGCGGGCCGCCGCGTCGCGTTCGGAGGCCGACGCTGCGTCCAGCCGTCGCGCCACGTCGCGCGCGTCCGGCATCGCTGCCGCGACGAGCAGGACGCCGGTGGCGGCGGTGACGGCGAGCGCGACGGCGAGAGGTCTCACGCAGACGTATGGGTGCTCACGGCCCGCGCTTTGGCGTGCGATCGTCAGTGCCGGGCCCGGCCGTTCCGTGCCGCCGCCTACGGCTGCAGCGCGAGCGCCTTGCGATAGGCCCTCTCGTAGCGCGCGGCGGCCTTCTTGGGCACGCCCGCGGCGAGGAACGCGTCGCCCTCGCGGAGGTGCTCGCGCGCCGTGTCGAGCCTCCTCTGGTCCTTGCCGCCACCGACGACGGCCTGGTCGATGCGCGCGGCGGCGGCCTGCCGGATCGCCGCGGCGAGTTCGGTCGTCGTGCCGAGCGCCGGCAGTAGCCCCTTGGCCTTCTTCTCCGCCCGCACGAGCTTGTCGAGTGCACGGCGCGCGCGCTTCACGGCCTTCTTCTCATTGCCGGCGGCGAGCGCGTCCGCGATCCCTGCGGCCTGCTTGACGACGGCGCGCAGCGCGGACACGGCCTGCCTCTTCAGCCCGCTGAGGGCCTGCATCGTCGCGGCGTCCGCCGCGGCCTGCGCGGCGACGGCGCCGAGCGGGAATCCGACGTGCACGGTCCCGACGGGACCGAGCGCGACGCCGTCCACGGTGGCCGTCACGTCCGCCGCGCCCTGGACGAGACCGGCCGTGACGGTCGCCTCGTAGGCGCCACCGCCGACGTCGTCGGCTATGCCGACCGTTGCCCCGGTCGGCCCCGTCACCGCGAACGCGACCGCTCGTCCCGCGCCCAGTAGTTCGCCGTTCGCGTCGCGGGGCCGCAGTGTCACCCGCGCCTCGTCCTCGCCGTCCATGGCGATGCGGCGCGGGAGTACGTCCAACGTCGTCGTTCCGGCGTCCGCCGGGCCGAGATAGACGACGAGCGCCGCGTCGGCGAGCGTCGCGATGCCGTCGGACGTCGTGATCGTCACGGTGAAGCGGTCACGGCCCGGCGTGGTCGGCGCGGTGACGAGCGCCGTGAACGTGCCGTCACCGTCGATGTCGAGCGCCGTCGTCGGCGCGGCGCCCGCGCCGTCGTGCGCCAGCTCCACGAGAGCCCCGGCGCCGACGGGCTCGCCCGTGCCCTTGAGCGCCACGACTGAGAGCGTGGTCTGCGCCGTGCCGTCGGCGTCGAGGCGCGCGGGGAACAGGTCAACCGTGCTCAGCGCGGCGCTCGGGGCCTCGGACGCGGGTGTCACGAACAGGACGTAGAAGCTGTCGTCGGAAGAGCCGGGCGCCTGGTTGCGGACCTGCACGTAGTAGCGCCCCGTGCCGGGGATCTCCACCGCGATCAGCCGCGCGTCGAGGTCCGGGCCCTCCGTACGTGTCTCGAAGAACGCCTCGCTGCGCACGTCGGCGAGTTTCGTGATCGTCACGCCCTGCGCGGTCGTCAGAGCCAGCGCGGGGTCCGCCTTGCTGCCGAGGTGCCAGGCGAGCACGGCGATCGTCACCTTCTGCCCACCGTTTGCGTCTAACGCGAACCAATCGACGTCGCCGCCGCTCTCGAGCCGGGCGGCCACGGCGTCGCCGAGCTCGAGGAGCGTGGCCGACGAGAGCGAGTCGTCGAACTCGAACGGGGTGGCAGCGTCGCGCACCGTGAACTCCGGCGCGACGGTCACGGTGTCGGGCCGGATCACGACCGACACCGCGGCTGCGGGGTTCTCATCGCTCGCGCGCAGGACGGAGGGGAGGAACTTCACGCTGCCCGTGGCCCAGAACGCGTTCATGGCGCCGCCCAGTGGGACCGTCGGCGCGGCGATGACGCGGTAGACGCCTCGCGGCAGCCCGCGCATCTCGAACGTGCCGTCCGGCGCGGTGAGCGTGGAAGCCGCGGGCTCGCCGGTGACGAGCGAGACGGCCACGACGTGGATCGCGCGGTGGTCGCTCGCCCCGTCGCGTGTGATGCGCCCACGGAGCGTGCCGGTGGTCTGGCGAAACGTGTCGTTCGGGTAGACGGACCCGATGAGCGCCCGGTCGTCGGCGGCGAGGGAGCGGAACGCGGTGCTGCCGGTGGACGACGCGAAGTACATCGTCGAGGCCCGCAGCGGCACGTGGTCGGCGCCGACGGCGTGGCCCCACTCGTGCGTCATGATCGCCGCGATGTCCGCCACGCCGCTGGTGCCCGGTGTCCGCGTGTCCCACGTGAAGTCGCGGTCGTTGAACAGCACGTCCATGTCGAGGATCTCGGAGCCGCTGCGCGTCGGGAACGTGATGGCGAGCGTCAGCCGGCCGATGCCTGAGGACGCCCATCCGACGTAGTTGACGCGGTCCGTGCCGACGTGCCCGCCGGCGGGCCGTGTGCCGTCCTCCGTGAAGCGCAGGCGCGACGTGCCGATCTCCCACGCGGCGATCCCCGCACGAGCTGCCGCCAGGTCCGAGAGGGGGCCGCTGACGATGTCGGTGGTGCCTCGCGAGTCGAGGAAGTACGTGACCTTCGCCGACACGACGTTCGGCTGCGGCGTGTCCAGATCCCATGCGTACGGTTCACCGTCGCCATCGACGAGTTGCACGCCCGCCGCCGCCGCCCCGCAGATCACCAGCACGGCGACGCCGACGCGTCGCGAGCGGACGCGCCGGCGCCGTCGTGCCGGGCGATCGGAAGGGCTGGTCACGGTCGCCATGCTAGCGGTGGCTGGACGGCGGTGCAGCACACGGCGAAATGAAGGTACGCCGCGTCGGGGAACGCCGGCACCACCGGGTGGTCCACAGGCTGGCCCATGACGGTCAGAACGCGGAGATCCTGGTCGTCGAGGCCCGCCGCATCCTGCAGCACGTGGAGGAAGTCGTCGCGCGAGATCCCGCGCCAGTTCGTTGCGCACAGCAGCAGCCCGCGCGGCTCGAGGACGCGCAGCGCCGCCCGGACGAGCGGGCGGTAACGATCCTTCACGCTGAACGTGCCGGACGTGCGCGACGAGCTGAACGTCGGTGGATCGATGACGATCGCGTCGAACGTCCTGCCTTCACGCTCGGCGAACGACAGGAACTCGAAGACGTCCTGCCGCACGGCCGTGTGCGCTCCGTAACCGGGCGCCGACAGCTCGACGTTCTCGTCCGCCACCGCGAGGTAGGGCCCGGAGAGATCCACGGAGACGACCTCCTGCGCGCCGGCGGCCGCCGCCGCCGCGCTCCAGGCGCCCGTGTGCGCGAACAGGTTGAGCACGCGCCGCCCGGCGAGGAGCGGGGCCGTCGAGGCGCGCGCCTCCCGCATGTCGGTGAACAACCCGGACTTGCCCGGGACCTCGATGAACACCCGCGCGCGGACCGCCGGCTCGCTCACGACGTGGACGTCCGGACACGGTGCGCCGTGCACGAGCACGCTGCGCTCGTCGTCCTTGACGTAGATGCCCGTGGCGGGCACGGCCTCGATCAGTGCGGTGGTGAGGCGGTCGATCCAGGGCTCGAGTGCCGGCGTCTGCGTGGTCAGCGTCAGCCAGTCGCCCCAGCGATCGACGATCACGCCGGGCATGCGGTCGCCCTCGCCGTTGACCACGCGGTAGGCGTCCGTGCGCCCGCGCACGCCGGCCGCCTTGCGCAGCATGCGCGCCTCACGGAAGCGGCTCGCGAACAGCGCCTCTCCGATGGCTTAGTCGTCGCGCCGCGTCCAGACGCGGGCCGCCACCGGTCCGCGAGGCTCCCAGATGCCGCGCCCGATGAACCCGCGCCCGGTGGACGCCAGGTCCACGGTCGCGCCCGGTCGCAGGCTGCGCGGGCGCTCCTCCACCGCCTGGCGATACAGCCACGGGTGGCCGCGCGAGACGGCGCGGACGTGTTTCTGTTTGACGATGACGGGGCGCATGGACGCGAGCATACGCCACGGAGCGGAGCGCCCCCCGGCTTCGCCGCGCGGCGTCACCCGGGGCGGCCGTGCCCGCACGGCGCCGGGTTCGGCTTCGCTCGCCGGGCTGCTTGCGGCATGCTGGCGTCCATGCGCGCGTACTTCGGCCACCACAAGTGCGCGACGACGTGGACCATCGCCGTGCTGCGCGGCGTGTGTCGCGACCTCTACGACGACGCGCGGCCGTGCACGGCTGCGGTGGAGCCGTAGCGTGGGACCCGCTCGCAGGGACGCGGATCGACGCCGGATTCCGTGCATGGGAACCCGTGCGCCGCCGTCCAATGCGGGAATGTCGGCGCGAACGTCTCCCCAACGCCTGCGGACGGCCGCGATCTGCTGTCTGATCGCTACGACCGCCGCCGGTGGCTGTGCATCGCAGCAGCTCGCGCTGTCGGAGAGCGAGACCTCCGCGATCCTGGCTGGGATCGACGCCCAGGTCGCCGAGGAGCGGGCCGCAGCGCGCAAGATCGTCGATGATCCCTGGTCTCCGGAGCGCTTTGGGAAGGACATCGAGATCCCGGGCGTCGTGGGGCTGAACGATGCGCTGCGTCTCGCGGCGTACCACAACCGCGACCTCGCGACCCGTGCGGAGACGCTGATCCTCTCCGCCGTCTCGCTGCGCAACGCCCAGAACGACGTCGGGCTGCGCCTTGCGGGATCGATGTCCTACCTGCTCGCCGGTGGCGACGATCGCGATCGCACGCGCGACGACGGTTCGACGCTCTCGATGACCGACCTGCTGCCGACCGGCGCCGAGGTCTCGGTCTCCGGTCGTGCAGATCGCGGGCGCGGCAACGGCGACACACCCTCGACCGCCACGGCATCCTGGGAGGCGCGGATCACCCAGCCCTTGCTCAGCGGCTTCGGGTACGAGGCCAGCCACGAGGCTCTCACCGACGCCGAGCACCAAGCGCTGTACGACGTCCGCGAGTTCGACCTGACGCGCCAGGACACCGCCATTCGCGTGCAGAACGATTTCTACGGACTCGTCGCGCAGAGGCGGGTCATCGCGAACCGCGAAGTGAGCCTCGCCAGTTTCGAGTTCCTGAAGAACCGCTCCGAGGCGCTGTTCAAGGTCGGTCGCGCCAGCGAAGTGGACAAGTTCCGTGCGACGCGTGAGTACCTCTCCGCCAAGAACGACCTGATCGACGCCCAGCAGGACTACGACGCGCGCCTCGATCGCTTCAAGATCCTCCTCGGGCTCGACACCGAGATCGACTTCGAGATCGCGGACGAGATCCCGGAACCGATCCCCTTCGACGTGCCGCTGGGGCGGGTGCTGGACATCGCGCTTGCGAACCGTCTCGACCTCATGACCGCTCGCGATGAGGTACTCGACTCGGAGCGGCGACTGCGCATCCGGGAGCAGGAGATCCTGCCCTCGCTCGAGATCGAGGCGGTGCAGCGCCGCAGTTCCGAGACCGAGCGCCACCTGCGCGACGTGCGGGCCGACCGCGACGACTACTCCGTGGGGCTGGCGCTCGAGCTGCCTCTCGACCGCGTGCGCGAGCGCGGCAACCTGCGCCGCGCGCGCATCGCGCTGGACCGTTCGCGGCGCGCGCTCGCGCTGCTCGAGGACCAGATCCTCGCCGAGGTCCGGAACTCGGTGCGCAACCTGCGCTCCGCCGAGAACAGCTTCGACATCCAGACCAAGATCGCGTCGAGCGAAGAGAAGAACGCGCGCGTTGCGCGGATGCGTTTCGAGAACGGCGAGATCTCGAACCGCGACCTGACGGATGCGCTGACCGCGCTCGCCGACGCCCAGGATCGCCTGGTGCGCGAGAAGGCGAACGTCGCGTCCGCACGGCTGCAGCTCCTGCGCGACGCGGGCCTGATGTTCATGAAGGAGGATGGATCGTGGGAGGACATCGGACAGTCGCGACCCTGATCGCGCTCGCGGCATCGCTCGCCGCGTGTGACGGATCGGGCGGAGCGTCGGCCGTCCCGGACGTCGCCTCCTTCGAGGTGACGCGCCGGGACGTTCGCGTGACCATTTCGGAGAAGGGCTCGCTCAAGGCCAAGAACCAGATCCTCATCCGGCCCAACATTCCCGGCCAGGCGAAGATCCTCACGCTGATCGACGAGGGCACGCAGGTCGAGGAGGGGCAGGTGCTCTGCGAACTCGACTCGACGCAGCTCGAGAAGGACGTCGAGGATCTGCGCAACCGCATCATCCAGCTCCAGGGCGAGGTGACGGCGGCGCAGGCCGAACTCGACATCCAGCTCAGCCAGAACGAGGCCGACATCCAGGACGCCGAGCTGAAACTGACCTTCGCCAAGGTGGAACTGGAGCGCTTCGAGAAGGGCGAGTACGTCCAGGAGAAGACCAAGCGCGAGACGCGCGTCACGGAGGCGCAATCCACGCTGGAGCGCGCCACGCGCAAGTACGAGCAGATGCCGGCGCTGCTGGCAGAGGGCTTCGTCACGGCCGAGCAGGTCGAGGAAGAGCGCATCAACGTGGTCAAGGCCACGAGCGACCTCAAGCTCGCCAAGCTCGACGTCTCGACCTACCTGACGTACTCCGCGCCGAAGGACCTGCAACAGAAGCAGGCCGACGTGCGCAATGCAGAACTCGAGGTGGGGCGTACCGAGCAGCGCGCGGCGGCGCGGGAGGCGCAGAAGCGCGCGTCGCTCGAGCGCCAGAAGAGCGAGCTCGCGAACGTCGCCGCGCGGCTCACCGAGCAGGCCGCCGTGCTGGACAACATGGTCATCCGGGCCCCGGGCCCCGGCATCGTGATCTACGGAGATGCCCGCAATCCGTGGGACGATCGCGAGATCAAGGTCGGAGAGAACGTCTACGCGAAGCAGGCCTTCCTGACGCTCCCCGATCTACGCGAGATGCAGGCCGTGCTGGCGGTGCACGAGGCGGACATCACGCGCGTCAAGGTGGGCCAGAAGGCGTTCGTGACGGTCGAGACGGCCCGCGGGCGCGCGCTCGAGGGCGAGGTCTCGCACGTGGCGCTCGTCCCCAATTCCCAGCGCCGCCGCTGGGGCGACGACATCAAGCGCTTCGAGGTCGAGGTCTCGCTCACGGGCGACCTCTCCGGCCTCGAACTGAAGCCCGGCTTGACCTCCCGCGTCGAGATCCTCGTGGACGAGCTCGAGGGCGTCGTGGCCGTGCCGGCCCAGTGCGTGTTCGCCGAGCGCGGCAAGTACTGGGTGTTCAAGCAGTCGGCC
>JAJRVY010000193.1 GCA_024277065.1 Planctomycetota bacterium
CATCGCGAGCAGGCGGTTGAGCTCGTCGCGGATGCGCGCGAGATCCGCCGGGCGACGCATGGCGCCCGCGGCGGGAGGCGGCTCGGTCGCCGGCACGTCCGCCGCCGGCGGCTCCGCGACCGCATCCCCGTCCCCCGGCGAAGGCGCGCCCTGCAACGCCGCGCCCGCCGCAGGTGCGCGGGCGGCGCCCGTCACGGCCATCGCACCGAGTTCCCGCTCGAGGCGCCGAATCTCGCGCTCGAGTGCGCCGGCGCGCGCCGACTCGGCGCCGGATCGGCTGCGCAGGGCCGCGAGTTGCGCCCGCAGTCCCGCCGTCTCGCCGTTGTCGTTCTCGAGGCGCGCGATCTTCTGCTCGAGCGCGGCATCCTGCTCCGCCCGGGCCGCGGCGCGCGCCACAGCTCTCTCGCGCGCGTCCTCCAGATCTGCCCGAGCACGCTCCAGTTCGCCCTCGAGGGCGTCGGCGCGCGTCTCTTGCGCCCGCGCGGCGGCGCCGAACTGCAGCGCGTCCTGCGCGCGACGCAACTCGTCCTGACCGCTCGCGATCTCACTCATGCGCTCCGATAACTCGTCGCGCGACGCGTCGAGCCGATCCCAGATGCCCCACACGACGAGGGCCGCGAACAGGGGCGCGAACAGCAGCGCCACGGTCAGGCGGCGGCTGCGGCGTTGCTCGTCGCGCAGCGTGCGGCCGACGTACTCGTGCGCGTCACGGATCTGCTCGAGGGCGTGCGACAGCTCCCGCGCCTGGGCGCGATTGGCCTGCGCGTCGCGGTGATTCTGTTCCAGCCAGTGCAGGAGCGCGCCGCGATCAGGGCTGCCGAGCGGTGCCGCAGCACCTTCCGCGACAGGCGGAATGATCTCGCCGCGATCCGCGTCCGGCGCGGGCGGAGCGCGCTCCGCGGGGTCGTGATCCGGGGGCTCGGGCAAGGGCGCTCCTTGACTGCCTAGCGTTCAGCGTTCAGCGACGGGAGGAGACGGGCGCTCCCGGAACGCGTGCAGCCCCTCGAGGTCCAACCGCACGCGCCGCAGTTCCCGCTCGCCCCATTGGACGACCGAGATGTCCGCGAACCTGCGTCCGGGCGGCAGCGCGACGAGGAAACGCCGCAGGCTGCCGGGCGCGACGCGGCGCGACGCGGGCGCACCGCCGATACCGCGGAAGCGCAGGGCGAGGGCCGTGCCGAGCCGCGCAGCGGCCTCGTCGTCGATCTCCGTGAGCGCGAACCACGACGCGTCGGCGGCCCGTGCGCGCAACTGCGGGGCCGCCAGATCGACGTCCCACCCGTCGCGCTCGCCGGTGTTCGCGACGAGCACGGATGCCAGCTCGCGAGCGGGCTCCTCGTCCGGGAAGAGCGTCGCGGACAGCGCCGGCTCGCCGCGGGCATCGGGCCCCGCGGGCGCGAGCAGCATCTCGAACGCATCCCCCGGCGCGAGCCGGAACACGTCGATGAGCGTGTCAGGTCGCGACGGCGCGCGGCCGACGTCGCCCGGCGCGGGGCCGAGGAACGACCAGCCGACGATGATCGCCGTGGCGAGCGCCACACCCGCGAAGGCGCCTCCGGCCACGGCGACCCAGGGGCGCAGGAGTACGGGGGAGTCGGCGCTCCGCCGGCTCATGCGCTGCGCCTGCCGCGTCGCGTCGCCGCCGGGGTCATTTCCAGACGTTGCGATCCTTCTTGTGGTCGTTGTACCAGGACCGCGCCGCCGACGGATTCTCGAACGCCTGGCCCGACAGTGCATTGAGCGCCTTCATCATCCCGCTCTGGATGATGTTCCACTTGCGCTTCATGTTCGTGTCGTTCTGCTGCGCGGCGTTGTAGACCCCCTCGCTCTGCTTGATGCACTCCTCGAGCAGTTCCTTGCGCAACTTTCCCGGGGCGCCCGTGTAGCCCGCGAGCGCCGAGGCCGTCTTACCGACGACGTCGTAGTCCTTGTTCTTCAGGAGCTTCGTCAGTTCCTTGATGATCTTGCCGTCCTCGGAAGCGATCACGCCGAGAGCCTTGAGGCACGCGCTGTAGAGCTGTACCGACGGCTCCTTCGCCTTGAGCGCCTTTTGCAACACCTTCGAGAGCGCCTTCGCCGAGTCGTCGCCGCCGACTTCCCGCAGCGCTTCGATGCCCGCGACGGCCGCCATCTCGTCCTTCGAGGCGGCGATCTTCGCCAGGAAAGCAGGGACGTTCTTCTTGGCGCCCTCGCTGATCTCCGCATCGTTCCAGATCTCGACGAGCTTTGTGGCCGTGGCCCTCGCGGGGCCCTCTTCCTGTTTGCCGACCTGCTTCTTGATGCCGGCGAGGTACTCCTTGGTGACTTCGTCCTTCGTCGGCGCCGCCTCCTCGTCCTGCGGCGCGGCAAGCGCTGCGGCAAGGGGCAGGAGCACGAGGGCGATGAGGGCCAAGATCAGGGTTCGCATTGCGGATCTTCCTCCAGATTCGGATCGCACTCCCCGGGTCGGAGTGCGGTTCATGAGTCTACCCAAGGTGGCACCAAGTGCAGAAACGTTGGTCGTCACGACTCGTCCAAGCAAGCGGCGAGCCAAGCCGTGAGCGACCCGCCGGCGACGCGATTCCCGCCGTCCACGGCGGCGATCGCGCGCACCCAGTCCAGGCTCGACGTGAGCCAGGCCTCGCTCGCCGAGCGCAGCTCGTCGCAGGCCAGTCGGCGCTCGGCGACGGCGTGCCCCGCGCTGCGCAGCGCGGCCAGCGCCCGCGCGCGCGTGACGCCGGGCAGGACACCCCTGTCCAGGGAGGGGGTCACGACGACGCCCCCCACCAGCGCGAACACGTTCGCGTGGTCCGCCTCGCAGACGTCGCCGTCCACCGTCGTGACGAGCGCCGCATCCGCGCCGCGACCGGCGGCCTCCCGCCGCGCCGCGATCCACGGCAGCCACGACAGCGTCTTGTGACCGCTGACGGCGGCGCCCGGGTCCACGCGGTGCGCGCGGACGGCGGTAAGTGTCAGCGGACTGCGATCGGGGTGATCGGGCAGCGGCGCCACGAGCTGCGAGACCCGTGGCGCCCCCTCTCCCGGCGGCGCGAGCCCACGCCCGCGGCCCGCGGTCAGCGTGATCCGCAGCACGGCCCGGCGGGGGCGCTCGAGCCGCTGCCAGTCGCCCGCCGCACCTGCCGCGACGACGCGGCCGTGGCCCTCGCCCGGCACCGGAAGGTGCAGCGCCCGCGCGCTCGCGCGCATCCGTTCCAGGTGCGCGTCGAGGTGCTGCGGTACGCCGCTCAGCAACAGCACCGTCTCGAACAGCCCCTCGCCCAGCATGGCTCCGCGGTCGTCGTCACGCCACGTCACGGTGCGCACCCGCGGAGCGCCTCGAGCAGCGCCCGCCCATTGACCATCGTCTCCTCGTACTCGCGGCCGGGATCGCTGTCCGCGACGATCCACCCGCCGACGTGGAACGACACGCGATCCCCCTGCACGGCGAGCGTGCGAATGAGGACGTTCAGCGCGACGTCGCCGTCGTAGCCGAACCAGCCGGCCGCGCCGCAGTACGGCCCGCGGCGGCCGTCCTCCAGTTCCTCGATGATCTCCATCGCGCGGATCTTCGGCGCGCCGCTGACGCTGCCGCCGGGCATCGTGGCCGCCACCAGGTCCGCCGCGTGGACGTCGTCGCCGAGGCGGGCCGTGACCGAGGCGACGGCGTGATGCACCGTCGGGTGGCTGTGCAGTTCACGCGGCTGCTCGACGGCCACCGACCCGATCGCCGCCACGCGCCCGAGGTCGTTGCGCAGGAGATCGACGATCATCGCCAGCTCCGCTCGCTCCTTCTCGCACGCCTCCAGCTCCCGCCGCAGCTGCTCGTCGGTCGCGGGATCGGGTGATCGCGGGCGCGTGCCCTTGATCGGCCGCGTGAGGACGCGCTCGCCCTCTCGGCGCAGGAACAGCTCGGGGCTGATCGAGAGCACCTGGGGCCCGCCGAGGTCCAGCCAGCAGCCGTGGGGAGCGGGGCTGGCCGCCCGCAGGCGCGCGTAGGCCTCGATGGCCACGGCGCAGAGACGCCCGGTGAAACGCTGGGCCAGGTTGACCTGGAAGACGTCGCCCGCGCGGATGTACGCGAGAACGCGCGCGACGCGGTCCTCGTAGGACGCCCGATCGACATCGGGGCGCACGTCCACCGCCGCCGGGCCGTCGTGGCGCGGCGGCTCGGGGACGGACGCCGCGAGTTCCAGGAACTCGGCTTGACGCGCCACCAGGCGCGAGGGCCCCTCGTGCGGCGAGCACGCTCCCGTCATGAACAGCCGCTCGTCACGTCGATCCTCGACCACGAACGCCTCGAACTCGCCGATCACGAAGTCCGGGACGCCGGGGCTGGGGCCGTGGCGATCCGGCAGCCGCTCGACATGGCGGCCGACGTCGTAGGCGATCCAGCCCATGAAGCCGCCGCGATACGGCACCGGGCACGAGGGATCCGGGGCCATGCGGCGCGGCCCGATGAAGCGCCGCACCCCGTCGATGGCGCCGCGCGCGCCGACGGGCCAGCGCAGCGTGCGCGACGGGCGCCAGCCGAGAATGCTGAATCGGCCCTCGCCCTCTCTCTCGCTGCTCGCGTCGAGGAACGCCGTCCTGGTGCCCCGCGCCGCGAGCGCGCGAGCCACGGGCCAGAGCTCGCGGTAGGGCAGCTCCTGGCGGAACGCCACCAACGGTTCGTCGCGAAAATGTCCCATCGCCCCATTGCACCCGGCGCCGCCCCGGCTTCCGAATCCTTGGTGGCTCCGCCTCGCGCGGGGAGTCTCGACGCGTGCACCCCGATGAAGCCGTGGACGGATTCCTGGCGACGGGCCGCAACGTGCGGCGCTGGAGCCCGCACACGCTGGAGGCCTACGGCGCGGATCTGGCGCGATTCTGCGCCTTCCTCGATCGCGAGAAGGTGCGCGACGTCGGCCGCATCGACGCCGCCGTGCTGCGCACGTTCCTCGCGGCGGAGAGTGACCGCGGACTGGCGCCGACCAGCGTCGCGCGCGTCATCGCCACCATCCGCAGCCTGTTCCGCTGGATGTTGAAAGAGCGCCTCGTCGCCGTGAACGCGGCGAGCAGCCTGCGCTCGCCGCGCAAGCGCCGGCACCTGCCGGAACCGCTGACGCGCGCCGAGATGGAACAGCTCCTGTCGCTCGAACGCGCCGACGGCATGCTCGGCGCGCGCGACGCGGCGATCCTGGAGGTGCTGTACTCCGCCGGGCTACGCGTCAGCGAGCTGGTGGGCGCGAACGCCGCCGATCTCGACATCGACGGCGGCGTCCTGCGCGTGCGCGGCAAGGGCAAGAAGGAGCGCTTGGCGTTCCTCGGCGGTCCGGCGCGCGTGTCGCTCGAGCGCTACCTGGCACGACGCGCGACGACGCCGGGGCTGGCGGCGAGCGAAGCGGTCTTCGTCAACAATCGTGGCGGACGCCTCACGGCACGCAGCGTCGAACGCATCGTGGGCCGTGACCTCACGAAGGCCGGGCTCGCCGGACGGGGCTCGCCGCACACGCTGCGACACTCCTTCGCCACCCACCTGCTCGACGCCGGCGCGGATCTGCGCACCGTGCAGGAACTGCTCGGGCACGCCGACCCGGCGACGACACAGATCTACACGCACGTGACGTCGCGCCTGATCCGCGACGCGTACAAGAAGGCGCACCCGCGCGCCTGATCCCGCACGCCCGACCAAGGAGCCTCCATGACCGCACGCCGCCTCGCCGCCATCCTCGGGTTCCTGGGCGTCGCCCTCGGCGCGTTCGGCGCGCACGGGCTGCGCGGCCACCTGGGCACGTTCGACGCGGAATTCGCCGCCAAGGCCATGGACTGGTGGAAGACCGGCGTCCTCTACCACCTCGTCCACGCGGTCGCCGTGCTCGCCGCGGCCGGCACCGACTCCGGGCGGCGACCGGGCGCCGCGGCGCTTGCCTTCACGATCGGCACGCTGCTGTTCAGCGGCTCGCTCTACGCGATGGCGCTCGGCGCACCGACGTGGCTCGGCGCGGTGACGCCGGTCGGCGGACTGGCGTTCCTCACGGGATGGGTGCTGCTCGCGAAGCCGCGCGGCTGAGCCGCCGCGCCAGGCGCGTCAGTCGCGATGGAACTCGACGGCCCCGTCCGGCAGGAAGTAGAGGATCAGCATCCGGCCGCCGTCCACACGCGGGCGGTGCGTGCTGCCGGGGGGGAAGACCACCCAGCCCGCCGCATGGCCGTCGAACCGCGGTTCGCCGCTCTGCGCGAAGCAGAGGTTGATCTCGCCGCTCGTGTGCGTGTGGCGCGGGCCGACGACGTCCTCCATGACGACGGCATCGACGCTGAAGCCCGCGGAGTCCGCGCTCGGCTTGACGGGCCGGCTGAACGCGATGCCGCCCGCCTCGCGGTGGCAGAGCCGGCCGGCGGCGACCTCCGCCTCGGCGGCGGCGCGCACCGCCGCGCACACGTCGCCGCTGAGCGGCAGCACCTCGTTCAGGCGATCGGCCAGCGCTGGATCGGACGGATCGGCGCCCTCGAGCGCCGCGAATACGGGAGCCAGCGCGGTGATCAGGTTCTCTCCAGCCATGAAGTCCTCAGGGGAGCGGGTATCGTAGCGGGGAACGCGCGGCGCCTCCCACGTGTTCGGGAGAACGACGTCCGCCAACGCACTGTCCGGCCAGGAGTCCATCGCGTGATCCGCTCGACCCTCTCGTCCCTCTCGGGCGGCGCCCTGCTCGTGCTCGGCGGCGCCCTGCTCGCGCCCGCCTCCGCCCAGGATGCCGCCCCGGACCGCGCCGCCCCGGAGGCACGCGCCCCCGCGGCGCTCCCCGAACTTCTCTCGCCCGAGGAACTGCAGAAGAAGGCGCGCTACACGCCGGCGGACTTCGAGATGACGGCCAACCCGCCGATCGACGCGGGCGACGGCGTGTTCGTCGAGTCGCTGAAGTTTCCCTCGCCGGTCGAGAGCAGCCACCCCGGCCGCAACGACGTCGTTCGCGGGCGGCTGTTCCACACCGAGCACGCCGAGAAGGCGGCGGTCATCGCGCTCGGCGGCTGGAAGTTCGATCCGCTGACGCCCGAGCTGTCGCGCGACCTCGCCAAGTCCGGCATCCAGGTGCTGTGGCTCGAGATCCCGTTCCAGGGCCAGCGCACGCCCAAGGGGCAGCGCCCCGGCGCGCTCACGCTCTCGGACGACCTCGAGCAGAACGAGCGCACGTTCGTGCAACTCGCCCAGGACGTGGGACGCGCCCGCGACTGGCTCGTCAAGGAGCGCGGCGTCGATCCGGCGCGCGTCGGACTACTCGGCACGAGCCTCGGCGGCTTCGCCGCGGCGACCCTCTACGGAATGCAGCCGCAGTACCGCGCGGTGACGGTGCAGCTCGCGGGCTCCGACATCACCGCCGTGCTGTTCAACGGCAACTGGCTCACACGCCGCATCCAGGCTGCCCTCCAGGCACGCGGCATCGACCGCGCCGCGGCCGCCCGGCTGCTGCGCGGCATGAACCCCGCGACGTGGGCCGACGCAAAGCGCAAAGACGGCATCCTCCTCGTCGCCGCCGAGCTCGACGAGATCGTGCCCCTGCACACGGTCAAGGATCTCGAAGACCGCTACGGCGGCGCCACGCTGATCGTCATGAAGGGCGCCCCGCACCGCGCGGCCGAGGGGTTGCGCGCAGCGTTCCCGAAGGTGCGCGCGCACTTCGAGCGCCTGCTGCTCGGCAAGCCGCCCGCGAAGGCCGCGACGAACCGCTGAGCGGCCCGCGGCGGGTCTGCTCCTGCGTCAGGGATCGCGGCGCGGACGCCACGACCTGGTCGAACCGAGTGTCCCCGGCGGCTGCGGCCTGCGCGTTGTCCCAGCTACGGCCTTGCAGCAGGCATCGTAGGGTGGACCCAATGTGGTCCACCCGGAGGTTCGGTGGCCGCCACGGCTTGCCACGATTCCCGCGTTCCCCCGTTCCCGCGCGACAGCGCGCAGAGGACCGTGACCGCCGAGGATCGACGAGGGCGAGGGGGCCAGGGCGCAGTCCGGCGGGCTCCACGGACGAGCGCAGTTGCGGCGTACGACCTCGAGCCTGTTAGTTGCGCTCGAGCCTGTTAGTTGCGGCCGTCCCTTCGCGCGGGCCTACCATCTTCTCCGGTCGCACCCACGCGGCGAACTCCTCGGCCGTGAGGTAGCCCAGCGCCGTGGCCGCCGCGGTCAGCGTCGAACCGTCGGCGTGGGCCTTCTTCGCCACCTTGGCGGCGTTGTCGTAGCCGATGTGCGGGTTGAGCGCTGTCACCAGCATCAAGCTGTTGTGGAGGTTGTGGTCGATGCGCTCGCGGCAGGGCTCGATGCCGGCCACGCACTTGTCCAGGAACGACTCGCAGGCGTCGGCCAGGAGCCGCGTCGAGTGCAGCACGTTGAAGATCATGAGCGGCTTGTAGACGTTGAGCTCGAAGTTGCCGCTCATGCCGCCGATGGCCACCGCCGTCTGGTTGCCCATGACCTGCGCGCAGACCATCGTCAGCGCCTCGCACTGGGTCGGGTTGACCTTGCCCGGCATGATCGAACTGCCCGGCTCGTTCGCCGGGATGTCGATCTCGCCGATGCCACAACGTGGTCCGCTGGCCAGCCAGCGCACGTCGTTGGCGATCTTGTTCAGCGCCGCGGCGAGCGTCGCGAGCGCGCCGTGGAGCTGCACGAGTGCGTCGTGTCCGGCGAGCGCGGCGAACTTGTTGGGCGCCGTCACGAACGGCAGGCCGCTGATCTCCGCGATCTTGGACGCGACGGTCTCCGCATAGCGCGGATGCGTGTTCAGTCCGGTGCCGACGGCCGTGCCGCCGAGGGCCAGCTCGTAGAGGCCGGGCAACGCGGTCTCGACACCCGACATGGCCGCGCCGAGCTGCGCGACGTAGCCCGAGAACTCCTGCCCGAGGGTCAGCGGCGTCGCGTCCTGCAGGTGCGTGCGGCCGATCTTCACGATCTCGGCGAACTCCTGCGCCTTGGCATCGAGACCGTTGCGCAGCCGCTCGACGCACGGCAGCAGGCGCTCCTCGACGCGCGTCGCGGCGGCCACGTGCATCGCGGTCGGGAACGTGTCGTTGCTCGACTGCGCGCGGTTGACGTGGTCGTTGGGGTGCACCGGCTGCTTGGAGCCCATCTCCCCGCCGGCCAGCTCGATGGCGCGGTTGGAGATGACCTCATTGGCGTTCATGTTCGTCTGCGTGCCGCTTCCCGTCTGCCAGATGACGAGCGGGAAGTGGTCGTCGAGGACGCCGTCGATGACCTCGTCGGCGGCGCGGACGATGAGGTCCGCGATGTCGTCGGGCAGCTCACCCAGTTCGCGATTGGCCTGCGCGGCGGCCTTCTTGACGATGCCGAGCGCGCGGATCATCTCGCGCGGGAAGCGTTCGCCACCGATCTTGAAGTTCTGCAGGGAACGCTGCGTCTGCGCGCCCCAGTACCGGTCGGCGGGCACCTCGAGGGGGCCCATGCTGTCGCTCTCGGTGCGATGACTCATCGTGCTCGTGCTCCCCTGTGAACGTGTTGCAGGTGGCGGGGGCCGGGGCAGACGCCAGCAGCCCGTAACGCGCCCGGACGCTCCAGATTACCGCCACGGCCCCGCGGCTCGGCGAACCACGCGAGCGAGCGGCTTGACCCAGGTCACACGCTCACCCGAAGACGCGCTTTGGGGTGGCCTTGGAGCGTTCGAGGAGCGTGCGCATGACGACGTCCACGACCTGTCGCGCGGCGTCCTCGAGGTCCTCGTCGGCGATGATCGTCACACCCGCCTGGTCGGCCTCCGACAGCAGGTACGACTGCAGGCTCCAGATCTCGTCGAAGTGGTCGAGGTAGCGCTTGGCACGACGTGCGCTCGCCTGCTTGCCGCGACCGCGGATGCGGCGCTCGAGTTCCTGCGGTGAGAGCACCGCCATCATGACGCGCACGACGATCACGTCGGGGTGCGCCTCGGCCTCGGACAGGAACGAGGGATGCACGTGCACGCCCTCCATCACGACCGAGACGCGCTCGGTCGCCGCGCGATCGATGACCGCCGCGCCGGCGACGCTGAGCAGTTCGGCCTGCCGCAGATAGCCCTCGATGACGGTCTCGGGACTCGCCTCGCCGGATGTCTGCAGTGTCTTCCAGGCCGAGAACGACGACGTGTGCAGCGCGGGTACGAGACGCGGCGAGACCATCGTGCGCATGACCTCCCGCAGCATGTCGGTGGACTGCGTCCGCACGACATCGAGTAGGTGCGCGACGCGCGTCGCGGTCGTGCTCTTGCCGGTCGCCGTGGTGCCGCCGATGAGCAGAATCAGGGGACGGTCGCCGTGCCGGTACTCCTCCCACACGAGGTAACGCCGGGCAGCGTCCTTGCCGAGGTCGCGGCTGAGGCGTCGATAGGTGCGGCGGCGCAGATCCTCGATTGCGATTTCCGTCACTCCCTCGGAGACCAGTTCCTCGTACATCGCCGCCGAGACGTCTCCCGCCGCGTCGGGTTCGATACCGCACGCCCAGAGGCTCGACCTGTGGCTGCCGCGCGAGTACGGGCGCACCTGATCGGTGCCGAGCCGCACGTTGATCGGCGGCGCGACCTGTCCGCGCCGCCGGTAGCGCGGGAGCGCGTCGCCGCCGAGCTTGCGCAGATGCTTCTCGGCCA
>JAJRVY010000194.1 GCA_024277065.1 Planctomycetota bacterium
GCAAGAAGCCGTACGACTTCGTCTACACCGAAATCGACGGCGTCGGCCATGGCTTCCCGGCCTGGGTGCGCGCCGACATCTTCCGCTTCTTCGCCGGGCGCTGGAAGGGCCACGGGCGCAAGCGGGCGACGGCGCCGGCGTCCACGTTCGAGCGCAAGGTCTCGAGGGAGGAGATCAAGACGTTCGGCGATCCGTCCAAGCTGCCCACGGGCGGCGGTGCCGGGGACACCAAGACGAAGGAACTGATCGCAGCACTCGCGAAAGGGGGCGGCGGCGGGCGCGCGGCGGCGGACGAACTCGGCACGCGCAAGGACGTCAAGACCGCCAAGGCCGTGGCCAAGATCCTGCGCTCGCCGAAGTCCTCCGAGGACACGCGCGTGCTGGCGTGCTCGGCGCTCGGCGCGATGGCACTGCCCGAGTGCATCAAGCCGCTCGCCGGGGCGCTGCGTGACGACGACTACCGCGTGCTCGAGGCGGCTGTGGCCGGGCTCGGGGCAACAGGGCTGCCGGAGGCTGCCGGGGCGCTGGCGCGCGGCGTCGCGAAACTCGGCGAGCGCTTCGAGGACTCCGTCCAGGGCAATCGGATCATGTTCCGCGAGTACGAGGTGCGCCTGGGGAGCCTGGCGATCGCGCTGGACGCCTGCGCGCGGCTCGGCGACGTGGACACGCTCCTGCCGGTGATCGAGTCCGACGTCGTCGAGCGCGTGTACCGCCGCGATGAGCCGCTGACCGTGCTCGGCGAAAACGACCCGCGGTTCAAGGACAACCCCTCGAACGCGCGCCTGCTGCTCGCGCGCAGCCTGAGCGCGTGCCTCGTCAAGTGGGGCGACGCCCGCGCGCGGGCGCTGCTCGAAGCCGTGCGCAGTGCGTGGCAGGACCGTCAGCCGCGCCTGGCGGCCGTGATGGACGAGGCGCTCAGCAAACTCGCGGAGACACCGGACGGTGAGTAGGGGCGGCCCCGGCGCCCGGCCGTCCCTCAGATGACGCCCGGCCCGTTCGTAGGGTGGACCCATTGTGGTCCACCCGAATGGCCCTGGGCGCTGCGACGCTGCTTCCACGTGCCCGCACGCGCCGGCCACGTGCCGGCCACGGGCGTCGACGCTCGGCGCGCCGGTTCCTCGAGCCTGTTAGTTGCGCTCGAGCCTGTTAGTTGCGGCCGTCCCTCAGATGAAGGGGTAGACGAAGGGGGCGAAGGCGGGATAGATCTGGCAGACGATCACGAGCGCGCCGATCAGTGCCATCACGAGCAGCAGCGGCACCAGCCACCACTTCTTCTCCTCCTTGAGGAAGAGCCAGAACTCCCGCAGGAGTGATGCCATCGTTGCGGTCTCCGTGTCGCTCTCGGCCGTTCTCGGCCGTTCTCGGTCGTTCTCGGTCGTTCTCGGGGTGATCTCGGCCGTTCTCGGGCATTCTCGGGCGGTTCGAGAATACCCTACCCGGGCCGCCGCGCCGCGCCGGCCCCTCGCGCAGCCCATGAACCTCCTCGGGATCTCCTGCTACTACCATGACGCTGCGGCGTGCCTGCTGCAGGACGGCCGCGTCGTCGCCGCCGCCGAGGAGGAGCGCTTCTCGCGCCGGAAGCATGACAGCGGGTTCCCGCGGTGCGCCATCGCGTACGTGCTGCGGCAGGGCGGGATCGGGGCGGAGGGCCTCGACCTGGTCGGCTTCTACGACAAGCCCGTGCTCAAGTTCTCGCGCATCCTCGAGTCGTTCGTCTCGGTGGCGCCGCGGGGACTCTCGTCGTGGCTGCACTTCGGACCGACGTGGCTGCGTGAGAAGCTGTGGGTCGAGAACAACGTGCGGCGCGGGCTGCCGGGCTACGACGGGCAGGTGCTCTTCGCCGAGCACCACGAGAGCCACGCGGCGTCGGCGTTCTATCCGTCGCCGTTCGAGCGCGCGGCGATCCTGACGCTCGACGGCGTGGGCGAGTGGGCGACGTCGTCGTTCGGCGTCGGCGAGGGGAGCGAGCTGGCGATCACGAAGGAGATCCGCTTTCCGCACTCGCTCGGGCTGCTGTACTCGGCGCTCACCTACTACCTGGGGTTCCGCGTCAACTCCGGCGAGTACAAGGTCATGGGCCTGGCGCCCTACGGCGAGCCGAAGTACACCCGTCTGCTGCTCGACAACGTCATCGACCTGCGCGACGACGGCTCGTTCCGGCTGAATCTCGATTACTTCGGCTACCTGACCGGGCTGCGCATGACGAGCCGGCGTCTGGACCGGCTCCTCGGACGCCCGCGGCGCCGTCCCGAGGCGGCGCTGGAGCAGTTCCACATGGACGTCGCGCGTTCGGTCCAGGACGTCACCGAGGAGGCCATGCTGCGCATGGCGCGCTACGCGCACCGCGAGTCCGGCGGGATCCCGAATCTCTGCCTCGCGGGGGGCGTCGCGCTCAACTGCGTCGGCAACGGCCGCATCCTGCGCGAGGGACCGTTCGAGCGCGTCTGGGTGCAGCCCGCGGCGGGCGACGCCGGGGGCGCGTTGGGCGTCGCGCTGGCGCTCTGGCACCGCTACCTCGGCAACGACCGGCTGCCGCCCGGCCCGGGCGGCGACGGCATGGGCGGCGCGTACCTCGGCCCGGAGTTCGGTGACGACGAGATCGCGGCGGTGCTCGCGGAGGAGCGTGCGCCACACGAAGTGCTCGCGTGGGACGAGATCCCGGACCACGTCGCGGCGCTGCTCGCGGGCGGCAGCGTCGTGGGCTGGTTCCAGGGGCGCATGGAGTACGGCCCACGGGCGCTCGGCGCGCGCAGCATCCTCGCGGACCCGCGCGACGGCGCGATGCAGTTGCGCGTGAACCAGAAGATCAAGTTCCGGGAGTCGTTCCGGCCCTTCGCCCCGGCGGTCCTCGAGGAACGGGCCGCGGCGTGGTTCGAGCTGCGCACGAAGAGCCCCTACATGGTGCTCGTGGACCAGGTGGCCGCGTCGCAGCGGGTTGCGGCAACGGATGACGACGACGCGCTGCGCGGTTTCGACCGGCTGCGCGTGCGGCGCTCCGCGATCCCGGCCGTGACGCACGTGGACGGCTCGGCGCGCGTGCAGACTGTGTCGCGCGACACGAACCCGTCGTTCCACGCGTTGCTCGAGGCGTTCGAGCGGCGCACGGGGTGCCCGGTTCTCATCAACACCAGCTTCAACGTGCGCGGCGAGCCCATCGTGTGTACGCCGCGCGATGCGCTGGCGTGCTTCCGTGGCACGGACATGGACGTACTCGTTCTGGGGCGCCACGTGCTGCGCAAGAGCGGCCAGCCCCCGCGCGGCGCGGACGAGCGACGAGGAGCGCTCGCTCTCGACTGATGGACGCCGCGCCTCCCCGCCCCGGCGCTGAGCCGACGCGCAGCGACCTCGTCGGCGCCCGCGTGCTGAACGCGCTCGGCCTGTTCTCGCCCGTGGCGAACGTCGCGCTGCTGCAACTCGCGCCCAAGGAGATCCGCTGGATGGGCGTCGGGGCGGGGGTCATCCTCTGGCTCGTGGGCGGCTTTGCGGCCGTGGCGGACGCCATGTGGCTGAACCGCGCCGCGTTCGGGCTGCACTACGCACTCGTCGTGCTCGGTCTGCTCGATCCGCGCTGGCCGATCACGCCCTTCCGCTGGTGGATCGCGTTCGGACACCTGCTCGGCCGCCTGTTCGTCGTCCCGGCCTTCGCGCTGATCTTCTATCTGGCCGTGACACCCCTCGCGCTCGTCATGCGCGCGCTCGGCAAGGATCCGCTGCGGCGCGCGGCCCCGCCCGCCGAGAGCTACTGGGAAGACCACGAGCCCCCGCCGAAGGAGAAGTTCGAGCGCCAGTTCTGACCCGTGGTGCGGCGCGCGGGCGGCGGGAGGCGCACGCTCTCACTCCGGAAGGGTCTTGCGCATGCGCCGCAGCGTCGTGGCCGCCGAACGCATTACGCGCTGCCAGGCATCCTGCGTCTGCAGCTCCCGGAGGTGTCCGGGCGGCGTCCCGATCTCCTCGGCGGCGGCGCGGATCACGTTGTCGAACGTCGCGAGGTCGGCCAGCTCCGGCGGCGTGAACGCGCGCTCGAACGCGGCGTTGTGCCGGATGTACGTCGCCTCCGTCCAGATCGTGAGCAGCTCGGGTGTGACCTCGCCCGTCTTCGAGTTCCACTCGTACTGGTTCTGCGCGGCCGTGTCGGCCAGGAGGCCGAGGGTGTCGCGGACGTTCTCGCGGATGCACTCGAGCAGCGTGCGTGTGATTTCCATGTCATGGTGAGCATACCGCAGTGCGCGCTCAGTCGCCCTCGTCGAACAGCCCGGAGCCGAACGGCCCGCCGCCCGCGCCCACCGGGCCGTCGCCCGTGTCCACGGGGTCGTCTGCGTCGCCTGCCGCCGTCGTGTCGAAGGGATCCTGCCCGAGTTCGAGCTGGCGCCGTGCATCGACCTCGTCGCGGTTCACGCGGTCCATGACGCGGCCCAGTTTGGCCGCGACGTCGCGCTCGGCCGCCGGCAGCGCCTTGCGAAGCTGTCGCGCGAACTGGAGCATCAGGCGCAGCGCGCGCACGACGTCGCCGTGGCCGACGCTCGTGACGTCGTCGATGGCCGCCAGGGGCCGCCCGTCGAGCCAGCGCTCCATGACCGCGGACAGCGCGAAGTCCGGCATGGGAGTCAGATCGACGATGCCGGACTCCCACTCGGCGGCGCGAAACGGTCCGACGAGCGCGACCGCTTCCTTGGCCAGTTTGCCCACGCCGCGGTCGCGGGAGGGCCGCGTTGCGTGATTGGGCCGCGGTTCGTAGACCGTCGCCATGAGCAGGATGGCGAGGCCGCGCTCGTCGAGATCGTCCAGGAGGCCGGCGTCGTGCCAGAGTCCGCCGAGTATCTCGTAGCCGTTGACGCACGCCGTGAACGCCCCGAGGTCGGTGACGGCGCCGTGCTCGATGAAGCCCGTGCGCTTCAGCACCTCCAGGCGCCGCGTGAGCAGTCGTTCCTCGTTGCTGGGGTGGCGCAGGCGGGTCTGCGACGCGCGCCGCTCGCGCTGGTACCTGGCGAAGCTGCGCGCGTACGTCTCCGCGACGCGCTCGCCCATCTTCTCGTACAGCGCGAGGAGCGTCGAGTAGTCTGGATTCCAGTGCGAGCGCACCGGCTCGGCGCTGTGCGTCAGGACGCGCTGCACGCCCTCGGGGCGGTCCATGCGCGGGTCGATTCCCGCCACGACGAGGCCGTGTGAGTCCATCCCCTGGCGGCCCGCGCGCCCCGACATCTGGTCGTACGAGCGGCACATCATGTAGGCGAGCTTCTCGCCGTCGAACTTGCGCAGCCCCGCGAAGGCGACCGTGCGTGCCGGCATGTTGACGCCGAGGGCGAAGGTCTCCGTCGCGAACAGCATGCGCACGCCGCCGGAGGTGAACAGGCGCTCGACGATTTCCTTGTGCACCGGCAGCATGCCCGCGTGGTGGTAGGCGACGCCTGCGGCGGCGAGGTTGCGGAGCCGGCGCAGCGCGTCGGACTCCCTGCACTCGAAGCGCAGCGCGAGATCGTCGAAGCGGGTGAGCATCTCGCGCCGTCGGTCGCGATCGAGGAGAGCGCGCCCCATGTTCCGGGCGGCGAGTTCCTCGCACTCCTTGCGGCTGAACGCGAAGAAGAGCACGGGCAGGAGCCGCTGCTCCTGCAGCCAGTCGAGGAGCCGCGTCGGCCGGCGCTCGCGGCGCATGGCGCGGCGCTCCTTCATCGGCCTCTGCAGCAGCGGCAGCGCGTCCTCGAGCCGCACGGCGCCGACGTCGGGCACCCAAACGAGGTGGTCGAGGGGCACCGGCCGGCGGTGCATGCGTACGACGGTGACGTCCTCGCCGCGGACGCTCTCGATCCAGCCCGCGAGCTCCGCGACGTTGGGGATCGTGGCGGAGAGGCACACCAGCCGCATCTGCGGCGGCGCGTGGATGATGCTCTCCTCCCACACGGTCCCGCGGTCGGGATCGTCGATGTAGTGCACTTCGTCGTGGATCACGAAGCGGAAGTCGCGCAGCCGCTCGGGGTCGTCGAAGAGCGTGTTGCGGAAGACCTCGGTGGTCATGATGAGGAGGTCTGCGTCCGGGTTGATCGTGACGTCGCCCGTCATGATGCCGACCTGGTCGCCGTGCCGCGTGCGGAAGTCGCGGTACTTCTGGTTCGACAGGGCCTTGACGGGAGACGTGTAGACCGCGCGCCACCCGCGCTCGAAGGCGTGCTCGATGGCGTAGTCGGCGACCAGTGTCTTGCCCGCGCCCGTCGGCGCTGAGACGAGCACGCTGTGACCGCCGGCGATGGCGTCGAACGCCTGCACCTGGAACGCGTAGAGGTGCAGCCCGCGGAAGACGCGGTCGGTCGGGATCAGCTCGGCGGGCCGCTCCGGCGCCGGCGGCGGCGTGTACGGCGCGGGCTCACGGGCCGGAGGCGGCTCGTCGGCCTCGTGCCGGCGTCGGCGGTCAGCGCGGTCTACGCCGCCGTGCTGTCCGCGCGCTCCGCCACCCCGTCCGCCGCCGCCCTGGCCGCGGCCGCGCCGTCCGCCGCCGTGTCCCCGCCCGCCCGATCGTCGTGCTGCCATCGCACCATGATGCCGCGGTGGTGCGCGGCGCGAGACGCTTCATCGACAGGGTGGGGCGGCCGGGCCGGTGCGGCCTACTCGGCTTCGCTGATCTCGATGCCCGTGACGACGTCGAGGCCGTCGGAGATGATCACGACGCGGAGCCCGTCGAGCGAGTCCGAGATGAGCTGTCGTGGCTCCGGCGGAGCGTCCAGCCGGACGCGGGGCAGGATCTTGGTGTCGAAACGCAGGGGCGAGCGACGCGTGGCCTGCGAGACGCGCTCGCCGATGCGGATGCCGAACATCTCCCGCGCGAACGGCGCGGACACTAACACGTGCGTGATCGTGCGACCGTCCGAGACCGTCGAGAAGCCCTCCTCGAGGTCGATGCTCGCGGCGTCGGCCGCCGGCGCGCCGGGCAGGACGGGCAGTTCCTCCTCCGCCAGATCACGCTGCAGGATCTCGTTCCAGCGCCGGATCTCCTCCTGCGGCTCGTCCTCGATGAGCACGAGGTCCGAGATGCCGTCGAACGGCACGATCACGGCGTCGCCGCCTTGGCGCAGGGCGATGGCGAAGGCCGTCAGC
>JAJRVY010000195.1 GCA_024277065.1 Planctomycetota bacterium
GGCTGGAGATCACGCGCGAGCCCGGTGCCGCCGCCGCCGCGGCCTTTCGCGCCGCCATCGCCGCCGACGCGGATCCCGAGATCGTCGGCGGTGTGACGGAGATCCTGGTGTCGAGTGGGCGCGAGGACGTCGCCCGCGAGGTGCTGGCGAGCATTCCGACCACGGGCGACCCGCGCGGCACCGTGCGCGCGGCGCGCGCCGAGTGCGAGCGTCGCGCGGGCAACCTGGACCTGGCGCTGCAGCTCGCGCGCGACGCGGCGGACGCCGCGCCGGGCAGCGTCGATCGTCTCGTCCTGCTGGGCGACGTGCTGCGCGACCGCCGCGAGATCGACGCCGCCGCGGCGGCCTACGAGCGTGCGCTCGGCGTGGACTCCGCGTCGCGGACGGCGGCGATCCGTCTCGCGCTGCTGCCGCTCGATGCCGGCACCGGCGACGTGCGGGCGGCGGCCGCGGGCGCCGTCGCGCGCATTCGTGAGCTGCGCGACGTCGATCGCGCCGATCCTCGATTCGATGAGGCGCTCGGCAGGGCGCTGGTGCTCGCCGGCCGCGCCGCCGAGGCCATCGAGCCGCTCGAGAGCGTCGTCCGCGCGATGCCGTGGTCCGCTCGCGCATGGCTGGGCCTGGCCGCCGCCTGGCGCGCCGGCGGGGATCCCGGCGGCGACCTGCAGTCGGCGGACTGTGCCGCGGAGGCCGCGCGGCTGGCCCCCTTCGACCGCGACGTCGTGCTGGCCGCCGCCCGCGCCGCCACGCTGGTCGGCGACGACGACGGCGCCGTGCTGGCGACGTCGGTCTACCTCGAGCGCGTGCCGGGCGATGCCGCCGTGCTGCGGCGGCGTGCCGAGGCCCGTATGCGCCTCGCGGACTGGGCGGGCGCCGTGCGGGACCTCGAGGCGGCGCGCGCAGCGGGCGACGAGCGCCTCGTCGTGCGCCTGCAACTCGCCGACGCCTACGTGCGCGCCGTGCGCGACGCGGACGCGTGGGCGCTCGTCGAGGCGGCCCCCGATTACGCGCAGCGGCGCGCGCTCGAGCTCGTACTCGCGTCGCACCGCGCGCGTGCCGCGCCTGCGGGGTTCGTCTTCTCCTCGGCCGTCGCCGTGGCCGTGCGCCACGCGCGGGAGGGCCGCTCCCGCGAGGCTCTCGACGTGTTGCGCACGGCGGTCGGGCGGGACCGCCGCGACGCCGCCGTCGTGCGGGCGCTGGTGTTCCTGCTCTGCGGCACGGACGTTCCCGGGACGAGCCCCGCCGAGCGCCTGCGCGAAGCGCAGTCGGTGGCGGACGGGCTGGGTGACGCGGGGGGCGCGGGCGTCGCCGCGCTGCTGCGCGGGTGCGTGCGCCTCGCGGCCGGTGACGCCGCCGCCGCCGCAGGCTCCCTGCGCACCGCGGTGGATGCGCTGCGTTGGGATCCGGGCGCGCGTTTTCTGCTCGGCGAGGCCCTCTTCGCCACGGGCGACGACGCGGGCGCGCGTGCCGCGTACGGACGCACGATCTGGCTCCCCGGGGGGCTTGCTGCATACGGCGAGCCGGCCGCCGTGCGACTGTTCACCCTCGCGCAGCGCGCGCGTGACCCGGCGGACGTCGAGCGCCTCTTGCGCGAGGCGTTGCGCGCCGATCCGCGCCTGATCGCGGCCGCGGCGCTGCTCTCGGAGCGGCTGCTGGCGCGCGGCGCGCAGCGCGAGGCCGCCGAGGTGGCCGAACGGACACTCGCTGCCGTCGAGCGCGCGGCGTCGCCGGGCGACACCGGGCGCGGAGACGCCGCGGCGGCGGTGATCGATCTTCGCAAGCGCGCGCTGGCGGCACGGATGGACCTCGGCGAGGCGGACCTCGTGGGGCGGCATCTCGACGCGCTCGAGCGCGCCGGCGCGAAGTTGCAGCGTCCCGACACGGTGCGCGGGCTCGTCGCCCTGCAGCGTGGGCGCCCCGAGGAGGCGGTCGCGCAGTTCCGCGCCGCGTTGGCCGCCGACGACGGGGATCGCCTGGCGGCGATGGGACTCGCGGAGGCGCTGCTCCGCGGGGGTGACGTGGACGCCGCGCTCGGGTTCGTCCGGCGGCGCATCGAGGCTCGCCCGGGCGAACTGCCCATGGCGCGCGTCGTGGTCCGCTCGTTGGTGCGAGAAGGCCGCACCGAGGCCGCGCTGCGTGTCACGGCGGAGCTCCTCTCTCGCGCGCCGCTCGATGTCACGGCCGTGCGCCAGCGCGCCTGGGTTCTCGGGCTCCTCGGGCGGCCCGCGGAGGCCGCGGAGGCGGCTCGGGAGGCAGGCGCGGCGGCCCGCGCTGCGGACGACCCCGCCGTGCGGTCGCGCGCCGGGCTGTTCGCCGCCCTCGCAGCCGAGGCGCTGCTGCAGCTCTCCGGTCGCGCCGAGGATGCTCTCGATGCGGCGCGCCGCGTGGCGGTCGATCCCACCGTCTCGGGCGCGGCGCGGCGCGCCGCGCGCATCGTCGAGGCCGAGAGCCTCGCCGAACTCGGTCGCGCCGACGAGGCGGATGCCGTCGTGCGCGGGCTCATGAGCGGCTGGGAGCGCGGCAGGCCGGTTGCGGTGGACGACCGCCGCAGCGAGCCGCGTGTGCGCTTCGTCCTTGGCATGATCGCCGTCCGGCGTGGACGGCTCGGCGCCGCAGCGGAGCAGTTCGTCCGCGCCGTGGAACTCGACCCGCTGCACCACGCGGCGGCCAACAACGCGGCGTGGTGCATCGCGCGGACCAACGCCGCCTCGCCGGCGGCGCTCGACTTCGCGCGCCGCGCGACCCGCGCCGCCCCGCGCGTGGCGACGTACTGGGACACGCGGGCTCTCTGCTAGCGCGGGTCCGGTCTCTGGGACGAGGCCCTGCGCAGTTGGCAGCGAGCGGATGGACTGCTCGCCGCCGCGGCGGCGCCGGTTGCCGAGCGCGCGGACGTGATGCTGCGCCGCGCCGAGTTGCTGCTCGACATGGATCGCCGCGGCGACGCGCGGGGTCTCGCCGCCCGCATCCTCGAGCTCGCTCCGGGCGCGCCGGCGGCGGCGCGCGCGAAGATCATCGCCGCGTCACGCTGACGCGCTGCGGCGCGGAGACGTCACAGTGCCGCCGCGGCGATGCTGCGGCGCCATCGCGGCGGTCGTCGCGCGGTGCAAGCGCGACAGAACCGCCGCCGCCCGTGACAATCTCCACTTCCGCAGGAGGAGCAGCGATGAGCGGCAATGTTCTGGTGCAGGGCGGTGAGGTGGTCTCGGTTTCCGGCGTCACGCGCACCGACGTCCTCGTCCGCGACGGCGTGGTCGCTGCGGTGGGGGAGGGCCTCGCGGCGGCCGAGGGCATGACCGTCCTCGACGCGAGCGGCAAGCTGGTGTTTCCGGGGCTGGTGGACCCGCAGGTGCACTTCCGTGAGCCAGGGCTCGTGCACAAGGAGGACCTGGCGTCCGGCAGCCTCGCCGCCGTCGCGGGCGGCGTCACGTCGGTGATGGAGATGCCCAACACCAAGCCGCCCACGACGTCCGCGCGGGCACTCGAGGAGAAGCTCGCGCAGGCCGCCGGCCGCATGTGGTGCGACCACGCGTTCTTCCTCGGCGCCACGCCCGAGAACGCCGCAC
>JAJRVY010000196.1 GCA_024277065.1 Planctomycetota bacterium
AGGGTAGCGCGGCGCGACCTTCGCGAGGATCGCCGCCGGTGTGGGCGCCGGGGGCGGCGGTGGGGCGGCCCGCGGGCGCTTCACGGGCACGGTCCCGAAGTCCGTCGCCGGCGGCTCGGCGGCCGATGGCGGACGCGGCGCAGCCGGGCGTCGCGCCGGCCGGAAGCGTCCCGACGCCGAGCGCGGGTCCGGGCAGAAGATCGTGTCGCGCACGCGGTCACGCAGATCGTCCTCCTGCGCGTCGTCCCAGATGTCGGCGAGCGAGTTCGGGATCTCCGGAGGCGCGAGCGGGTCGTCGCGCATCTCGGGCTCGACGTCCGGGCGCTCGGGCAGCTCGAACTCGGGTTCCGGCAGGGGCGGCGGCGTCGTCAGCTCCGCTGACGGTGCGAACTCCGCCGTCGTGTGTGCGGGGAGCGACGAGGCCGCGCCCGACCCGAGCGGCACCAGGACCGCGAGCAACGCGGCATGCAGCGCGAGCGACGCGAGCAGTGCGCGCGACGTGCGGACGGGAGCTCGCGGCGTCGGCCGTCCGCTCCCGTCCCCGGGAGGTTGGTCAGAAGGTGATCTCGAGGCTGGCAAGGAAGTTCACGCCCGGTGCGTCCATACGACTGTGGGCGACCCTGTACTTCTTGTCGAAGAGGTTCTCGACCCCGACCTGAACGCGCACGTTCTCGCTGAGGTTCATTCCGGCGTAGAGATGGAAGATCGTGTAGCCCGGCGTGCCGACGTAGTCACGCAAGAGCGGGGAGGTCCCGTCCTGCGCGTCGCGGCGCCAGGCCAGGTCGGTGAGGCGGCGATTGCTCGGGATGTCGTCGTAGCGTTCGACCATGTCCGCCACGAACTCGATGTAGCGGCCGGACTCCGGGTTGTAGACGTCGTCCCAGCGCGCGCCGACGATCAGGCGCGTGGGCTGCGTGTGGCGCAGCGGCTCGCTCTGCGGGTTCTCGCGCGTGGCGTCGCTGCTGCCCGTGTTCCACGCGAAGCTCGCCCACGTGCTCCAGACCGGCGAGATGTCGTTGCAGTACGCACTCGGCTGCAGCGAGACGTTCGCCTCGACGCCGCGGACGTGCGCGTCGGAGCCCTCGACCTGGGTCACGTAGCTCTCGTTGGCGTCGCGCTGGCCGTTGCCGTTGAAGTCGAACCACGAGTTGCCCTTGTAGGTCGTCGGCGCCAGGTCGCCCTGCCAGTTGTCGATCAGCGAGTGGTAGTACGCGACATCGAACTGCAGCCCCGGCCAGCGGCCCTTCACGCCGACCTCGAAGTTGTCGGACTCCGTCGGGTCCAGCAGTTCGTTCGGGATGAGGATGCCGTCGCCCAGTTGGCGCAGCCCGAAGTTGGGGGCGCTCTGCCGGAAACCACGCGCCCAGTTGCCCCACAGCCGGACGCTCTCGGACGCCTTGTAGGTGGCACCCAGCCCGCCGGTCCACGCGCTCTGGCTGTCGTCGATGGCGTCGTCCTGCGGGTTGCCGACCGCCGGGACGTAGGAGCGATCCACGCGCGTCGAGAAGTCCATGTAGTCGTAGCGGACGGCGCCGATGAGACTCCAGTCCTCGGTCATCTGCCACTCATCCTCGGCGAAGACGCCGTAGTCGAGCCACGTCGAGAGGGGGGCGTCGCGCCGCTTGGGCCGGGGCTTCACGAACGTGAACTGCTCGTCGTCCGGGCTGTCGCCCTCGTCGCGCTCGAACGACAGGCCCGTCGTCAGCACGTGCCCGCTGCCGAGGTCGCGCGTGCCGGTCAGCCCGCCCTGCCACGTCTCCGTCGTCGCGACGCCCTTGGCGCCCGTGTCCTCGAACCAGCGCGTGTCGCGCTTCTTCTGCCAGTAGAGGCGCGCCTCCATCGAGTCGAAGATGTCGTTCCCGGAGTCGTCGCGGAGGAACCCGGCGATGGCCTGGCGCTCGTTGCGGTTGTTCTGCGTCGGCCGGTAGTAGCGCTTGATGTCCTCGCGATCGACGTCCTGGATCGTGAGCCGCAGCTCCTGGCGCGGCGCCAGGCGCACCTCGCCGGAGAAGTCCCAGTTGCGCTCGCGGCCGTCCGTGGGGGACAGGTCGCCCTGGCCGCTGCCGCCCTCCATGTCGTCCCAGTCGCGGGCGCTGGCGCCGAGCATCCACTTGAAGTTCGGCGTCGCGCCGTGGTTCTCGACGCGCACGCCGCCCGCCGAGGCGTTCGAGCCGTACGTGCCCTTGACGCGCCAGCCGATCTCGGTGCCCTCTTCGGTGTAGTCGAAGCGGCTCGTGCGCGTGATGACGTTGATGACCGCGCCGAGGGCATTCGAGCCGTAGAGCGCCGAAGCCGGGCCGTGCACGACCTCGATGCGTTCGATCATCTCCGGGTCGAGCTTGCCGTACATGTCGTCGGCGCCGAACCCGCCCTCGCCCCAGAGCGTCGAGAGCGTGTTGCCGTCCACGAGGGCCAGCAGGTTGAAGCCGGCGAAGCCGCGGATCATGGGGTCCACCGTCGTGGAGGTGCGCTCGTCGTACCAGATGCCCGCGTTCTTGCGGCTGAGGGCCCGGAAGGCCACGAACGACCCCGACTGGTCCACGTCGTCCTTGCCGACGATCGTGACCGTGCGCGGCAGCTCGAACGGATCGCGCCGCGTGCGCGTGGCGGTGACGGTGATCTCGCCCTCGACGACCTCGCCGATGGTCTCCTCGACGGCCGCTGCCAGTTCCCCGTCGTCCTGCGCTGCGCCCTGCGCGGTATCCTGCGCGAACGCGGAGCCGCAGAGCATGCCGAGGGCCGCAGGGGCGAGGAGTGTGGCTGCTCTCAGGCGCCTGTGCGTGCGGGTCTGCATCGTGATCCTCCCGGGACACGGTTCCCTCTCTCACCGGACATGGGCACAAGAGGCGTGCCGCACGGGAGCGCGCGGGAAGCGTCCGCGCGGCGGCACACTCCGGGTAGGGATCGTGACTCCAGTCGCGCAACATGGGGCGCTGCGTTCCCATGGCGGTAACGCCGCCGCGCCTCCCGAGTCGTGACGGGGGTCACATTCAGGGCATGGGCTTACGGCTACCTTGGCTGCATGAGCGTCATCATCGAACCCTTCAAGATCAAGACCGTGGAGGCCATTCCCTTCACGACTCTCGAGCAGCGCTGCCTGCTGCTCCGGGAGGCCCACTACAACCTGTTCCTGCTGCCGTCATCGGCCATCACGTTCGACTTCCTGACGGACTCGGGCACCGCGGCCATGAGCGATGTGCAGTGGGCGGCCATGATGCGCGCCGACGAGAGCTACGCCGGCTCCAAGTCGTACTGGCGATTCGAGAAGGTCGTGCGCGAACTGACCGGCTACACGCACATCATTCCGACGCACCAGGGGCGCGCCGCGGAGCGCATCCTGTTCTCCTGCCTGCTCCGGCAGGGGCAGCACGTGCCGAACAACAACCACTTCGACACGACCCGCGCCAACATCGAGTTCCAGGGCGGTCTCGCGGACGATCTCGTCGTCGCCGAGAGCCAGGATCCGCGCTCGTCGTATCCCTTCAAGGGCAACCTCGATCTCGAGCGGCTCGAGAACTACCTGACCGAGAACGCGGACCGCGTCGCGCTCGGCATGCAGACGATCACGAACAACACCGGCGGCGGACAGCCCGCCTCGCTCGCGAACATCCGCGGTGCCGCCGAGGTCTATCACCGTCACGGCGTGCCGTTCTTCCTCGACGCCTGCCGCTTCGCCGAGAACGCGTACATGATCCAGCAGCGCGAGCCCGGGCAGTCGAACCGCAGCGCGCGGGAGATCGCGCAGGAGGTGTTCTCGCTCGCCGACGGCTGCACGATGAGCGGCAAGAAGGACGGCATCGTCAACATGGGCGGCTTCATCGCCTGCAACGACTCGCTCCTGGCGCGCGATGCCCGCAACCTGCTCATCCTGACCGAGGGCTTCCCCACGTACGGCGGGCAGGCGGCGCGTGACCTCGAGGCATTCGCCGTCGGCCTGGGCGAGGTCCTCGATCCGCGCTACCTCGAGTACCGCATGGCGAGCACCAAGTACCTGCTCGAGGGGCTCAACGCCATCGGCATCCCGACCATGCAGCCCGCCGGCGGCCACGCCGTCTACGTCGATGCCAAGGAGTTCCTGCCGCACGTGCCGCCGGAGCAGTTCCCAGGCCAGTCGATGGCCGTCGCGATGTACCTCGAGGGCGGCGTCCGCGCCTGCGAGATCGGCAGCGTGATGTTCGGCAAGCCGACTGATGACGGGGGCTTCGTGCCGTCCGAACTCGAGCTCGTGCGGATCGCCATCCCGCGCCGTCGCTACACGCAGAGCCACATCGACTACGTGCTCGAGATGTGCGCCCGGATCGTGGACCGCAAGGAGGGCATCGGCGGCATGGAGATGACCGAGCGTCCGCCGTTCCTGCCGCACTTCACGGCGAAGTTCGCACCGATCGACCGGTGGATCGAGCCGCTCTTCGGCTCGGCGTCGCCCGAAGAGACGCCGCGCGCGCCGGGCTAATCCTCAGTGCGCGGGCGTGCCGCGGCGATCCTCGATGCGCATGGGAGGAGTGATCTCGATGGACGCTGCGGGCGTGGTGCTGGCGCTGCCGGGGAACGAGCGGCTGTCCGCGGCGCTGGCCGCGGGGCTCGGCGTGGAGGATGCCGCGCGTGTCATCCGGCGCTTCCCGGACGGCGAGACGTACGTGCGGGTCGAGACGACCGTCGAGGGCCGCGACGTCACGCTCGTCTGCACGCTCGACCGCGCCGACGACAAGCTCCCCGCGCTGCTCCTTACGGCGGCGACGGTGCGCGACCTCGGTGCGCGCCACGTGCGGCTCGTCGCGCCCTACCTCGGTTACATGCGGCAGGACGACCGTTTCCTGCCCGGTGAGGGCGTCACGTCGCGCTACGTGGGGCGACTGCTGTCGGCGGCGTTCGACGAGCTCGTCACCATCGACCCGCACCTGCATCGCCACGCGCGCCTGGCCGACGTCTACGCGATCCCGCACCGCACGCTCTCGGCGGCGCCTGTGATCGGGGACTGGGTCCGCGCCAACGTCGCCGAGCCGCTGCTCGTCGGCCCCGACGAGGAGAGCGCGCAATGGGTGCGCGCAGCCGCCGGCGCCGACCTGCCCTGCGTCGTCTTCACGAAGACGCGGCGCGGCGATCACGACGTCGCCATCGAGACGCCCGATCTCACGCCCCACGCCGGTCGCACTCCCGTCCTCGTCGATGACGTGATCTCGACGGGCCGCACGATGATCGAGGCCGCGCGGCGGCTCACCGAGGCAGGCTTCCCAGCGCCCGCCTGCACGGCCGTCCACGCGGTCTTCTCCGGCGACGCGCAGGCGGCTCTGCGCGCGGCCGGGATCGAGCGCGTCGCGACCTGCGACACGATCGCCCACGACACGAACGCGATGGGCGTGACGGATCTGCTGATCCGCGCACTGCGCGGCTGAGAGCGCCGGCGGCGGCCGAATCGAACGGGCGGCGGCTCTCTCGCGAGAACCGCCGCCCTTTACCGCGCCCGCGCCGCGTCGGCGCCGGCTGTCGCAGACCTATTCGATGCGGGGGAACGTGCCGCGCAGCACGACGTTGCCGTCGGCGTCGCGCACCTCGACGTCGAGTTGCGAGAGGTCCAGCAGCCCGCCGCCCGGGATCTCGTCGTCGTTCTTCGTGTCAACGCGCAGCTTGCCGTGCTCGCGCCTCCCGCTCGTCTCGATCTCGCCGAGGTCGATCTCCGTGGAGCCGTCGATGGCGATGACGTCGTAGGGGCCGGCGTCGGGGTCCAGGTGCGCGACCTTCACGACGTACATCTCACGCACCGTGCGCGGGCGGTTGACGTACCGCGCGAGCATTCCGCCGACGGCGTCGGACTCGTCCTCGCCCTCGTCCGCGGCGGGGGGCCGCAGCCGGCTCTTGTCCCGGGCGCGGGCCGCGGCGTGGGAACCCGGCTCGTTCTCTTCGTCCACGTCGATGAAGTCCGGGATGGTGCCGTCCAGGATCGCCGTGCCGTCGGCGTCACGCACCTCGATCGTGCCGCCGGCGAAGTCGTCGAGCGACTCGACGCCCTCGGGGAAATCGGCGTGCGGGTACTTCGCGCGGAACAGGAACACGCCACTGCGCTTCAGCCGCACGTCGCCGAAATCGACCTCGTTGTCATCGCCGTCGATGAGCCACAGGTCGTAGACCGGGCGGCCTCCGTCGTCGTCCGCCGTGGTGTCCAGCCCGCGGCCCCAGGCCTGCAGCCGCTCGCGCTTGCGCGTGGTCCGCCGGTCGGTCAGGTCGATGCGGAAGCGCCCCTCTGCTTCGCTCGAGTCGTCCGTCGGCTGCAACTTGCCGCGTACGGCCTGCTGGCTGACGGCGGCGGTGGCGAGCCCTCCTGCGAGCAGAGCTCCGAACGCGATGCCAATGATCTTGTTCATGGTCGTCCTCATGGTGTTCACCTGGTCGGCGTGCCTGCGGGGGCTGCGATCTCCCCGGGACCTTCGCTGGGACCTACGACTCGAACACCCGTTCGTTACTGCGAGTTTCGCCTGCGTCCCGTGGGGGCTCGCGCGGGGGGCGCGGCTCTCGAAGTGAGAATCGCGATTCTCAATCTGAGAGGCGCGGGCGGCTCCGAACGAGTTCCGGGATGACGATGCACCGCATGAGCGTTGTGCAGGGCGGAGGCTCCCCATGCTCTGAGCGCTCAAACACCCTCGCAGGATCGCGGTCGTGGTCCTCTGCACACTCGTCGGACTCGCGGCGGCGCAGTTCGGCGGCGTTTCCTCGGGTACCGCGTTAGGCGTTCTCGCCGGGTTCCTCGTCGCGCCCTTCGTGCCCCTGCCTGCCGCCCGCAGCTCGTGACGTCTCAGCCGGCTGCGAGCGACGCGGCGTGTGGTGACGGGACGTCCGTCGGCGTCGCGACGAAGTAGACGGTTCGCGCGCGCAGGACGGCGCCCGAGGAGAGCATCGCGCAGACGTCCGGCGGCAGGCCGCAGCGCTCGTCGTACGCCAGGAACCGCGCGAGCGCGCGATACAGGACGCCGCCGTACATACGCCGTGAGCGGATCGCGCGGATCGCCCAGCCGGTCCGCAGCAGCGCGTGACACAGGTAGAACGTGCCCATGCGGTTGACGTGCTCGGGAACGCCCGGCAGGTAGTGCCCGACGAAGCAGCGGCGCAGCATCCGCAGCCGCTGCCGGATGTCCACCGTGTTGGGAAGTGACAGGAGCAGCGTGCCGCCGGGGCGGATGACGCGCCGGAACTCGCGCAGGATCTGCCACGGGTTCTCGACGTGTTCGATGCCCTCGCAGTGCACGATCGCGTCGGCGCTCGCCTCGTCGAAAGGCAGTGGCTCGTTGAAGTCGCAGCGCACGACGTCGAGGTCCGGATCGCCCTCCCAGAACTCGGGGTACAGGTCGCAGGGGACGGCGTCCCAGCCGGCCTTGCGGGCCGCGGTCGCCAGGTGTCCGACGCCGGTCGGGATGTCGAGCAGCCGCCCGCGCGACGGACACACTTCGTTGAGCACGCGCAGGGCGAAGTCGAGGAGGCCCGCCGTGCCCTTCGACGGTTCCCAGGGTGCATCGTTCACGTCGGGAGTCTACGAGAGCGTGGGCCCGGCACCTGCGCGGATCTCCGCTACAGCGTTCGCTCCAGGCAGAACCGGGGGGCGGGACCGAAGCCGTTGTGCTGCAGGAAGTGCAGGAGGTCGAGCTGCGTCCAATCCACCTCGGTGCGCACGCACTCGATGCGCAGCGCCTGCAGGTTCATGAGGAGCTGGCGCAGGAGCGCCTGACCGATGTGGCGTCCGCGGTAGCGCGGATCGACGCCGACGGAGTCGATCACGGCGACCGGCTCGGCGTGGCCGAACTCGCCGAAGTAGACCTTGGCGAGCAGGAAGCCGACGGCGTGTCCGTCCACCTCGGCGACGAGGCTCGTGCGCGGGCCCGACGCTTCCTCGTGCGCCTCGTGGAACTTCGCGCGGTAGTACTCCTCGCGCGGACGCCCCATCGACGCTTCGTCGATCTTCACGACGGCGGCGAGGTCGGCCTCGGTCAGCGCGCGGACGTCGATCGCGTCGGTATCCAGGACTCCGGCTTCGAGAGGCGTGTCCATCGACATGTTCGGGCTCCTTCTGCGAACGTTTCGCTGCGGTCGATCTCGGGTTCGGTGTGAGCTCCGTGCGGGCCGCTCTACATGTACTGCCCGCCGTCCACGGACAGGTCCTGACCCGTCACGTGACGGGCGTGGCCGGAGAGGAGGAAGCGCACGACGGCGGCCACCTCCTCGGGCGTGGCGATGCGGCCCAGGACGCTCTCGTCGGCGGCACGTTCGTGCCACTCATTCGCGAGGCCCGCGGTCATGGGCGTCGCGACCATGCCGGGACTCACGACGTTCACCCGCCCGCCGAAGCGGCCGAGCTCGCGTGCGGCGGTCTTGGCCAGCCCGACGAGGCCGGCCTTGCTCGCCGTGTAGGCCGCCTGACCGAATTTGCCGCGCTTGCCGTTGATGCTGCTGACGAAGAC
>JAJRVY010000197.1 GCA_024277065.1 Planctomycetota bacterium
GAGAGCCACGCGGTCGCGCAGTCTGTCCACGACATGGAGCGCACCACCCGCCCAGCGCGCCACGACCATGTGGAAGCTGTTGGAGCCGAGATCGACGGCCGCCACCGTCCGCTCTGCGCCCTCGCCCGTGTCGTCGCCGGTATCGCCGCCGGTGTCGTCGTCAGTCGTCACGGGTCCACTCTCGCCCTTCACCCCACCGACCATGCATCCGTCGCGCGGCGCACGCCGCACTCTACACCTACACGCTGCTCGGAGTCCCGGACAGCGCCGACGCGTGGCCGGTGAGCCTGCGCGACTGCCCCCTGGGGCGGCGCATCCCTGATCCCGTCGCATCCTCCGGGAGGTTCCCTGACCCAGACGAATGACTCCGCTTCCCGACCGGTCCCGGCCCGCGTCCTACGCGGGTGAGGTTCCTCTTGCCCGCCGACGAAGGCTCCGCCGGCCGCGGGCGCAAGTGGATCGGGCGTGATCCGGTCGCCGTGGACGTCAGCATCGAGGGCGACCTGCCCTTCGGCGGCGACGCGGGTGGGGTCGTCATGAGTGCCAACGGCCGCGTGGTGGCTTTCCACAGCCCTGCGCGTGACGTGACGACGCAGTACGGCGGAGGTCGCTACCACGTCTACGTCCGCGACTTGCGCGAACCCCGCGCGGTCATGGCCAGCACGAGCAGCGACAGCCTCGCGGCCGCCGCGGGTGATTCGCTGTGGCCCGTCCTGGGCTCCATCGGCCGCTATCTGGCGTTCGTGGGCGACGCCGACGACCTGGTCCCGGGGGACGGAAACGGCCGCGCGGACGTGTTCGTGCGCGACCGCAGGCGCGGCGTCACAGCGTTGGTCAGCGTGAGCATCGACGGCGCGGGGAGCGGCAACGGGCGCTCGTCCGCAGGGCGGGGCGAGTACGCGCCGCCGAGCCTGAGCCGCCGCCTTCCCGAACCTCCTCGATCAGCCCTCCCTCACGCGACGCGCTCGCCGCAGCACGACAGCCGTTCACGCCGCGCGCGCTCGGAAGGGCCGGGCGCACGGTGACCTCTGACACGTGCGGCACACCGCTTGCGACGCTACCCTCGACTGCGCGTTTCGGAGGGGCTCGAGATGGACCAGAAGGGACTCGTGTTCATCGGCATCGACATCGTGGCGGATGCGCTCGACGTCGCCGAGACCAGACGTTGGACCCGCACGCGGGCACCGGCGGGCCTGTGGCGCCGCCTGGGCGCGGGCACGGGCATCGTCCTGCGGCACGCCGACGCTCCGGTCCACGTCGCGATCGCCCCGGCCGACGCCTCGCTCTGCGGCATCGCCGAGTCCCGCAGCGGCGGCATGCGCGTGGTCCATGACCCGGACCTGTTCGAGGAACTCGTCGAGGACTGCCCCGTGGTCGATGAGCTCGTGCGCGCGCTCCTCGCGACGAGCGCCCACGTCAGCGCCGCGTAGCAGCACGCGTCGGCTGCCGCGCTCGCAATCTGCGCGCGACCGGCGCCCCGCGTCGTTCATCGGAACACCCTCATCGCACCACGCCGACGCCGAGTCGGATTCAGCGCAGACGTCGCGTCCAGGCCTGGAAGCCGGCCCAGTACCAGACCGGCAACCCCTTCTTGCAGAGGGCACGCTGGGCGGCGGAGAGCGCGGCGTCCGTCGCCAGTCCGCGGCGGCGCGCGCGGTGCATGCGGACCATCAGGTCCGCCGTCGCCGGGTCATCCACGCGCCAGAGGCTGGCGACCAGTTCCGCCGCGCCGGATGCGAACACGCCGCGCACGAGACCCTGGACCTCGTCGCCGGCGGACACCGTCGAGAGCCCCGTCTCGCAACCGGAGAGGACGACCGTCGATCCGGCGAGCGCCAGCCGCGGGAACTCCGCCGCGCGCAACCAGCCGTCGTGAAGTCGCACGCCGCTCAGGATCGGGGCGTCGGCGCGATACCGGCCGTGCGCCGCGATGTGCAGCGACGACGGTGAGCGCCGCCGGCGCAGCGTGCTGAAACGCGCCGTGCTTACCTCGTAAAGGCGGGCGCCGAGGATCTTCGCCACGCCGCGTGCCTCGCGCGCGATCGTCGGCGCGGCCTCGTCCCCCATCCCGAGAACGAGCGGTGCGCCGCGCGCACGGACCACCTCGCGCTGCAGTGCACCGAGCGCCGGCGTCAACGCGACGTCGGCGTGGGCGAGCAGCGGCGCGCCGCCCACGCGCAGCGCGGCGAGCGGCGCATGGTGCCACGGTCCGTGGGGCACGATGACGATCCGCGCGGCGCGCGCGATCTCGTCCGCGAGGGGTTCGAACGTCGCCGCGCCGAGCTCGTCGAGGAGCCGCGTCGTCCGGCGCGCGAGCCGGCCCGCGTGACGCCGCGCGAACGCGGCGCCGAGCTCGAACTGCCCGAGCTGGAAGCGCAGCGCCTCGACCCGCGACGCGATCTCCGCGACCGTCGTCCCCGTGCGCACCAGACGTGTGCCCTCGGCGCTGAGCGCGAACAGCAGCGCGCCCTCGTCGTCGGCGAACAGGCTGATCGCCAGCGTGCCCTGCGGCAGGGAGCGCCGCAGCACCTCCAACCGCGGGGCGGCGGCCTCCGCCGTCGGGGCCAGGCGCAGGGCCTCGCGCAGGCGCCGCTCGGCGCCGGCGAGGGCGCGCGCCGCCGCGGGCGGATCGACCTCGCGAACGCGCAGGAACGGCGCACCCGCGCTGTCACCGAGCCGGCGTTCGAGGCGCGCGATCTCGTCGCGCAGCGCGTCCGCGTCGCCGGCCATCTCGCTCGTGCTGTCAGCGGTGCCGGCCCCGGTCCCGTCAATGGCGCCCGCGGCCAGTCGCGCCGCTCCGGCCAGAAGATCGCGCAGCGCCCGAGCACGCCAGCGCTCGAGCAGAGCGAGCGCTGCGGGCGCGCCCCCGGATCCGTCCAGGACATGGCGCACGGCGCGCGCGAACCACGCCTCGCGGCCACGCAGGGCGGCGGCCCGGAAGGCGTCGGCGCCGAGCCCGTCGCGCACGCGCTCGAGGGCGCCCAGCGCGGCCGCCAGAGCGCGATCGGCCGCCGCGCGGCGGCCGGAGTCCGCCGCCACGAGGAAGGCCACGGCCTCGCGCGCATGAACCGCGGAGGGCAGGTCGAGGTCACCGAGATCCCGCGCCGCACGCGCGAGATCGCGCCGCGCGGCGGCGGCGTCCCCGGCCGCCCACGCGCTCCACGCCGCGGCGGTGAGAGCCCGCGCGGCGCCGACCGGGTGGCGGTCACGGCGCTGACGGCGCGCCGCCTCGCGGAGCCCCGACGCCGCTGGGGCGTGCCGCCCGGCGAGCGCATCGGCGCGGGCCAGCAGCTCGCACCGCTCGGCCTCGAGGCGCTTCATCGCGGGCCCCGCGGAGCGCCGCAGGAGGGCGCGCGCGGCGCGGCCGCGGCCGAGGAGCAACAGGGCGCGGGCCTCGACGAGCACCGCCCGCTGCCTCTCGACGGGCGGGACACCGCGCGCCATCGAGCGGCGCGCGCGCGACGCCAGATCGCGTGCCTCCGCCGGCAGACCGACGCGCAGCAGCACCTCGGCGCGATCGAGAAGGGCGAGCGCGGCCTGCGCGCCGTCGCCGGCAGCCGTGAGTGCCGCCCCGGCCGCGCGCAGTTCCGCGTCGGCCTCCCCGAAGCGATCCGTCGCCGCGAGGAGCGCGCCGACGTTGTAACGGCAGCGCGCCGCCTCGTGGTGGACGCCGAGTTCGTCGAAGGCGTGCTGCGCGCGCCGGTAGAGCGGCGCCGCGTACGCGTAGCGGTCGAGCAGCACGAGCGCGTTGGCGCGGTTCTGCACGGCCGTTGCGGCGAGCCCCGGGCGCGCGGCGTCGCGAAACGCCGTCTCGGCTCGTTCGTAGAGCGGCAGCGCCCGCGCGGGATCGCCGCGCTCGTGCCGGGCGACGGCCTCGTTGAGGTCGGCTCCGGCGGCGAGCAGGGCGTCGCCGCGGCGGCGCGCGGCGCGACGCACGGAGCGGCACGCCGCGACGGCGTCGTCGAAGCGTCCGAGGCGCAGCAGAGCCGCCGCGCTGCCCAGGCGCGCGCCGTCGCGCGCCGCCCCCGCAAGCGCCGCCGCCGCCTCGGCATAGAGCGGCAGACTCGCCTCGTGGTGTCCGACGTACGCCTCGTAGGAACCGGCGAGACGCGCGGCACGGCCGACGGCCTCCTTCGTCCCGTCGCACGCGGCGACGTCGCGGAAGGCGCCGATCACGCGACGTGCGGCGCGCGGAGAGCGCAGCAGCTCGCCCTGGAGCGCGGCCTCGATGCGCGCCCAGTCGCCCGGCGCCGCCACGACCGACGAGAGCGCCGCCGCGAGGCGCCGCGTGGGCAGGCGCCGGCGGGCGTGGCGACGGACGAGATCGAGCAGCTCCATGGCTATGTGGTCACGGCCGGCCGATCACGCGCGGCCCAGCACGAACGGCGGCGTGCGGAATGCCGCGCCGCCGGCGCGCCCGCGCAGGACATAGGTGCCCGGTGGCAGGTTCCACAACGCGAACTCGCCCTCTGCGTCGAGGGGCTCGGCATCGACGGGGACACCCTCGCGCAGCAGCTCGACCGTGCCGGACGGCGCGTCGTCGCCGTCGTCGTCGTCGGGCAGGACCTGGCCGCGGAGATCGCTGCGCGCGCCGCCCTCGGTGACGCTCACGACGAGTTCCGCGCCGGGGATGGTCCACAGCAGGCGACGCCCGGTACCGGGGGCGCCTCGAAGCGCAAGCGCCGGCGCGAGGCGCTGATCGACGATCAGCGACGCGAGTACCTCGCGCACGCGCCCCACCACGGAGCGGCGCCACGCGGCTCCGTAGAGTCCGGCGGCGCGCCGCGAGACGGCCGTCGGCGGCGCCGGCAGCGGCCCCGCGGACAGCGCCTGCACCGTGCCGCGCAGTCGTTCGGCGGACGCGGCGCACGTCATGCACCCGCCCTCGACATGTTCGCGCACGCGCGTCAGCCGCACGCCTGCGAGCACCCCATCGACCAGGTCCGCGATCTCACGCCACGATGCGTGCCTCGTACCGGTCCGTCTCACGACCCACCTCCCAGAGCGTCCTGCAGCTTCTGGAGACACCGCGCCCTGGTGGGCCCGATGCTGCCGATGCGCATCCCGAGGCGCTCGGCGATCTCCTCGTAGGGCGGACGCGGATCGGCGTAGTACAGCAGCGAGAGCAGGTCCGCGCAGCGCTCACCGATGCGCCCGAGGGCGCGGCCGACCTGCGCCCGCTCCTCGACGCGCTCGAGCTCGTCGTCGGGCAGTGTGGCCTCCTCCGTGTCCTCGGCCACGCGCGCGTGGGCGCGCCGCGCGATGCCGTAGCCACGGCGCACGCGCAGCGCCTGGTGGCGCGCGACGCGCCCCAGCCAGGCGGCGAAGCGCCGGCGCTCCCGGATCTGCGAGAGCTCCTCGAGCGCCACGGTCCACGTCGCCTGGAAGACGTCCTCGGCGTCGGCGCGGGTCAGCCCCATGCGCGACGCGATGGCCCACACGAGCGGGCCGTGACGATCGACGAGCAGCGACCACGCGCCGCCGTCGCCGCGCAGACAGCGCTCGACGAGTTCGTCGTCGGCCGTGCCGCGCGACGTCGCCACGGTCACCGCACGAGCCTCGCCAGGTCGAGCCGGCCGCCGCCCAGCCCGGCCCGGCGCGCCGTCGGGATGCGGCGGGGCAGGGTGCGCGAGGCGCGCTTCAGGCGCTTGACGATCTGCGCCGGACGCAACCTCGGGCGACGCTCGACGAGCAGCGCGATGGCGCCGGTGCCGAGGGCCGCGGAGAACGACGTGCCACTCCAGACGGCGTACGTACCGCCCGGATACGGGCCGATCAGGTCCGTGCCCGGCGCCGCCATGGTCGTCGGCGCGCCAGCGTTCGCGAAGTCGGCGCGGCCGAGCCGCGCGTCGAGGGCCGAGACCGCCACGACGTTGGCCAGCCCGGCCGGGAAGTCGATGCGGGCGACGTCGGCGCGGTTGCCCGTGGCGGCCACCACCTTGATCCCGCGCGACAGCGCGCGCCGCACCTCGCCGCGCAGGACCTCGCTGCGGACGCGGGCGCCGAGGCTCAGGTTGATGACGTCCACGCCCTGTTCCACGGCGTAGCGGATGCCCGCGGCCACCCGCGAGACGGTGCCCACGGCGTCGGTGTCCAGCACGCGCACGGGCAGGATCGTGGCGTCCGGCGCGACGGCCAGCACGAGCCCCGCCACGAACGTCCCGTGGCCGTAGCCCTCGTCCACGTCGCCGTCCAGGTCATCATCGATGCCGTTGGTCTCCTCGGCCGGATCCGCGTCGTTGCCGACGAAGTCGTACCCCGGCGCGAGCCGGCCGGCGAAGAGGGGATGCGCGGCGTCGATGCCGGTGTCCACGACGGCCACGACGATGCCGCGGCCGGTGGCCTTACGCCGTGCGCGCGTCGCGCGGATCGTGTCGAGGGCCGCCTGGCCACCGAAGTCCGTGCGGCCGAGCGACGATCCGAGGACGACGCCGTTGGACTGCAGGCCCTCGGGTGTCTGCAGCCGCGCATCGACCTCGGCACCGAGGACCTCGGGCACGGTGTCACCCGCGCGCCGCGCGTCCTCGTCCTCGAGGCCCTCGCGGCCCACGGGGGTCTCGAACACGGCGATGCCGTCCTCGACGCGCACGAGCCTGTAGCCGAGCTGCGCCGCGATGGCCGCCGCGTCGGCGCCCGGCGCGAGGGTCACGACGATGCGACGCTCGTCGCGGTCGTCGTCGCCCTCGGGCAGATCGTCGTCGTCGCTCTCGAGCCGGCCGCGCACGTCGTACGTCCCACTGCCGCCGACCACGACCGTGAGCCCGCCCGGGGCGGTGACGGGCACGGGACGCGTGAGCACGCGCGAGGCGCTCGACCGCTTGACGGTGAAGCCGATGTCGCGCCCGGTGCCGTCGCGCACGGCGAGGATCTGTGGCGAGTCGCCGCTGACGCGCCGCACGTCGATGCGGACCGAGGCCCCGACCGGTGCGTCCAGGTGGGCGTCGGCCGTGGAGCCGCTCGTATCGACCTGACCGCCGACACTCCTCGGCAGCTCGCCGTCGATCTCGAGCGAGAAGCTCCCGGAGAAGCTCCCGGCGCGCACCTCGACGACGTACGTCCCGGTCTCGGTCACCGTGGTCCGGATACGGCGGCGGCCGTCGGCGGCCGCGGCGAGCTGCACGCCACCGGGGTCCAACAGCGCCAGCGCAGGGGCGGGGCCGGAGCTCTTGCCGGCCGCGTCGCCGTCGTCGGAATCGTCGCCCTCGCTGCTCTCGGCCTCGAGTTCGAGGTCGAGCGACGTGCCGGCGACCAGGGGCAGGCGGTAGGCGTACACCGCGAGAGCGTCGATGTCGGCCTCGATCTCGTCACCGAGCATGACGTCGAACCGCGCGTCGGCAGCGAATCCAGAGGCACCGCCCGCGAGTGCGAGCGCAAGGATGAGGACGCGCGTCGCAGCACGCGCCAAGCGATGGGACACAGTCAATTTTGGCTCCGGACGGCCGTCCAGTGGGAGGGGGCTCTCGCCCACACGGTCCACGAACGGCTCCTCTGATACATGGATCCCGGGTTTCCCGCACACCCCTGCATCCTACGCTGCAAATGCAAGGGATGCGGGCGCGCGCCGCGGCGGCCGGACAGCGATGCCTCTCAGCCGGCCACCGCCCAGCGCGCCGCGGCGAAGACGACGACGTAGCGCGCGCCCTTGCCCGCGGCGACGAGCGCCGTGAACGGCAGAATGCGCACGCGCAACACACCGGCCGCGAACGTCAGGGGATCGCCGACCACCGGCACCCACGCGAGCAGCAGCACCCAGAGCCCGCGGCGCTCCACCCAGGCCGTGGCCTTCGTCAGCGCCGCGTCCTTCACGGGGAACCAGCGCCGGTCGCGAAAGTGCAGGCACCAGCGCCCGAGCGCCCAGTTGACGACAGCGCCCAGCGTGTTCCCGACCGTCGCGATGGCGATCAGGAGGGCGGCATCCGCCCCGTCAGCCGCCGCGAGGTACGCCAGCACGGCCTCGGACGACACCGGGAGGAGCGTCGCCGCCAGGAGCGACGTGACGAACAGTCCAGCCGCCCCGCTCACGCGGCAGCCTCTCTCGTCGCCACCAGGAACTCGTCGTCGTTCACGTTCTTCGATGCGGGCCCGAGCACGTCATCATGGTCGGGAGCGCGCACGGCCGCAGAGGATCTCGTCGCGGGCACGATGGCCGCGAGCCGCACCGCGACGCCGCGGATCGCGCCGGCCTGCCCGCGGCGCACCTGCTCGGCCCATTCCCGGGCGGCCCGCAATGATTCAAGCGCCACCCCGCGAAACGTGACCATCGTCACAGCCCTCCCGGGGCGCGATGAGCGATCCTGACGGGCAGTTGCGAGGTGTGTCCATGAGCCGCTACGACCAGCCGGCGTCGAAATACATGCGTTCCCCGGTGCGGACGGTGACCGTCGAGACCGACGTGCAGAGCGTTTTTGCGCTGCTGAACAGGTACCGGATCTCCGGCGTCGCCGTGAGCGAGGAGGCCTCGTCGGGAAGCCCCGTCGTGGGCGTCGTCACGCGGACCGACCTGCTCCAGATGGACGAGCCGGCGCACGCCGCGAACGCGCTCTCCGTCCGCGACGTCATGACCGAGGGCGTGATCGCCGTCAGCGCCGACACGCCTCTCAGCGAGGTCGCGGCGACCATGGTGAGCGATCGCATCCACCGCGTGTTCGTCGTCGATGGCGACCGCCTCGCGGGCGTCATCACACCCCACGAGTTGATCCGCGCCGTCGTGGACGCGCGGCACCCGACGCCGATCTCGGAATACGTGACGCGCCCCGTCCTCGCGATCCTGCCCGACACGAAGCTCGCGACGGCCCTCGAACACCTCAGCGAGTCCGACGTCAGCGGCCTCGTCGTCGTCGAGGAAGAGTGGCCCATCGGCGTGTTCACGCAGCGCGAGGCGCTGGCCTACGGCAAGCTCCCGGGAGACACGTCGCTCGAGGGCATTTTCAGCCCCGGTCTGGTCTGCCTCGCGAACAGCACGTCGCTGCACCGCGCGGCGACGCAGGCCCTCGCGGCCCACGTCAAGCGTATCCTGGCCATGGACGGGTGCGAGGTCGATGGCATCGTCAGCGGTCTCGACATCGCCAAGGCCGTCGCCACCGACTGAATCGGCTGGACCCCGACGCCTCCGCCCGGCGCCGCGCCAGGAACCCTAACGTGAGGCGCGCGTTCAGTTCGCCGAGGGCGTGGAAGCGCGTCGCGCCGGCCTCGTCCACGTAGCGCCAGGCGTCGATGCCCAGCGGCCCCTCGTAGCCCTCGGCGGCGAGCCAGGCCCCCACGACGCGGACCGCGTCGTGCAGGGCCGCCATCTCGTCGCCCGTGAGGCCTCCGGCGACGGGCGTCTCGGGCAGCGGACGCAGGCTCCGGAACGCGCCGCCGCCGGTCATCTCGCTGCGATGGAACCCGATGCGGCGCACCACGCCGGCGGCGACGAAGGCGATGGCGCCGAAGTCCGCGGTCCGCTCGCACCACGGCTCGAGCACGAGCTGCCCGTACGCCGCGAGCAGCCGCGCGAGTCGCCTGCGATCCTGCGCCCGCAGATCCGTCCCGCGGCCGCGCAGGCGCTCGCGGCCCGCCGCGGACCACGGCGCCTTGGCCACCCAGCGCAGCGGGGCTGCGGCGAACAGTTCGTCGATCGAGGCGACGATCCGCGCGCCCGGCAGTGCCAGCCCGGCCTCTGCGGCGAACGCGAGCTGGAGCCGCCGGTCGCACACGCGCCGATGCGTCTGCGGCGTCGGTGGGCGCAGCGCGCGGATCACGTCGAGCCAGTGATCGGACGCCGCGGGCGGCCGCAGCGCGCACGCGGCGGGGCGGGCGCGGGCCGTCTCCTCCGTCTCGCCCCACGCGAGGATCGGCGCCGGCGGGAGCGCGGCGAGCGGGCCGGACTCGAGGGGCACGCGCGGCAGCCCGGGCCCCGGCGTGACGTGTGACGTGCCGACGGGCAACGGTGTCCAGAGCGAGTCGCCGGGGCGCGCCAGGGCCGCCATCTGCGCGCCGAGGTCCGACGCCGCGCGCGCGATCCGCGGCGGCACGCGCGCGCCGGCCCACTGCGCCTCGCAAAGCAGGTTGGCGACCAGTCTCAACGCCGGCCACCGCCCGGCGCGGTCGGAGCCGTGCGCTCGAGGCGGTCGATGAACGCCGCGTCCAGCCCGGCCGCCTCGCGCCCGTCGCGGTCGAACGTCCTACCGCGCGCACGTTCGGCGGCGTGCGCCGGGCCGGCCGCGATGAACGCGTCCCAGTCGCCGACATCGTCGTCCTTGAACTGCTGCATCCAGCGCCAGGCGAACGCCAGGTGGCGCACCTCGTCGTCGTGGATCTGCTCGATGACGCGCGCCGTCTCCTCCTCTCCCGCCGCGCGCGCCGCCGCGGCATGCTCCACGGCGAAGTCGAGGTTCGCGTTCTCGTGGGTCAGCCCGAGCGTGCAGACGAAGGCCAGCGGCGACGTGAGGTGCGGGGCGCGGCTCCAGAACAGGCCGCTGACGGGAAGGTCGCCGAAGACGCCGCCCGCATCCTCGAGCCGACGCAGGTACAGGCGGCAGTGGCGCTGCTCATCGGC
>JAJRVY010000198.1 GCA_024277065.1 Planctomycetota bacterium
CCAGCGCGCGAGGCGCCCTGGCGCGTGGGCGTTGGCGTGCGTGGCCAGCTCCCAGATGGCGTCGTAGAAGTCGTAGATGACGCGTGGGTTCAGTCGGCAGAGGGCACGCTCGAACGTCGGGCGCTGCCACGGGCCGAACGGGAACAGTCCGCGGTGCAGGACGACCACGTCGGCGACCGCTGCGCGTCGCAGGTTGCGGATGCCGTTCTGCAGTGCTGCGTGTTGGAAGGCGTAGTCATCGGCGATGCTGCCGTGGCGGAAGCGGGCGTACGTCGCGTCGTCGCACGGGCACAGGATCGACACGCGGCAGCCGCGGCGTTCGAGGAGTGGCTTCCAGCGTCCGAGGCGGGAGACGGTTCCGTAGTGCTCCGGCGGATAGGCCGAGAGCATCACGACGTCGAGGTCCCCGTCCGCCGCCGACCTGCGGCGCGGCGTGCGGAGCACGCGGACGCGCAGCGCTGCGGACGCGTAGGCTGCCACGAGGCGCCGGAACCACGGGCGTTCCTCGTTGCGCCGCTGCTCGTCGCCGCCTGCTGCACTCACGCCGGTCCTCGTGCCTCCTCAGGCGGTGATTCCGACGGCGCGGGGCGGACGATGCGCGCGGGGTTGCCGGCCACGCACGCGCCGCCCGGGACGCTCCGCGCCACGACGGCGCCCGCGCCGACGATGGCGCCCGCGCCGATCGTCACGCCCTTCAGCACGATGGCATGCAACCCGATCCAGACGTCGTCCTCGATCACCACGGGCGTGCTCGCAGGCTGCTCGTCCGGCGCCTCGACCGGCAGACCGAGGGACAGCAGGAGCCCCGCGCGCCGCGCGTCCGTGTCCAGCGCGTGCGAGTTCGTGTCGAGGATCGTCACACCGTGCGCGATCTGCACGTGCGAACCGATCGTGATCTCGCAGTGCGACTCGATTCGCGCGCCGGGATTGATCGACGTGCAGTCCCCGATCCGTATGCGTCCCTCACCCCGCGCGAGGAGTACGCACCCGCGCAGCTCCGTGTTCGCGCCGACCTCGTAGCGGATGTCCCCGGCCGCGTGGGGCTCGTACGAGAAGTCTCGCGAGATGAAGGCCGACGGCGCCAGTCGCGCGCACTGCGTGAAGCGCCGCCGTTTGTGTTGCAGTACGACGCGGTCGGGAAGCAGTGCGAGGATCATCCGCCGCCAGCGCCCGGCGGCGCGCGGATCGCGGAGCACGGATCGTCCGGACGGCTGTGCGGGCATCCGCGGATCGTAGCGCAGAGAGCCCGTGGAAGCGCTGAGAGCCTCTGAAGAGAACCCCGCCACTCACCAGGGTTACCTGCTCAGGACGTCCGCGCGCGGACCTGCTCGGCGATCCAGGGATAGGTCGCGGCGATCCCGTCGGCGAGCCGGAAGCGAGGCTTCCAGCCGATACCGTAGATGCGCTCGTTGCTGAAGTTGCGGGACTGCACTCCGACCGGACCGTCCACGTGATGCATCTCGATCGTCTTCCCGGCGACCTGCGCGACGGTCGTGACGAGGTCGTTCACGGAGTTGTACTCCGGCGATCCGATGTTCACCGGGCCCGCGACGTCCGAGTGCATCAGGCGGTAGATGCCATCGACCATGTCATCGATGTACGTGTACGAGCGCATGGCGCTGCCGTCGCCCCAGACGTCGATCGTGCCCCCGTCCGCCGTCTCGGCGACCTTGCGGCAGATGGCTGCCGGCGCCTTCTCGCGCCCGCCCTCCCACGTGCCGTAGGGGCCGTAGCAGTTCTGGAAGCGCGCGATCCGCACCGTCATCCCACGGTTGCGTGCGGCGGCGAGCGCCATGCGTTCGGCGTAGAGCTTCTCCCAGCCGTACTCATTGTCCGGATTGGCCGGGATGGCCTGGTCCTCGGTCATCTCGGGCTCACCCGGCTGCATGTCGCGATAGACGCACACCGACGAGGAGAAGAAGTAGCGTGGCACGCGCAACTCGGACGCAACGTGCGTCATGTGGATGTTGACGAGCGCACTGTTGCGCAGGATCTCGCACTCGGCGGCGTGGATGAAGCCCATGCCGCCCATGTCCGCCGCGAGCTGGTAGACCTCGTCGAACGATCCGTCGCCACGGGTCAGGGCCGTGCGGCACGCACGCTCGTCGCGCAGGTCGAGGAGCATGAACTCGTCGGCGCCCGTCTCGCGGAACTCGTGTTCCTTGACGTCCACGCCACGTACCCAGCAGCCCTCGTCGCGCAACCTGCGGACGAGGTGCCCTCCGATGAAGCCGCCGGCGCCACAGACGAGTGCTGTTCGCATGGAGTGTCGTTCCTCGTACGCCGCGATCCCGCGTCCGGTTCTCGAGCGGTCTGCGTCCCGGCCCAGTGGTGCGCCGGGCGAGTTCATCGCGGCCAGACGGCATCTTCCCACCGATGGCCGGGGAGTGCGCAGGAACAATCCCGTCAGGCCGGGCCGGCGTCGCGGCCACGAGGGCGCGCGACGACCGCACGGCGGCGTCGCCGGGTCATCAACGGTCGGCACCTCATGCGCGGCGGAACAGACCGTCCACCTGCACGAGCTCGCCGCCGGCGGTGCGGATCTCGTCGAACGTCGCGGCGTGCCGGAAGCCCAGCGCCGCAAGTTCCGACGTCATGGCGTCGGCGATGAGCTGATCCTCGTACAGAGGGCGCAAGGACATCTCCACGATGAGGGCGTCCACGCGCTCGAGTGTCCGCACCGCACCGCGGAGCACGCGGTGCTCGGCGCCCTGGACGTCGATCTTCATCAGGACGGGTGACTCGAGGACGATGCCCTCCGTCTCGACGACGTCGTCGAGGCGCCGCGTCTCGCTCTCATGTTCGCGGACCACGCCGGTCCCCGGGAAGGCGGCAACGTGGGCGCCGAGCATCCGCGCGAGAGACGACGAGCCCGCATTGGCACTGACGTGGATGGTCGCCGGTCCGGTCCGGTCGCCGAGGGCGAACGGAAACGCGCGCTGCACGCCGCGGCGCAGGACGGCGAACTCGCCGGGGAGCGGCTCGAACGCGTACGAGCGGATCCCCCCGAAGGCGATGGCTGCCGCCCTCGAGAACGATCCCCGGGCGGCGCCCACGTCAAGGAGGGTGCGCGGATACGCGCCCGAGAACGTGTCGGCCAGCTTCGTCACGAGACGAACGTTCAACCGCGATTCACCGAGCCCGCGAGCCTGTTTGAACGGAATGTCGTACCCGAGCCCGCGCAGATCCTCGCGCAAGATCAGGTCACGCGGCGACGCCCCACGCGCGAGGCCGAAGAGTGCGAGCGGATGTCCGAGGAGCCAGTACGCGAGTCGCAGCACGCGCTGAATGTGCAGGAGACGCAGAGCACCCCGCGACAAGAAACGAACCCCCCTTCGCCTTCGCTGCGCACGCCGTTCGTTCCGCATGCGGCGCGCAGCCGCACCGTGCTCAACGGACCAGTATCTTCTCGTAGAGCGCGAGCAGCTTCTCGCGCTCGATCTCCCAGCAGTAGCGCTCGTGGGCGGTGGCGCGCAGGCGCTCGCCCCAGGCCGCAAGGTCGGCCTCCCCATACCGCGCCAGGCGCTGCACGGCGCGCGCGATGGCGGCCGGCGTGACATCGGGCAGAATCTCGCCCGCCCGCAGGTCGCGCACCAGCGCCGCCTGCGCCGGGATGTCGCTGACCACCATCGGCAGGCCCGCCTGCAGATACTCGAAGAGCTTGTTCGCGAGGGACAGTGCCTGGCCGGGGTTCGTGGGGCGGATGGGGGCGAGACCGATGTCCGCGGCGCGGGTCCAGGGCGGGAGATCGTCCGGGGGCACGGGGTCGAGGAACCGGACCTTCTCGGCGAGCCCCCTCTTGCGCACACGTTCTTCGAGGCGCGCGCGCATCCACGTCACGCCGAGGAACACCAGGAACCACCCGTCCGGGAACTCTGCCGCGGCGTCGATCGCCTGTTCCGCGCCGCCCGACGGTGTGATCCCGCCCTGGTAGAGCACGACGTGGGCAGGGGGCGGCAGGCCGGCCCGTGCGCGCAGGAGGGGCGTCGGCGCAGGATCGCTGCGGGGCGGCGTGTTGAGGAGCACGACGGGCGCGACGCCGTAGCGGCGCTCGAGCACCTCGGCGTAGAGCGGCGAGGCCGTGAGCAGACCCGCGGCGCGGGGGATCAGCCGCCGCTCCAGCGCTGCGCCCCGCCGTCGCAGGTGCGCGGTGAGGGCGTTCATCGCGGCGCGCTTGGCGCCCACGACCCAGTCGGCGAGTCCCTGGCCGAGTTTGTCTAGGCAGAGCTCGTGGTCCTCGTGGACGTGCAGTGCGCGGGCGCGCCGGGCGAGCGCGGCGGCAGGCGAGAGCGTTTCGATGTCGTGGCCGTGCACGACGTCGGGCCGGTCGGCTGCCGCGGCGTGGGCCAGGAACTCGTAGCGCTCGTACCAACGGAGAAGGGGGACGATGCGCCGGGGTCCCGTCCAGGACAGCCAGCCCGGTTCAGCGTGGCGCACGATCTGCAAGCCGCGCACGCACTCGCTCTCCGCCAGCCCCGGCCGCGCGAGGCAGTGCAGCGTGACCTCGTGCCCGGCCTGGCTGAGAGCGCGGGCCTCCCGCGCGACGCGGGCGTCGTGCGTGAAGGGGTTCGCGCGAAGCATGGAGATGCGGGCCACGGCGGCAGTGGAACAGGTGCCGGTGACCGTACAAAGCGATAGGTTGCGGCTTCGATGCGCCGCGTACTGCTCGTCGCCTACTACTTCCCGCCGTCGGTGGACGCCGGGGCCAAGCGCTCCCTTGGGTTCTTCCGCCATCTGGAGGAGCACGGCTTCGAGCCCACGGTGCTCACCGTGCGCGACGGGAACTACGCGACGTCCGACGACGACACGTGGACCGATCCTCCGCGCGTCGTGCGCGTGGCCGAGGCGCGCTACCCGTGGCAGCGCGGCGCGCCCGCCGGCCGTGCGGAGTCGGCGGCGGCATCCGGGCGCGGCACGGGCGTCGTGCGGCGCATCGTTCGCGACGCGCTCTACGTGCCGGACGCCTGGCGCGGCTTCCACCGCCCCTCCCTGGCGGCCGCACGCCGGTTGCATGCCGAGTGCCCGTTCGACGTCGTCTGGATGACGTCCAGTCCGTGGACGCACCTGCGCACCGGCGCGGCGCTCCGCCGCCACGGGTTGCCGTGGGTGGCGGACCTGCGTGACTCCTGGTTGCACAACTGGAACGGCTACCCGCACGGCGCCCTGCGACGCGCGCTCGACGCGCGGCTCGAGCGGCGCTGGCTCGCGCGGGCGTCTGCCATCACCACCGCCGACGAGGGGCTCGCCGCCACATTGCGCCGAGAAGCCCTCGGCCCGTCGCCGACCGCCGTACGCAATGGCTTCCTCGAGGTCGCCGGCGACGAGCCACCCGCACGGACGGGCGCCGGGTTTCGCATCGTCTACGCGGGGCGCATGTACGACCACCCGGCCTTGTCGTCCGGCCCGTTGCTCGACGTTCTCGCAGCGTGGCGGGTCCGCGCGCCGGATGAGTTCGCGCGCGTCTCCGTGGACCTCTTCGGCCGTGTGGATCCGGGCTTCGGATCTGCCGTGACGCGGCGTGGGCTCGGCGACACCGTGCGCTTCCACGGTCTCGTGTCCCGCGCGCGCGTCCTGACGGAGCTGCGCACGTCCGACGTCGTGCTCGGCATCGCCCCGCGCCACCGTCGCGGCGTCGTGCCGACCAAGATCTACGACGCCTTCGGCGCGCTCGTGCCGCTGCTGCTGCTCGGCCCGCCGGACGGCGAGGCGGCGGCCATCCTGCGCGACATCTCCGGCGGGGCGACGTTCGCTCCGGACGATACGTGCGGCGCACTGGCCTGGATCCGCGGACGCTTCGCCGCCGGTCCGGAGAACGCCGCCGCGCGCGAGGAGCGGCGCGCGCGCGTGGCCCGCTACTCCTACGCGTCACTCGCGGGCGAACTGGCGTCGGTGCTCGCGTCCGTCTGTGCGTAGCGCACCCCGCGGCGAGCGCCGGTGCCACGTCTCGGCGGTGCCTGATCGCGCCCCGCGAGACGGGAATCGGTGTCCTCGGTCGTCCAAGCGTACGATCTGACCGTTCCCGGTCTCCTCCGCGACATCGTCATGTGCGCCATCTGTGGCCTCGCTACCCCGAGTGCGTCCGCCTCTCCCGAGGCGGCGATGGGGGAGGTGCGTCGCATGACGGCGTCGCTCGCGCACCGTGGTCCGGGCGAGCGGGCGGTGATTGCGGCCGGCACCTCGGTGCTCGGCGCGGCCCGGCTGCACGTCACCGACCCCGCCGCGCCGTCGGGTCCGTACACCACCCTCAGCGGGGCGGTCGTGGCCACGGTCAACGGCGAGATCTGGAACCACCGGGAGCTGCGCGGAGAACTCGCCGCGCGCGGAGTCAGCGTGCCCGCAGGGCCCGACACCGCCGTCGTCGCGCCGCTCTACGCGGCGTTCGGCGCGCCCGGACTCGGCCGCCTGCGCGGGATGTTCGCCGCCGCGATCCACGACGCGCGCAGCGGTGAGACCGTCCTCGCGCGGGACCGCTTCGGCATCAAGCCGCTCTACTACCACGCTCCGGCGCGCTCGACGCTGCGCTTTGCGTCGGAGCCGGGCGCACTGCCGCGCACGGGAGCGCTCGACCGCGACGCGCTGCGCGACTACCTGGTGCTCGGCGTCGTGCCGGCGCCGCGCACGCTCTCGCGCGGCGTGCAGAAGGTGCCCTCCGGCAGTGCGGTCGTCTTCGGTCCGCACGGGCGGCGTAGCCTCTGCTTCGCGCCGCCCCCGCCTCTGCGGCCGGGCGCGGCCGCGGACCCGGGCGCCGTGCGCGCAGCGCTCGCGCAGTCGGTCCGGCGCCACCTCATGGGCGATGCGCCGATGGGCGTGTTCCTGTCGGGGGGCCTGGACTCCGCGGCGGTTGCCGCGTTCGTCCGCGAGGCCGGCGCGCCGCTGCGGACGTTCGCCATGACCTTCCCCGGCGAGGGCGTCTACGACGAGGGCGCTCTCGCCCGTCGCAGCGCCGCGCTGCTCGGCGCCGAACACGTCGAGGCGTCGCTCACCGCCGCCGAACTCCCCGAACTCATCACGGCGTGTGCGCGGCACTTCGGCGAGCCGTTCGGCGACTCGTCGGCGCTCGCCGTCCTGGCCCTGTCGCGCGTCGCGGCGCGGCATGTGACCGTCGTGCTGACCGGAACCGGGGCGGATGAGCTGTTCCTCGGGTATCGCCGCTACACGCTCGGCGCCCCGCCTCCGGGCACGCGCGCCGCGGCCCACGCCGCCGCCGCGCTCCTGCCCACCTCGCGCCGCGGCGCCCTCGGCACGGCCGGTTTGCTGGCGCGCAAGCTGGCGGCGTCGTGCGCCGTCGGCGATCCGGCGGCGCGCTACCTCGAGCGTCTGGCGGTCGTACCCGCGGCGTGGCGCGCACGGCTGCTCGGCGACCGCGCCCCGGCGCCCGTGCTCACCCGCGTGCGCGACGCGTTCCGCGGTGCGCCGAGCTTCGCCGACGGGGCCCGCGCGGCGGACCTCGCGGTCTATCTGCCCGACGACCTCCTGGCGAAGGAGGACCGCATGACGATGGCCTGTGGTCTCGAGAACCGCGTGCCGTTCCTGGACGACCGCGTCGCCGATCTGGCGGGCGGGCTCGCGGCGCGGGAGCACGGAGGGGGCAAGCGGCTCCTGCGGCGCGCCCTGCGCGGCCTGTTGCCTCGCGACATCGTGCGCCGCCGCAAGCACGGCTTCGCCGTGCCGGTCGCCGAGTGGCTGCGCGGCGAGGCGGCGCACGTCGTCAGCGATCTGCTGCTGGCACCGGGCGCGCGCCTCCGCGACCATCTCGACGGCGCTGCGGTGGACGCGCTCGCCACCGCCCACCGCCGGGGGGACGACGGCCTCGGTCCCGCGGTCTACGCCCTCGTCGCCCTCGAGGCTGCGCTGCGCCATGACGGCTGACGTCCGCCGCGCGGGCGAGCACGCCCTGCTCCTTCTCGCCGCCGCCGTGGTCGTGGCCTGCATCGGCCTGGGCGCGCCGCCGCGCATGGAGGTCGCCGAGGGCGCGCCGCGTCTCGTGCGGCTGGCGCTCGACGCGCTGCTCCCGCTGGCGCTCGTGCAGGTGCTCACGCTGCTCGCCGCGGCGCGCCTCGCCGTCTCCGGGGCGCTGCTCGGCACGCGCGGCGCGCGCCGCGCCCTCCTGCCGCTCGCCGCGGTGCTCGTGCTGGGGCTGGCGCAACTGGCGTTCGGCGCGACGGCCTGGACGTACGGCACGTGGGTCGCGGTCGCCCAGGTCGCGGCGCTGATCGCGTCGGGCGCCGCCGTGCTCGCGGCCTGCGGCGGCCCCGGGCGCGTCGTGTGCGCCCGGCGTGTGCTGACGTTCGTGGCCGTGCTCGCGGCGGCGGAGTGTGCGTACGGCATCGTCGCCACCCATCTCGGCGCCGACACCATCCTCGGTTTCGGCAAGGTCTCGAGCCTCGGGCGGGTGACGGGGACGTTCGTCATGCCGTCGGTGCTGGCGACGCTCGGCGCCCTCGGCGCCTGCGCCGCCCTCGCCCTCGCAGCCGATGCCTGGCACGAGGGGCGGCTGGGCGTGGCTGCCGTGTGGGGCGCCGTGCTCGCCATCTGCGGCGCGGGCGTCGTGCTGTCGCTCAGCCGCTGGATGCTCGCGGCCGCGGGCGGCGGGCTGGTCGTGACGGCCTGGCTGGCCGGCGGTGTGCTGTGGCGGGGGGGGCGCCGCGGGACGGGCGGCGCGCTGCGCGGGGTCGCGGTCCTGGTCCCCGTCGCCGGGCTGGCGGCGGCCGCACTCGTGCCGGCGCTGCGCGCCCGCTTCGAGTTCCTGCTGCCGTACCTGCGCGGGGAGTCCGGGCCGATCGAGCCGCGCTTCGCCGGTTGGCTCTCGACGTGGGATCTGTTCCGCGCGAACCCCGCGTTCGGCAGCGGTCTCGGCTCCTTCGGGCGGGCCATCCACCGCGTGCAGTCGGTGGATGCGCCCGATGAACTCTGGTACGCGCACTCCGAGCCGCTGAACGTGCTGGCCGACATCGGCGTGCTCGGCTTCGCCCTGATGGCCGCGTGGATCCTCGTGCTCGTCGTCCGCGGCCGCCGGGCGCTGCGCAGCCCCGACGTGGGCTGCGCGTTGCTGGCGGCTGGCGCCGCCGGCGGCAGCGTGGCCGCTCTCGTGGCCGGACTCGCGGACTTCCCGACGCAGTTCGCGCCCGTGGCGATCCCCTTCGCCGCCTTCCTCGCGCTGCCCGCGGCGCTCGCCGCGCGGCCGGAGGGGGCGCCGAACGGCGGGGCGGCCGGCGCCGGGCACGAGGCTCCCGGGCGCCGCAAGCTGCGACGCGCTCTCGCCGCAGCGCTCATCCTGTCCACCACCCTGCCGCTGGCGGCCCTTGCGGCGCGCTGGGCCCACGTCGCGGACGGTCACGCTCCCGGGGCCTCGTACGGCGAGCGGCTGCTCGTGCTGGGACGTGAGCAACTCGCGGGGCTCGCCGCGGCGGGCTCGCCCACGGAGGCCGAGCGCCGCGCCGCGCAGGCGGCGCTCGTCCTGGCCGAGGCGGCGCGCGAGGAGCCTGGTCTCGACGAGACCCATCTCTGGCTGGGGCTCGCGCACGTCACGGCACTGCAACTCACGACGTCCGTGGACGAGGCCGCGGCGCGGCGTGACGCCGCGCTCGCGGCGTTCGCCGCGGCGCGGCGCGTCAGCCGCGGGCACGCCGACGTCAACCTGCAGATCGGGCTGCTCTACCTGGACCTGCTGGGCACGGCGCGCAACCCCCATGGGCCCGGCGACGACACGGCCATGGACGCCCTGCGCGAGGCCGGCGCCCTCGTCCCGCAGGCGTTCTCGCGTGCCTGGCGTGAGGCACTCGCCCGGGAGCTGCCGCTCGAGGCGCTGCGCGACGTAGTGCCGGATCGCGACCACGCGCAGCGCGGGTGGGCGCGGCATCTGCGCTCCGTCGGGCGCGGCGCCGAGGCGGACGCCGTCCTGGCGCGGCTCGATCGGCGGCCGTCGTCGCGCCGATGAGGGATGGGCGGCGGCGGCGGTGAGGGCGACATGCCCTGGCGCGTGCGCCGCGCCGCGCACTCCGTCATGACCGCCACGAGAGCCATGAGAATAGCCTGCATTGCGCCCAGCGACCTGCGCACGGACCGTCGCGCGCGGGCGCATGCCCGCGCGCTCGGCGCGGCCGGCCACGAGGTCACGCTCTTCGGCGTGCAGTCGCGGGGCGCGGAACCGGAGGAAGAGGACGGGCCGGTCGTGCTCGTGCGGACGCCGCTCCCCGGATGGACACGCGATCGGGGCGCCGCGTCGTGCTGGCGGGCCGCGCGCCGGGCCCGCCGCTACGAACCCGTCGTGCGCGCCGCCGTGGCGCGCGGGGCCTTCGATGCCTACCACGCCTTTGGCATCGACGTGGCGGGGCCGGTCGCGGACGCGGCGCGGGACACGGGTGCGCGCTTCGTGCTGGACGACGACGGCACCTCGCGCCTCGACGTCGCGGCGCGTGCCGCCGCCGAGCTGCCCGCGGGCGCGCGGCGCGCCGCCGTCGAACTGCGCATCGCCTACCTGCGGCGCGGCGAGGAGCGCGTGCAGCGCGATGTGCGCGGCGCCGCCGATCTCGTCGTGGCCGCCTCCCGCGACCTAGCGGACGACGCCCGTGAGCGGTGGGGCGGGCCGCGCGGCGTCGTCGTCCACGACAGCTTCGTCGCGTCGCCGCGGCGCCGGGCGGATCGCCTGCGCGCGCGGCTCGGCGTGTACCCCGGGGACCGCGTCGTCGCGGTGCGCGACGAGGGCGCCGCCGCCGCGGTCGCCGTGCGCGCCCTGCGCATCCTCGGCGAGGGACATGTGCTCGCGCTGCTCGGGTGGTCGCGCCCCGCGGCCGACGTCATGGCCGTGGCCGCGGAGGAGGGCCTGTCGCAGCGCGTGCGGCTCCTGCCGCCGGCGCCCGAGGCCGAGATCCTGGAACTCTGCGCCTCGGCGGACGCCGTCGTGCTGCCGGCGGCGCCCGGGGATCGCGCCGCGCGACTCACCGTCCCGCGCAGCTTCTTCGAGTGCCTGGCGGCCGCCGTCCCCGTCGTCGCTCCGGATCTGCCCGCCGTGGGACGGCTCGTGCGCGATACCGGCGCCGGCGTGCTCTATCCGGGGCGCGCCCCCGCCGACCCGGGAGCCGTCGCCGAGGCGCTGCGGACGGTGCTGGCGGAGCCGTCGCTGGCGGCGGCCTGCGGCGACCGTGCGCGCGCGGCGCTGGCGGGCGGGCTGTCGTGGGAGCGGCAGGCGGCGCGACTGCTGGACGCCTACGCGCAACTCGCGCAGGCAGTCTGAATCACGGGTTTGCGGAGCCCCGCGCGCGTACCATGCCCCGTATCGTGGAGAGTGCGACGTGAACCGCACGGAGATGATCCCGTCATGATTCGCAAGATCCTCGTTCCCGTGGACCTGGCCGACGATCACCCGACGGAGTTGGACTTCGCGCTGGAACTCGCGCGCACGTTCGGGGCGAAGATCGTGCTGCTGCACGTCGTGGACTACGTCCCGACGGTACTCCCAGTGGAACTGCCCGCCGGCTACCCGACGCCGCAGCTCGATGTCGTGCGCGAGTCCGCCGAACGCAAGCTGGCCGAGGTGACGCGGCGCGTCGAGGCCCGGCACGCCGAGGGGGCGGACGCCGCCGGACCGGCCGTGCAGGCCATCGTCGAGGTCGGCGCGGCGGCGCACGAGATCGTCGCCTGCGCCGAGCGCGAGGGCGTCGATCACATCGTCGTCGGCAGTCACGGCCACGGCGCGCTCGCGCGCATCGTCCTCGGCAGCGTCGCCGAGCGCGTCGCGCGCACCGCACACTGCCCCGTCACGATCGTCCGCGAGCAGAGCTGACGGGCCGCGGGCGCCGCCTGCTCTCGCGCCCCGCCTCGGTTTCGCATCGCCCCCCGTCACGGAGTGCGCGAGCCTCATGAATAGTACGGGCTAGCGTTCCCGGGCCAGGAGAACCTCGACCGTGGAGCAACTCGTTCCGTTCGCCCCCTTCGGCGCAGCGCTGATCACGGCGCTCGTCGTGACGCCGCTCGCGATCCTCCTCGCGCGCAGGGCGGGCGCCGTGGACCGTCCGAAGAGCGATCGCTGGCACAGCGCGCCGACTCCGCTGCTCGGGGGCATCGCCATCGTCTGCGGCCTGCTCGCGGGCCTCGCGACGTCCGGCGTGCCGACGGCACAGGTCCTCGGCGTGGCCGCCGGCGTCGTGATCCTGTTCGTGACGGGACTGGTCGATGACATCTCGGGGCTGCGACCGGTCACGAAGCTCGTGGCGCAGATCGCCGCGACGGGCGTGCTGCTCGCGCTGGGCGTGCGGGCCGGCTGGCCGGAGATTCCGGTGCTCTCCATCCTTTTGACGTTCCTGTGGGTCGTTGGCATCACGAACGCCGTGAACCTGCTCGACAACATGGACGGGCTGGCCGCTGGCATCGCGGCCATCAGCGGCGTCTCGGTGGCTGCCTGCGCGGCGCTCGTCCCCGGTGGCGGAGCCGGCGCCGCGGTGCTGGTGGCGCTCTCCGTCGCCGGCGGCGCGGCCGGCTTCCTGCCGTGGAATCGCCACCCGGCGCGCATCTTCATGGGCGATGCCGGTTCGCTGCCCCTCGGGTTCGCCCTCGCCGCATCCGGCCTGCTGGCGACGCACCGCGAGGCCGGGCAACTCGCGTTCGTGCTGGCGGCGCCCCTGCTCGCGCTCGCCGTGCCGATCCTCGACACCGCGCTCGTCTCGGTCGTACGTCGCTGGAACGGCCGGCGCATCAGCCAGGGCGGCCGTGACCACCTCTCGCACCGGCTCGTGGCGCTGGGCATGCCGGAGCGCGACGCCGTGCACGTGCTCTGGCTGGCGTCGGCGGTCCTCGGCGGCTTCGCCGTCGCGGCCACGAGTCTCGGCTGGCTCGGCACGTTCGTACTGCTCGCCATCGGGATCTGCGTCTCGGCCGTGATGGGCGTCGTCCTCGGGCACGTGAAGGTCTACGCGCCGGCGGCGCGGCCCGCCGACGCGGAACGGTCCGAGGAGTTGCGGCGCACGTTCCTGAACTACGCCCGCATCCTGGGGCCGTTCGCGACGGATCTCGTCCTGGCCTGCGCGGCGTACGTCGGCGCCTACCTGCTGCGCTATGACGGCAACGTCCCGCTCCTCGATCGCGTCCTGCTCGAGGACTCCCTGCCCGTGGTCGTCGCCGTGCAGATGATCGCGCTCACGGCGTTTCGGGCGTACCGCGGCGTCTGGCGCTATTTCGGCGTCACGGACGCCGCTGATCTCGCCCGCGGCATCGGCGCCGCGTCGATCGCGGGGACGCTGGTGGTCGTCTTCGTGTTCCGCGAGTCCGTCTTCAGCCGCGCCGTGTTCGTGATGGACGCCGCGCTGCTGGTGGTGCTGTTGTTCGGCGCCCGCGCGCTGACGCGCTTCCTGTTCGACGCCTTCGGCTGCTTCCACCAGGGCGGGTAGCGCGTGCTCGTCGTGGGCGCCGGCGAGGCCGGGACGCTGTGTCTGCGCGCTCTGCGGGCACGTGGCGGCGAGTCGGCGACGCCCGTGGGCATCCTCGACGACGATCCCACGCTGCGCCGGCGGCACATCCACGGCATCCCGGTGCTGGGGCGGACGGCGGATCTCGAGCGCGTGCTGGCCGACGTGGCGGCGGCCGAGGTTGTACTCTCGACGCTTCCTGACGATGAGGAACTCGGCGTTCTTCGCGACGTGACAGGGCGCGCGGGCGTGCGGTTGACGTTGTCACCGTACGCCAAGGCGTTCGTTCCGCTCTGAGAGCGTGTTCCCATGGACAACGTGGCGCAAGTTGCGCGCCTTCTTCCCGGAGTCTGCGCAGGCTGCTACCCTGCGACCGCTCCGTGAGGCGAGGGTCGCCGGGCGAGGTCCGCACGTGTGGGCGTCGGCGCTGGGAGCGCATTGTTGACGGAAGGGATCGAGTGCCGGATCTCAGGTTGAGCCGGATCCTGATGGTGTGCGTCGCGAGCGTCCTCTCCGGGACGGCCGCGCGCGCTGCCTCCGTCGAGGAGGAACTGCACCGGCTGGGCGACCTCACGTACTACGTGCAAGAGCTGGATCGTGGCTGGGATCCTCTGCTGGGCGAGTACGAGCGCACGATCGCCGCACTGCGTGCGGATACGGATTCGGCGGCAGCGAACGACCGCCTCCGGCCACTCCTCGAGTTGCGTGACACGGTGACGTTCGAGCGCGCCGAGACGCTCTTCGAGAGCGGGGATGCGAACGTCGAGGAGCGTTGCCTGGAGCTGTACCGCGCCCTGGCGGCCGGCGCTGTGGACGGAAGACTGCGGAGCGACGCCAAACGCGGCCTGGCGCGGCTCTCCATTCGGCGTGGCGAGGCGTTCGAGGCCGCCGGTGACGAGGACGCCGCGCTCACCGCGTACCTCGCGGCCGTGGACTACGCGCCGGAGTACCAGCCGGGCTTCGAGAAGGTGGGCGCGCTGGGCGTCTCGCAGGCCGACAGCCTGGTTGCGGCGCAGGAGTACGACGCGGCCCTCGATACGCTCGCGCAGATCCTCGCGCGCATCGAGCGCGGGCTGCCCGAGGCCCACCCGAGCATCGCCGCGGCGCGTTCGCGGCGGCAGACCATCCTCTCGACGACGGGCGTCGTGACGCTCGCGTTCGTCGGGGACGCCGCGGTGCTCGAAGGCGTGCGCGGCCCGCGCACCGACTTCCGGCAGGGCGCGATCGTGCTCACGCCGCGCGACGGCGGCGTGGCCCCGCCGACGGTGTCGGCGGCGAACCCTCGTCGCGTGCGCTGCGGCTCGTTCGACGCCACCGTCACGGGGGCCGAGGGCGACGCGACCGTGTCGGCGCCGGTCGAGGTCGCCGCGTCCGGGGGCACCATCACCGTGCCGGTCGCCATACCGGACGGCATGGTCTGGGTGCCGGCCGGGGGCGGCGTCGGGTCGTTCCTGTGCGACCGCACCGAGGTGAGCGGCGCCGCGTACGCGGAGTACGAACGCGGCGCCGACCCGGCCGCCTCCCCGGGGGGCGCCGAGCTTCCGGCCACCGGGATCTCCTGGGAGGGCGCGGCCGGCTTCGCGACCTGGGCCGGCAAGCAGCTCCCGACGCGTGCGCAGTGGGTGTGGGCCGCGACCGGCGACCCGTCCGGTGGCACGCGCACGTATCCCTGGGGCGATCAGCCCGGCACGCCGGGCGTCCATTTCATCGGTGGGCAGCGGGATCCCGGACCCGTGGACAGTTGCCCGGACGGCGCGTCGGCGTGGGGCGTGCTCAACATGGCCCGCAACGCCTGGGAGTGGCTGGCCGATCGCTGGTTCATCGGCGGTGGTTGGACGAAGGGCTCCTTCGCTTTCGACGTCCCCTACACCCAGGGCGGCGGGGCCTGGACCCTCGAGCTCCTGAAGGACGCCGTCCCGTCCCCCGAGGCCTTCAACGCGTTTCCCGACGGCGATCCCGACAAGAACAAGTATCGAGTGCTGACGGAGAGATCGTGGGACGTGAACGCCCCCCAGATCGGCTTCCGTTGCGTCATCCCATTTGAGTGAACACCATGAGCATTCACGGACACCTGCTTCGATCCGCGCCGGCCTTCGTGCCGGTACTGGTGCTGGCCCTGGCTGTGGGCGCGTGTGGCACGACCGGGGGAGCGGGCGACAAGGACGCGTCGGCCTTCTCGGACGACCAGCCCGGCGACGAGCCCGTGCCCGGCGTCGTGCGCATCGTCGAAGTGGATCGCTCGGCGCTGGGCACGACGGGCACGGTGCGGTATCGGCTCGCGAACCTGACCCGCGAGGATGTGGACAACCTGTCCGCGCGCGTCACGTTCTACTACCCGCCGAGCCAGGGCGGCACCATCGCCCTGCCCTTCGAGACCGACGTCACCGCGGAGACGTCGTTCGTGCTGTTCAAGGGCCAGGACGACTTCGACTTCACCGTGACGAGCCGCGCCTTCGAGGAGCGTGTCGCCGCCGGTGAGAAGGTGCTGGCGACGAAGATCGACGTGCTGCAGGCCGAGCCCATCGCGATGACCGCGCGCGAGAACGGCGTGGCCGGGACGCTCGTCCTGAACGACTCCGTCGAATGCGTCGGGATCTCGCCCGAGGACCTGCGCCTGGGCCTCGACGGCGCGCCGCCGCAGCTCTGGATCGAGTTCGAGAACGTCTCGGGGCGTCCGCTCCAGAGCCTCGAGCTGAACGTCCTGTTCCTCGACACGCAGGGCGAGGACGTCACCGGCGAGACCGGCTGGCAGTCCATGCCGAGCCTCGCACCCGGCGAGAGCCAGCGCGTGGAGGTCGATCTGTCCAAGGCGGGCGTTGTCCGCAACCGCCCGTTCCTGGTTCAGATGCGCTTCGGAAGTGTGATCGGCTGAGCGCCGACCGAACCCCGGCGAGAACACTGGCACTACGAATCACGTGGCCGAACTGAGCCTCGACTGCCCGTCCTGCGGGACGCCCAACAGCGTCCCGGCGGAGGCGGATTCGGAGACCTTCACGTGTAGCGCGTGCGGCGTGGAGTCGCCGATCGAGTCCTCGATCTCGCTTGCGACCGATCACGTCGAGGACTACCTCGTCGGGCAGGTCATCAGCGACTGCCGCATCGTCGCGAAGGTCGGCGAGGGCGGCTTCGGCACCGTCTACAAGGCCATCGACCAGACGTTGCAGCGCCCCGTGGCGTTCAAGGTCATGCTGCAGAGCCTCAGCTCGAACCTCGAGTTCGTGCAGAAGTTCATCCGCGAGGCCGTGACGGCGGCGCAGCTCAACCATCGCAACATCGTGGCCATTCACAAGGTCGATCGCGACGAGCGCCGGGGTCTGCACTACCTGATCATGGAGTTCGTCGAGGGCGAGACGCTCTCGGACGTCGTGAAGCGCGACGGCGTGCTGACGGCCGAGAAGCTGCTGCCCATCGCGCTCCAGGCCTGCGACGCGCTGGCCACGGCGCACGAAGCGAACATCGTCCATCGCGACATCAAGCCCGACAACCTGATGCTCGACGTCGCGGGTACGCTCAAGATCACGGACTTCGGGCTCGCCAAGAGCCTCTCCTCCGACGCCAAGACCACGAAGGTCATGGGCACGCCGCACTACATGTCGCCGGAGCAGTTCGAGGGCACCGCCGTCGATGGGCGTTCCGACATCTACTCGCTCGGCGTCACGCTGTACTTCCTGCTCTCGCAGGCGCGGCCCTACGAGGGCGAGAACACCGTCCAGATCATCTACTCGATCCTGACGCAGGATCCCAAACCCCTGCCCGACATCGCGCCGGACGTGCCCAAACCGCTCTGGACGGTCATCCAGCGGATGATCGCGAAGAAGCCGGAGGATCGCTACACGTCCCTGCGCGAGACGATCCAGGATCTGCGCCGACTCCAGCAGAAGACTGCGCCGGACAAGAGCCAGTGCGGCGAGTGCGGCGCCAAGAACCCCAAGGG